>JBFIJC010000287.1:0-4983 GCA_041600915.1 Nitrogeniibacter sp.
CGACCAACTCACCGAGCCGAGCAAACTGGTGGCTTCATTACCGAAGGCCGTGACGAAGTCCTTGTACTGAACAGGGCTATCGTCAAAGGTCGTGACCTCAGTGCGATCAATCGTCAGGCCGACGTTGATCCGGTCATCTTCCGCAATCGGGAAGCCATAGCGCAGGCCAAAACCCGTCGACGCGGTCTTGTAGCGGGCAAGATCGAGCGCATCGGCATCGTAGGTGCGGTGATAGACATCAAAACCGCGGCTGACCCCGTCCAGGGTGTAATACGGATTGGTATAGGACAGCGAATAAGTCCGTGTGCTCGTGCTGGTATTGAGTTGCAGATTCAGTGCATTGCCGGAACCAAACAGGTTCTGTTGCGCAACAGCCGCAGACAGCACCACACTGTCCGAGCTTGAAAAACCCACACCCAGGGACAGGTTGCCGGTCTGGCGTTCCTTGACCTTGAAATTCACATCGACCTGATCGGTCGTGCCCGGCACCGCCGGCGTCTGAACGGCGACCTCTTCGAAGAAGCCGAGACGATCCAGGCGAACCTTGGATTTGTTGATTTTTTCGCCGTCGTACCACGCGCCTTCCATCTGGCGCATTTCACGACGGGCAACTTCGTCACGCGTACGATCGTTGCCTTCCACGTTGATGCGGCGGACATAGACCCGCTTGCCCGGATCGACAAAGATCGTGAACGCCACCTGATGCTTTTCACGGTCGACTTCTGGCGCCGCATTCACGTTGGCGAAGGCATAACCCTCGTTGCCCAGTCGGTCCGTAATGGCTTTATTGGTATTCGTCAGCGCTTCACGCGAAAAAACGTCGCCGGCCTTGACGGTCACGATGTCTTTGTAGACCTCGTCGGGCAGGATCAGATTGCCGGTCAGGGTGACGGCCGAAACGGTGTACTTCGCACCTTCGGTAATGGCAACCGTGATGTAGATGTCTTTCTTGTCCGGAGTAATCGACACTTGCGTCGAATCGATACTGAAGTCCAGATAGCCCTGGTTCAGGTAGAAAGACCGAAGCGTTTCGAGGTCACCCGACAGCTTTTGCTTGGAGTACTGATCAGATTTGGTGTACCAGGTCAGCCAGCCCGGGGTGGTCTGTTCGAAGAGTTCGAGCAGGTCGTCCTCCTCAAACAAGGTCGCACCGACAATCTTGATCTGGCGGATCTTGGCAACTTCGCCCTCGTCCACATCAAAACGGACCGCCACGCGATTTCGCTCCAACGGCGTGACTGTCGTCTGAACCGTGGCGGCATACTTGCCGCGTGTCAGATACTGGCGTTTGAGTTCCTGTTCGGCGCGCTCAAGCACGGCACGATCGAAAATTCGCGACTCGCCCAGCCCGACGTCCTTCAGACCCTTTTTCAGCGCGTCCTTGTCGAACTCCTTGACGCCGGAGAAATCGATCTGGGCCACGGCAGGTCGTTCATCGACGACAACAACGAGCACGTCATTTTCGACTTCGATGCGGACATCGTCGAAAAAGCCGGTCGCAAACAGCGCTCGAATCGACTCTTTGGCCTGGCTTTCGGAAAACCGGTCTCCGACCTTGACGGGGAGATAGGTGAACACCGTGCCGGCTTCGGTTCGCTGAATGCCTTCAACGCGAATATCCTTGACGACGAAGGTGTCGAACGCAAACGCGGGAGCGGCCACGTACAGGGCGGCAAGCAGCCCGGAAAGAAGCTTCAGTTTCATTGAGGAATCAGCCAGAAATCAGGCGGTTGATGTCATTGTAAAAGGCGAAAGCCATAAGCATGACGAGAAGGGCAAGACCGACTTGTTGTCCGATCTCCATCACGCGTTCCGGGACGGGGCCGCCTCGCAGCATTTCGATCACATAATACAGCAAATGCCCACCGTCCAGCACCGGGATGGGGAGCAGATTCAGGACGCCAAGACTGATGCTGATCAGCGCCAAAAATTTCAGATAATGGTCGAGCCCCATCTTTGCGCTTTGCCCTGCGTAATCGGCAATGGTGACGGGGCCGCTCAGGTTCTTCCAGGACAGTTCGCCGGTCACCATACGGCCGATCATGGCAAGGCTGAAGGTGCTCATTTCCCAGGTCTGGGCTACGGCTTTAGCCATAGCTTCGATGGGTCCGTGCGATACGGTGACAAACATCGCTTCGCGCCCTTCCGGCAAGGGCGCGACCATGATGCCGACCCGTCCGACAAGCTTGCCATCGCGATCGGTCGGCTCGGGGGTCAACACCCCCTCCCGAAGCACGCCGTCGTGCAGCCACTCGAACTGCATCGACTGGCCCGGTGCCGCACTGACGCGGTCGACCAGGTCGCTCCAGTCAACCAGGGGCTTGCGATCGATTGCCACCACGCGGTCACCCACGCGCAATCCAGCGCGATCGGCAGCGCCACCCGCGACAACATCACCGACAACAGGCGGAATCGTGGGTCGATAGGGGCGGAAGCCGAGCTGCGTTACCGGATCGTTCTTGGCTTCATCGATGGTGATGTCTTGCAGTGAAAGCGTGCGTGTTTTCCGCACGCCATCGACGCCTACAACCACCACATCAACGGTTGGCTCATCGAGTACTGCCTTGAGCAGACGCCAGCGCCAGTCCTGCCACGAACGAATCGGTGCATCACCGACCTGAATAACCTCATCGCCGGTCACGAAGCCCGCCTGTGCGGCCGCGCTTTCCGGTGCAAGCACATCGATGCGCGCCCGCAGTTCGTCGACACCGCCAACGAAAACCACCCAATAAAGCAACACCGCCAGAAGCAGGTTGGCCAATGGGCCGGCCGCGACAATCGCAAACCGCCGCCAGACACTTTGCTGCGTAAAGGCGCGAGGGCGCTCGGCATCGCTCACCTTGCCTTCGCGCTCATCGAGCATTTTGACGTAACCGCCCAAGGGAAAAAGCGCCAGCACCCACTCGGTACGGTCTTTTCCGGCGCGCCATTTGAGCAAGGGCCGGCCGAACCCGACCGAAAATCGCAACACCTTGACATCGCACCAGCGTGCCACCGAGTAGTGGCCCAGCTCGTGGATGAGGATCAGCAACCCCAAGCCGACGACGAAAGGAATGATGTATTCGAAGATCGACATCAGGCCGCCTCGTCCGACATCAGGCACTCACGTGCCAAGGCACGCGCTTCGGCATCGACGGACTCAAGCTCTTCAATACTGGCATCACCCGCGTCGGCCATGCGCCCCATGACGGATTCGACAAGGCGCGCAATCGACAGATAGGCCAGACGCCCGGACAGAAACGCGTCAACGGCAATCTCATTGGCCGCATTCATGGCCGCGGGCACACCCCGGCCAGCGCGCAACGCGGCATAGGCCAAAGGCAGGCACGGGAATCGCCGTGGATCGGGCTTTTCGAAGTTGAGCTGGCCAATCGCACACAAGTCGAGTGGGCCGACGCCTGCGTCAATTCGATCGGGAAACGCCAGCGCATGGGCAATCGGCGTGCGCATATCGGGATTCCCCAATTGGGCGACGACCGAGCCGTCCACGTATTCGACCATCGAATGAATCACGCTCTGGCGATGAACAAGGACATCAATCTGATCCGCGGGTACTCCGAAGAGCCAGTGTGCCTCGATGACTTCGAGACCCTTGTTCATCATGGTCGCGGAGTCGACCGATATCTTGCGCCCCATGACCCAGTTCGGATGCGCGCAGGCCTCATCGGCGCTGACTGCCGCCAGCGTATCGACACTACGATCGCGGAACGGACCCCCGGAGGCGGTCAGCAAAATGCGGCGCACACCAACGGCTGCGGGGTCACGCTGATAGGTCGGTGGCAGCGCCTGGAAGACGGCATTGTGTTCGCTGTCGATGGGCAGCAAGGTCGCCCCGCCCGCCTCGACAGCCGACATGAACAAGGCCCCGGACATCACCAGAGCTTCCTTGTTGGCGAGCAAAACACGTTTGCCGGCGCGTGCGGCAGCAAGTGTGGGACGCAAACCCGCGGCGCCGACAATGGCAGCCATTACGGTGTCGACTTCAGGGGCTTCGGCGACGGCGGCAAGCTGGTCGGCACCATAAAGGACTTCGGTGTGCGCGCCACGCTCAGCGATCAAGTCCTGAAGTTGTGCGGCGGATACGGCGTCGTCAACCACCGCAAAACGGGCTGAAAACCGCGCGCATTGCTCGGCCAGACGGGCCAACTGGGTTTTTCCGCTCAGCGCAAAGATGCGGTAGCGATCCGGATGACGCGACACCACATCGAGTGTGCTGACACCAATCGAGCCTGTTGCACCCAGTACGGTCAAGCTTTGCATACCATGCCTACGATGAGTTTCGGATAACTGCAGCGGTATACGCACCACGCTGGCGCGCCACTGACCCGGCGAACACCGCGCGCAATCCGCTTCAAACGGACAGCAGCAACATTGCGCATGCCACCATTGGCAACGTCGAAGTCAGGCTGTCAATCCGGTCCAGTACACCGCCGTGCCCGGGCAGCAAACCGCTGCTGTCCTTGATGCCGGCCTGACGCTTCAACAGAGATTCAAACAGGTCGCCGACGACGCTGACAGCAGTCAGCACGACGAGCGCCACCGCACCTAGGATGACGGTTCCGACGGAGAGTTCAATTCCGAAGGCAAATGCCAGCGCCAAACCATAGAGCTCGACACCGATGATCGCGCCGTAAACCCCCTCCCAGCTCTTGCCCGGGCTGATTGCCGGGGCGAGCTTTCGGCGGCCAAATGCGCGTCCGGAGAAATAGGCTGCAATATCGGCGATCCAGACCACCGCCATGGCGGCCAGAAGCAAGCTCACATCGGTTTCGCGCAAAACGATCATAGCGACGGCGGTCGGCAAAACCACAACAAATCCAACCACGAAAGCCATCAGGCCGCGCCCAAGCACCCACCGGCGAAGCAGCCACGGAAACGCAAACACGACCCAGAACACCACCGACACCAGCAAAATGGGGAGCAAGACACTTGCAGTAAGCACGCCCGCCCACAAGCCGGAAAATACCGACAACAGAACGACCA
>JBFIJC010000288.1:0-4899 GCA_041600915.1 Nitrogeniibacter sp.
AGTCAGGTCCTGCATGGCCAGCGCACTCCTCGCCGCGGCATAGCGCGAGGACTGATCGTCCGGCGCCTGAGTCAGCACCGCCTCGAACTCGCGACGCGCCTGGCCGTAGTCTTTGACGCTCACCAGCGCCCGCCCGTATGCGCGACGCGCTGTCAGACTGTCCGGATACTTCGCCAGAAAGCCCGCCAGCGTCTTGGCGGCGAGGGCCGGGTCGGTGCCGTGCTGGATCTGCGCCTTGAGCAGCAAGGGCTGATCCCACTCTGGCCGCAGACGAATCGCGTCATCAAGCGCAACCAGACTGCCCGCCTCATCACGCGCACCGAAGGCTGCATGGGCGCGGGCAAAATGGGCTTCGGGGTAATCCAGATACGGCTCGGTGACCCGTACGATGATCCGGCGCGCCTCCAGTTTGTCGGGCATGCGCGACAGCACGCGATTCAAACTCAACAGATCACCCGGCAAGCGCGCGCCCGACGTGGCCAGGGCTTCGGCCAGACGCATGGCAATCTGCTCGCTCGAGACGTTGCCGCCGCCCATCGTGCCCGCCAGCACCCGCTTGGCATCGGTTGATTCAGGATCCAGCTCCACCCACACTGCTGCGGCCTGCTGCGCCGCGTCGAGGCGTCGTGCATACAAGGCCACCTCGGTCGCACGCTGTGCGACTCGAACGTCTCGGGTGAGTTCTACCAGTTCGAGATACACCGGCACCGCCACATCGACCCGACCGCGCGCGCCAGCGATTTCAGCCAGCAAGATGCCGTACAAGACCTGCGGCAACAAGACCTGCCCCGGCATACCGGCGTCCGGCGACACCGCCGCCGCGGCTGGCTCAGGCAAGGGCTCGGTCGCGACGGCCTGCGCCAACACGGCACAAGGCGCCAGGCCTGCAGCCATGAGCATGGCCAGGCGAAGCAGCGGCCGACGGAGCGTCGAAGTCAAAGACATGATGGATCCCGAGAATCAATGGATAAAGCGCAGCCCGCGCAATCGCGACGCACACACGCTTGGAGCGCACTTTTTGCAGCAGGTTCGCCGGATGTTAGCAGCTTCGGGCATCCGGGCAAGCCGTGGCGAGCGCTTACAATGCGATATCGCTACCAGGACACGACGATGCCGGAACTCCCCGAAGTCGAAACAACCCGACGCGGCCTCGCGCCGCATCTGGTCGGCCACACCGTCAGCGGCGTCACGGTGCGCTGCCCGACGCTGCGTCGCCCCATCCCGCCAGCCCTTGCGCACGAGCTGCCCGGTCAAACGCTTCGCGACATCACGCGGCGGGCGAAATACCTCTTGTTTGGCTTCGACAGCGGCGTGCTCCTCGCGCATCTGGGCATGTCCGGCAGCCTGCGACTTGTCGCGCCAGGCACGCCGCCGGAAAAGCATGACCACTTTGATCTGAATTTCGGCCATCTGTGCCTGCGCTATCGCGACCCGAGGCGTTTCGGCATGCTGCTGTGGCTGGACGAACGCGCTGACGACAGCCCGCTGCGCCACCTCGGCATTGAGCCGCTGGACGACGGCTTCAACGGCGCATGGCTGCATCAGGCCACCCGCAAGCGCCAGACACCGATCAAAACCTGGCTGATGGATAATCACAAGGTCGTGGGCATCGGCAACATCTACGCGTCAGAGAGCCTGTTTCGCGCCCGCATCCATCCGCTCACACCTGCCGGCCGCCTCGGCCCACGGCGCTGCGCCATGCTTGCGCAATGCATTCGCGAAACACTCACCGCCGCCATCGCTGCAGGCGGCAGCAGCTTGCGCGATTTTGTCGGTGGCGACGGCAAGCCCGGCTATTTTCAGCAGCAGTATTTTGTCTATGGGCGCGACGGCGAACCCTGCCGGATCTGTGCGCAAATGGTCACCAAAATCAGCCAGTCACAGCGCTCCACCTTCTTCTGCAGCCACTGCCAGCGCCGCTGACGACCGTTCGTCGCGCGCGCCCGACCACCCGCACGCCACACGCAATTGGCGTTTGGAGTGCGCCACGCCGGGCGCTATGCTAATAGCTTGCAACAGGCTCGGCCAAAGTGCCGTGCCCGACGAGACAGACAGGGCCCCGCATGGCACTTATCGACCAGTTTTCTCAATACAGCCAGTGGCGCACTAACGCGGCGCGCACGGTCGGGCAGCTTCGCCACTGGCTCAGCCAGAACGAAATCGGCGACGCGCAGGGCGACCTGCGCCTGCAATACGTGCTCGATCGCCTCGGCGAAGACAAGCTCACCGTCGCATTTGTGGCGGAGTTCTCGCGCGGCAAATCCGAACTGATCAACGCGCTGTTTTTCTCTGACTACGGCGATCGGGTCCTGCCCTCCAGCGCAGGGCGTACCACCATGTGCCCCACCGAGCTGCAATGGTCGGAAGGCGACACACCGCAGATCCGCTTGCTGCCCATCGAATCGCGCCGCGAGCACACCACCGTCGGCGAGCTCAAGCGCTTTCCCAAGATGTGGTCGCAATTCCCGCTCGACACGAGCTCGGCGCACGCACTGCAAAGTGCCATGGCGCGCGTTGGCGAAACCCGCCGGGTCAGCCCCGAAGAGGCCGAAGCCCTCGGTTTCGCCATTGACCCGCAAGGCGAAGCCGGCCTGCAGCCCGATGACGACGGCCAGGTCGAAATTCCCTGCTGGCGCCACGCCATCATCCATTTCCGTCACCCGCTGCTTGAGCAGGGCCTGGTCATTCTCGACACGCCGGGCCTGAACGCAATCGGTGCCGAACCCGAGCTGACGCTCTCACTGCTGCCCAACGCGCACGCAGTCCTCTTCATTCTGGCGGCCGACACGGGTGTCACCCAGAGCGATTTGCTGGTCTGGCGTGAATACGTCAATGCCGGACAGCGCCGCGACGGCCGGCTGGTCGTCCTGAACAAGATCGACAGCCTGTGGGACGGCCTGCGCAACGACGACCGGATCAAGGAAGAACTCGACCGTCAGGTGCGTGCCGTCGCCAAAAACCTGTCACTCAAACCAGAGCACATCTTCCCCATATCGGCGCAAAAAGCGCTGTTGGCGCGCATTCAGAACGACAAGGCGCTGCTCGAGCGCAGCCAGATCGCCCAACTCGAAGGCGCACTGACCGACCAGCTGCTGCCGGCCAAGCAACAGATTGTCCGCAACGCGACACTCGCCGAAACCGACGATCTGGTCTCCCACGCCGACAGCCTGATGGCCTCCCGGCTCACCGGCGTGCGCGAACAGCTCAACGAGCTGACCGAATTGCGCGGCAAGAACCAGAGCGTCATCGAATACATGATGCGCAAGATCCGCTCGGAGAAAAACGAATTCGAAGACGGCCTGAAAAAGTACTACGCCGTGCGCAGTGTGTTCACCAACCTCACCAACAACCTGCTTGGCCATCTTGGCCTCGACGCCTTGCGCGACGAGACCCGTCGTACCCGCGAAGCCATGCTCGACTCAAGCTTCTCCCGCGGGCTGCGCGACGCGATGGTCGACTTCTTCAAGCACCTGCGCAGCAATCTGCGCAAGTCCTCGGACGAAGTCGAAGAAATCTCCGGCATGCTCAATGCGATGTACAAGCGCTTCTCGGTCGAGCACGGGCTCAAGCTCGCGCCGCCGTCGGCCTTCTCGACCTCGCGTTACGAGCGCGAGATTGACCGGCTTGAGCAAGCATTCAATCACCAGCTCAACACGCCGCTGACGCTGCTCACCACCGAGAAGCACACCCTGACGCAGAAGTTTTTCGAAACCATTGCGGTTCAGGCACGGCGCACATTCGAGCTGGCCAACCGCGATGTCGAGCACTGGCTGCGCGCCGTAATGTCACCACTTGAAACCCAGGTGCGCGAATACCAGCTCCAGCTCAAGCGCCGCCTTGAAAGCGTCAAGCGCATTCATCAGGCCACCGACACACTCGAAGACCGCATTATCGAGCTCCAGCAGCAGGAAGACGCGCTGATCAAACTGCGCACCGACCTCGATCTCGTCGCCACCGATGTTCGCAAAGCACTCGGCGGCAGCACGCCTGAGCTTAAAACGAACGCAAAGGCCGCCTGAGTTCAGACCGCTGGGTGAACGGAAAAAAGCGAGGCACTCCGCCTCGCTTTTTCTTTGCCGGTCGCGCCGGCGCGATCAGCTCTTGCTGGTGAGCTTGACGAACTTTTCCATCAACTGCTCCTGGGTCTCCGGGCGATCCGGATCCAGCGGGATACAGTCAACCGGGCACACCTGCTGACATTGCGGCTCGTCAAAGTGGCCCACGCACTCGGTGCATTTGTCGGGGTCGATTTCATAGATCTCGTCCCCCTGGTAAATCGCGTTGTTCGGGCACTCCGGCTCACACACGTCGCAGTTGATGCATTCGTCGGTAATTATCAGGGCCATGACTTAATCCTCTCCTTACGGCTTCTGTTCAAGCTTCAACCGAAGCTGTTTCAGGACGCTCGGTTGAACAAACTGACTGACATCGCCCCCAAGGCGCGCAATCTCACGCACCATGGTGGCGGAAATAAACATGTATTCCTCGTCCGGCGTGAGGAAAACGGTTTCCACATCCGGGAAGAGTTTGCGGTTCATGCCCGCCATCTGGAACTCGTACTCGAAGTCCGAGACGGCCCGCAGGCCGCGAAGGATAACGCGTGCGCTGCGCGCGCGCACAAAATCCATCAACAATCCGTCAAAACCGACCACCTCGACGTTGTCGTAGGTGCTCAACACGCTTCGCGCAAGCCCGACCCGCTCTTCAAGCGAAAAGATCGGTCCCTTGCCCGCACTGGCGGCCACCGCCACCACCACGTTCTCAAACAACAGCGACGCACGTCGAACCAGATCTTCATGACCACGCGTGAGCGGATCGAAGGTTCCTGGGTAGATCACCGTCCCGTCTATCATTGCGCTCGTCTCCGCATCAACTGGTAGCACACCTGCCCGACCTTTC
>JBFIJC010000289.1:0-4890 GCA_041600915.1 Nitrogeniibacter sp.
CAGATATCACGCGGCGTATTTCGAGCGTTTCGACAATATCTGGTGCCACGGCGATTTCTGCGAAGTGACCGAGCACGGCGGCCTGATCATTCACGGGCGCTCCGATGCCACACTCAACCCGGGCGGCGTGCGCATCGGTACGGCCGAGATCTATCGCCAGGTCGAGAAGCTGGACGAGATTCTTGAGTCAATCGTGATCGGACAAGACTGGGAAAACGATGTGCGCGTGGTGCTCTTCGTCAAACTGCGCGAGGGCATCGTGCTGGATGAGGCGCTCATCAAGAAGATCAAGCAGACCATCCGCGCCAACACCACGCCGCGCCATGTGCCGGCGCAGGTGGTGGCAGTCGATGACATCCCGCGCACACGCAGCGGCAAGATCGTCGAACTGGCGGTGCGCAACGTGGTTCATGGGCGGCCGGTCAAGAACGTTGAAGCGCTCGCCAATCCGGATGCGCTCGATTTCTATCGCGGCCGTAAGGAACTCGAAAAATGAGCCCGTCCCCAAGAATTCAGGCGACAACGTCCTCCTTGTTGGTGGTTGATCTCCAGGAACGCTTGTTGCCCGCGATTGATCAAGGCGCCGAGGTCATCGCACACACCGTCTGGCTGATGCAGATTGCCCGGCAACTGGGCGTACCGACGGTGCTGACCGAACAGTATCCGCGCGGTCTTGGCCCAACGGCGCCGGCAATTCTGGCGGAAGCTGTAGACGCGCAGCGGGTGGAGAAAATCTTTTTTTCCAGCCATAGCGAATCGCGCCTGGCCGACTCCTCGGTCGCCGAACGTCCGCAAGTGGTGGTGTGCGGCACCGAGGCGCATGTGTGCGTCCTGCAAACGGTGCTGGACCTCAAAGCCGCGGGCAAGGCCGTGTTTGTGGTGGAGGAGGGCGTCGGCTCGCGCCAGCCGCGCGACAAGGCGCTGGCCATTGCGCGCATGCGGGCTCACGGCATTGAGATTGTCTCGCGGGAGATGGTGGCCTTCGAATGGCTTGAGCGCGCCGGAACCGATGTTTTCCGGTCGATCAGCCAGAATTTCATTCGCTGATCCAGGCGGGCCGGCCGGTCAAAGGCCGGCCCGCAGCGCCTTCGCGGCGAAGCAAAAAAAAGCACTGCCAGCGCGGTTTGAGCAAGCCGTCTTTTCGGCTATCATTGCGCTTTCCCGCAGTTGCTATTTCCATGACAAAGTACGTCTTCGTTACGGGCGGTGTCGTTTCCTCGCTAGGTAAAGGCATCGCTGCCGCCTCGCTGGGCGCCATCCTTGAGTCCCGCTCAATCAAGGTTACCCACCTTAAGCTCGACCCCTATATCAACGTCGATCCCGGCACCATGAGTCCGTTTCAGCACGGCGAGGTGTTCGTGACCGAAGACGGGGCCGAAACCGATCTTGACCTTGGTCACTACGAGCGCTTCACCAGCGCCAAAATGTCCAGGCGCAACAACTTCACCACGGGCCAGATTTACGAAACCGTGATCAAGAAAGAGCGTCGCGGCGAGTACCTGGGCAAAACGGTGCAGGTGATCCCGCACATCACCGACGAAATCAAGACCTTCATCAAGCGCGGTGCCGAAGGCGCCGACGTGGCAATCATCGAAGTCGGCGGCACGGTTGGCGATATCGAGTCCTTGCCCTTCCTGGAGGCGATTCGTCAGATGGGTATCGAAGAGGGCCGTAACGGCACCTGCTTCATCCACCTTACGCTGCTGCCCTACATCCCGACTGCTGGCGAACTGAAAACCAAGCCGACGCAGCACTCCGTCAAGGAACTGCGCGAAATCGGTATTCAGCCCGACATCCTGCTGTGCCGCGCCGACCGTTCCATTCCGGCCGACGAGCGCCGCAAGATCGCGCTGTTCTGCAACGTGATGCCTGAAGCCGTGATCGAGGCGCTGGATGCCTCTTCGATCTACAAGATCCCGGGCCTGTTGCACGACCAGATGCTCGACGAGATCGTGTGTCACAAGCTGGGCATTCTGGCGCGCGCCGCCGACCTGTCGGTCTGGGAGCGTCTGATCTTCGCGCTCGAGAACCCCGAGCGCACGGTCGACATCGCCTTTGTCGGCAAATATGTCGATCTGACCGAGTCCTACAAGTCGCTGATCGAGGCCATCAATCACGCCGGACTGCACACCCGCAGCAAGGTCAACATTCATTACCTTGACTCCGAAGTGATCGAAACCGAAGGCATCGGCGTATTGACCAAAATGGACGCCATTCTGGTGCCCGGCGGTTTCGGCAAGCGCGGCACGGAAGGCAAGATCATGGCCATTCGCTACGCCCGTGAAAACAAGGTGCCGTATCTGGGCATCTGTCTGGGCATGCAGTTGGCGGTGGTTGAATACGCCCGCCACGTGGCCGGCATGGACGATGCGCACAGCACCGAATTCGATGACAAGACCAAGCACCCCGTGATCGGCCTGATCACCGAGTGGCTCGACCGCAGCGGTCAGGTCGAGCGTCGCGACACCGCATCCGATCTGGGCGGCACCATGCGTCTGGGTGGCCAGGTGTGCCACTTGACCGAGGGTTCACTGGCGCGTGAAGTCTATGGTCGCGCCGACGTGATGGAGCGGCATCGTCACCGTTACGAAGTGAACAACACCCTGTTGAGCAAGCTCGAAAAAGCCGGTCTCAAGGTGTCCGGCCGCGCACCGGCCACCGATCTGTGCGAAATGATCGAGCTGCCGGACCATCCGTGGTTCGTCGGCTGCCAGTTCCACCCTGAGTTCACCTCCAATCCGCGCCACGGTCATCCTTTGTTCACCGCCTTCGTCAAAGCGGCCATGGCCGCCAGCGCACCGAAGGGGAAGATTGATGAAACTGTGTGATTTCGAGGTTGGCATCGACCGGCCGTTCTTCCTCATTGCCGGTCCGTGCGTCATCGAGTCGCGCGAGCTGGCCATGGAGACGGCCACCGAGCTCAAGGCCATCTGCGCTGAACTCGGTATTCCGTTCATCTACAAGTCCTCGTTCGACAAAGCCAATCGCAGCTCCGGTAAATCGTTCCGCGGACCGGGCATGGCCAAAGGGCTCGAGATTCTTGCCGAGGTGCGCGAAAGCCTTGGTGTGCCTGTCCTGACCGATGTGCACAGCATCGACGAAATCGCCGCCGTTGCCTCCGTGGTCGACGTGCTGCAGACGCCGGCATTTCTTTGCCGTCAGACCGATTTCATCGAAGCCGTGGCAACCTGCGGCAAGCCGGTGAATATCAAGAAGGGCCAGTTTCTGGCGCCGGGCGACATGAAGAACGTCGTCGACAAAGCCAAAGCCGCCAACGGCGGCGCGGACACCATCATGGTCTGCGAGCGCGGTGCGTCCTTCGGCTACAACAACCTGGTGTCAGACATGCGCTCGCTGGCGATCATGCGCGAGACGGGTTGCCCGGTGGTGTACGACGCCACGCACTCGGTGCAGCTGCCGGGCGGGCAGGGCACCGTGTCCGGCGGTCAGCGTGAGTTCGTGCCGGTGCTGGCGCGTGCGGCAATGGCGACCGGCGTGGCGGGGCTGTTCATGGAAACACACCCGACCCCCGAAACCGCTATGTCTGACGGCCCGAATGCCTGGCCGCTGCCCAAGATGAAAGCACTTCTCACCACGCTGCGCGATATCGACGCGCTGGTGAAGAAAGCCGGCTTCCTTGAGCAGGCCTGAGCCAAGAACATTTATTAATCTAGAAATCTGAAGCTTGAGAGGACTGTTATGAGTGCGATTGTTGACATCATCGCCCGCGAGGTACTGGATTCGCGCGGCAACCCCACCGTTGAAGCCGACGTGCTGCTTGAGTCGGGCATCATGGGCCGCGCGGCCGTGCCGTCGGGTGCATCGACCGGTGCCCGCGAAGCCATCGAACTGCGTGACGGCGATGCTGCCCGTTATCTGGGCAAGGGCGTGCTCCAGGCTGTCGAGAACGTCAATACCGAAATTTCCGAAGCGCTCATCGGCCTGGATGCCGAAGAGCAGGCCTTCATCGATCGCACCCTGATCGACCTCGACGGCACCGAAAACAAGTCCCGCCTCGGCGCCAACGCCACGCTGGCGGTGTCGATGGCCGTGGCCAAGGCCGCCGCTGAAGAAGCCGGCCTGCCACTGTATCGCTACTTCGGTGGTTCCGGCCCGATGGCGCTGCCGGTGCCGATGATGAACGTCATCAACGGCGGCGCACACGCCAACAACTCGCTGGACATCCAGGAATGCATGATCATGCCGGTGTCCATGGGCAGCTTCCGCGAAGCGCTGCGCTGTGGTGCCGAGATCTTCCATCACCTGAAGAAGATCACCGACAAGCGCGGCTATCCCACCACGGTCGGTGACGAGGGCGGTTTCGCCCCTAACGTTGCCGGTACCGAAGAAGCACTCAACCTGATCCAGGAAGCCATCGAGGCTGCCGGTTACGAGCCGGGCACCGATGTGCTGCTGGCGCTGGACTGCGCTGCCAGCGAGTTCTACAAGGATGGTCAGTACATGCTCTCCGGCGAGGGTCTGACCCTGAGCGCCGACGGCTTTACCGACTACCTCGCCACCTTGGTCGATCGTTTCCCGATCGTGTCGATCGAAGACGGCTTGGCTGAAAACGACTGGGCCGGCTGGAAGCTGCTGACCGAGCGTCTTGGCAAGAAAGTGCAGCTGGTGGGTGACGACTGCTTCGTGACCAACACCAAGATTCTGGCCCGTGGCATTGAGGAAGGCGTGGCCAACTCCATCCTCATCAAGATCAACCAGATCGGCACGCTGACTGAAACCTTCGCGGCCGTCGAAATGGCCAAACGTGCGGGCTACACCTCGGTGATTTCGCATCGCTCGGGTGAAACCGAAGACAGCACCATTGCCGATATCGCCGTGGGTCTGAACGCCATGCAGATCAAGACCGGTTCGCTGTCGCGTTCCGATCGC
>JBFIJC010000290.1:0-4889 GCA_041600915.1 Nitrogeniibacter sp.
CGGCATCGGCCTGCACGCGGCCAGCGGTAAAGTCAGCGTGCAAGCGCAAAGCGGCCAACTCCGCGCCGCCGCCGACAAAACCGTCACCGTCGCCAGCACCACCGCCAAGCTCAAGGCCAGCGCCAAAACCCACCTTCTCGCTACAGCCGGTGGCGCCTATCTCAAGCTCGAAGGCGGCAACATCAGCCTCCACGCCCCGGGGCCGGTCAAGCTCAAGGCGAGCTTGAAGAATCTGACCGGGCCAGCGATGGCCACGCCCGAGGGGCTGAAGTTTTCGACGGGCGGCGAGCCGACGCTCGAGACACATCTGCGCGAGATGCTCGACGAACAGTTCGTCGTCACGGACGACGCCTCTGGCGAACCGATGCCGATGACTGGCTACCGCATCATCGATGAACGTGGCGAGGTGCTCGCCTCGGGCATCACCGACGCTGAAGGAAAGACAGCGCGCATCAAGGGCGCACGACGCTCGAAACTACAACTTCTCGTGGAGTGAGCATTCAATGGAACACGTCATCGAAAACACCTCTGGGCAGGGAAAATCCGCAACGGTGCCCGGCGAAGTCGACTCCTGGAACTGGGGCGCATTCTTGCTCAACTGGATCTGGGGAATCGGAAACAAGACGTATATCGCATTGCTGATGTTCGTCCCTCTGGTCAACCTCTTCATGGCCTTGATGCTCGGCTTGAAGGGAAGCGCGTGGGCATGGCGAAACAAGCGCTGGGACAGCGTCGAGCACTTCAAGTCGGTTCAACGCAAGTGGGCCTACTGGGCTGTTGCCGCGTATGTCGCTGTGATTCTGCTTTCTGTCGGGCTGTTCTTCGCCATCTCGGCCCTGATGGCCAGTTCGCCGGCGTACACCATGGCTGTCGGGAAGCTTCAGTCGAACGACGCGGTCGTTCAAATTGTCGGGCAGCCGATGTCGTTTGGCTCTCCGCGCGGCAGCGTTCAGGCTTCCGGCCCGTCCGGCTCTGCCGAACTGAGTTTTTCGGTCGAGGGGCCCTTGGGTCGCGGCATGGCGTTTGTCGAAGCCACCGAACGAATGGGGGCGTGGCATATCGACGCCATGGTGTTTGAAGATGGTGCTACCGGCCAGCGCCTGCCGCTGGTGGATTGACACCGTGCTGGTCATTTCTCAACCTGAAAAGGTGACCCATGTATCGAGCACCCGATAGCCCCGCAGGGGCACCTGGCCCTTCGGTCGTCGCCCAAGGGCACCTGAACCGGACCGACGGCTCGGTGGTGATTGCCAAGATCAAGCCGGAGCCCTTGCTGCTCTTTCGTCCGGCCACGGCCGAAGTACTGGTCGTCATGCCCGAGCATCGGGCGAGCCTGCTGCGTGAAGCGATGACGGTCGACAGTGTCATTGCCGATCTGATGCGCGCCCGCGCAAAAACACAGGGGATCGAAGACAAGCTGCTGTGCGACATGCCGCCGCCCGACGGCCACACCCATGAACTCGAACCCCTGCTGAGCAGCGCGCTCGACCAGGAAGCCGCCGCGCGACAAAAGGCCCGCGACGCGCTCGACGGCATCGATTTCAACCCCGGCGCCGATCTGATCGAACTGCTGCCCATGTCCACCCTCACCAACCCGCAAGGGCTACCCAGGGGCAAGAAGTTCATCTACGTGCGCAGTCAGAAGATCAAGGACCACTGGCGCGGCTACAAACTGAGCGGCGCCGACAAGCCCGCGCTCAAATCCTTCCTGCGTCAGGTGCCAGGCAAGGGTTGGCAGCTCGACGAGGTCAGGCTGCGCGAAGGCTTGCGCCAAGTTCGGGGTGATGTGCTTGGACACCTGGCCAAGGTCAAAACCACGGCGAAGCTGGCGCACGAGCTGGGCAAGATCGAAGACGAATGGATGCCCGAGTTCGTGCGGGCCTTTAACGACAACGCGCATTTCGCCTCGCCCGAGGCCGACGACGACATGACCGCGTACGGCGGCTCGGCGCGCCTGCTGAGGGCCTTCGCCGGCGCCTCGGGCGCGATCGAAGGCAAGTTCGAGGGCTCGCTGAGCGGCATCCTCAAAGGCGAGCTGCCCACGGTCAAGGGCGCGGTCAAGGGCAAGGCCGAAGCCGGCCTGATGCTGGCCGAGGGCCAGGCGGACTTCACCCTGTTCTTGCCCCACCGCTCGGGCTTGAAACTGCTGGGCATCCCGGCGCTGCGCGAAGAGCTGATGAGCGGCAAGACGGTGGTCGATATGCTGCCGATGGGCCGGGTGCGCCTATGGTTCAACCTGGCCGTGGGCGGTGCGGTCGGCGCCAGCCTGCTGGCCGAAGGCGGTGTGGAAGTCGAATTCGACGCCAACGGCACGCAGAAGATCAAGGGGCGGGCCACCGAGCGCACCGCCACCCAGATCAGCCGCCGCGCCATGGTGGTCAACGACAAGAAGCCGATCAAGGCCGAAGCGGGGGCGAAAGCCGAAATCACCGCCTTTGCCGGCGCATCGGCCGAAGGCGCGGTCAAGGGCGCGCTGCAGTGGCAAAAGCCCGAGTCGAAGGAATTCGGCGACTTCGCGCTGATCGAACCGAAGATCGCCGGCCTCGCCGGCATCGGCGGCAGCGCCGTGTTCTCCATCGGCTATACCGGCGGCAAGTTCAAGATCGTTGCCAAGCTCTCGGGCTGTGTCGGGCTGGGCCTGTCGGGCAAGGTCGCCGCAGAGGTTGGCGCTGCGCACATCTGGGAGTTCGCCTGTTGGTTCCGGCATCAAGTGGTCGCGGCGAGGGATCAGAATTTGGAGTATTTCACCGAGGAAGCATTCGATGCCTTTACTGCCATGTACACCCTGATGATTGTTGAAGGGAGTGAACTGGCAACCTATCTCGGTGAGAAGGCTGAAGATATAAAAGCGAGAATTGAACGGCGTATCGAGCGAGACAGGGCCGCGTTTCTAAAAGCGTTACGAGAGTCGGGCGAACTCCTGCTCATGGCCTCGGCGAACGTCAAGGGCTATCTGCTCGAACAACTGCGGCGTCTGGATCAGAAGCTGGATGTCTTGAAAAACGAGACAGACGAGAAGTGGCTTGAAATGAAGCAGGACGTCAAGGAGGCACTTGAATGGCTATTGAGCAGTGTCGAACAGCAGGCGGAGCTCGAAAACGTCTATCAACATGCGACGGCGGACTTCAGTAAGTTGACCGATACGGCCCCGGTCAAGGCGTTCGTGAGTCGTACAGCGAGTCCCGCTCAGCTTGCCGCGCTGAACGGGCTCAAGGACGTGCCGTCGCCGGGCCACCGTCTGGTGCGCAATACCGAGTTTGCCTACCAGATGCAGCGTGGGGTGCATGTGGCCTGGAATGACCGGGCGTGGTGGGCGCACGGTGCGCGGGTATGACCGTCAGCGCCACGGGGAGGGTCGGCTCAGGGCACAGCGAAAGCCATTGAACTCGGCTTCTGGCCGCTCGCCAAACCGAGTGAGCGCAGTCTTGAAGCCACTCGAAGAGCCGACGCGAATAACACGCTCGGTTCCTGCAGTGGGGCCGCGAGGGTCGACAGCGTTCTCCCGGCCAGAAATATCAGGGGTGTACCAGTCGTTCACCCACTCTCGTCCGTAACCCACCATGTCCGCAATCCCTAACGAACCAGTTCCGTAGGATCCAACAGGCCGGGAAGTGAGTTCGGATGCAGACAGTCTCGGTTGGTGGTGTTTTAAATGCTCTCGTAAAGGGTCTCCGCCAAATGGAAAGGGGCCCGCAAAATAAACTTCTTTTCCGCCGTCTCTGGCCGAATACTCCCACTGAGTTTCTGTCGGTAGATCAAATGGTTCGCCCGTAGCCTTTGAAAGCCACTGGCAATAGGCTTTTGCGTCATTCCAGGAAACGCTCAGAACCGGGTAATCGGGAAAGCGAAACTTGATTTCGTATGATTCGCCATCGCCCATGAACTTCCCGCCCGTCGCCCGCGAATAGACGTCGTAGTCGCCGTAGGTCACGCGGGTGCGGTAAATCGAAAAACTGCTCACCGTCACATACTGCGGCGGGCGGTTGTTGTCGTCGCCGGTGACAGGGCCGGGCTGCCCTTCGCGTGCGCCCCAGTCGCCGAACCAGAAGCTGCCGCCTTCGACGAACACCATGTTTTTCTTGATGTGCTCGACGAAGCGGGCCAGTTCCTGCTCGTCCGGTGGTCCGCCGCGGCGCAGGTGCTCCCTGAACACCTTCCAGAAGTCTTGCTCCACGTCATCTTCGGACCAACTAAAGAACTCGTAAAAGCGCTCCCAGACCCACGGCTGCGGGGAGGGAGTATCCAGTGCCTGCTTGATGAACGAAGGATCGACGATAAGCTGCTTCGTATTCTTGGGGTTGCCTGCCGGCGAACGGTCAACGGCCCCCGGTGGTAGCGGCAGCGCAAGATCGGGCCGCTCGACATCCTTGGCAAAGGGCTTGCCGCCAGGCACGAAGGGTTCGTAGACGAATCGGGTTGAGTCGGCGTTCGCACAACCGGCGCCGAGTACGGTGGCGGCTGCGAGCACGGTGACAAGCTTGATACGGAATGACATGTGAGCCAGGCCCATGGGCGATCGGAGCCGGCATTATAGATCGGTGCTGGGAGGCGTGTATGACGATCAACTACGCGTTCAGCCAAAAACTCAAGATCAAGAGCCACTGGCGCGGCGACACACAGGCGCTGTTTACTGGCAGAAGAAGGCCTGTTCTGCTGGTTTGAGCACACTGCCGACGACACCCGCGCCTACGGTCAGCACACACTCGTCATCAGCGACCACAACGCCGCGTTCGCCGACAACCGGCAAACGGTGTTTCGCTTTACGCAAGCCGGCGCCACCATGGCGGAAGACAGCATCGATCGATGGCACGGCATGCGAAGGCTCGATACCGCAGTGCTCGCCGCCGGCAGTTGGGACTATCGCAGTTTGAACACCCGTGATCAGCAAG
>JBFIJC010000291.1:0-4875 GCA_041600915.1 Nitrogeniibacter sp.
CCACCTACGCGCCGATCTTCAAAAAGTATGCCGAGATGGATCTGGCCGCCGTGGCTGCCGATCCGGAAGCCAAGGCCATGGGGCGTCGCTTGTTCCTGACCTACTGCGCGCAGTGTCACGGTGGTGATGCACGTGGTGCCAAGGGTTTCCCGAATCTGGCGGACAACGACTGGTTGTACGGTGGTGAGCCTGAGGTGATCAAGACCTCGATTCTCGGTGGTCGTCAGGGCATGATGCCGCCGATGGGCGCGGCGCTCGGTGGTGACGGTACGGAAGATGTGGCCAACTATGTTCGCTCCTTGTCGGGTCTGGCGCATGATTCTCTGCGCGCCGGTCGGGGCAAGGAAATGTTCGAACAGAATTGCGCTGCATGCCACGGTGCCGATGCCAAAGGAATGGCCGCTGTTGGCGCGCCAAACCTGACTGACGAAGTGTGGCTCTACGGCTCGTCCAAGGCGACCATCATCGAAACCATCACCAAGGGTCGCAGCAACCGCATGCCCGCTTTCGAAGCCTTCCTTGGCAACGATAAGGTTCATTTGCTGTCTGCCTATGTGTATGGACTGTCTGACAAGGCAGCTGCCAAGTAAGACTGTCAGCCTGCGTGCTGAACGCGCAAGTGCCCCGGGCTGATGCCCGGGGTTATTTGCAGATCAAGCATTAGTACATGGTTATATAGCGATCATGACCGACCCAAGCCCCCAACCCATCAAAATCGTGCCGTCCAAAAAACAGGCCGTACTAGAAGGCCAGGAAGGTTCGCTCTACGAGGCGCGCAAGAAGATTTACGTGCGCGCCATCACCGGGGTGTTCACCAACTGGCGCTGGATTTTGGTGTGGGTGACCCAGCTGTTGTATTACGGTCTGCCGTGGTTGCAGTGGAATGGCCGTCAGGCGGTGCTGTTCCACATCGTAGAGCGCAAGTTCTACATTTTTGGCTGGGTGTTCTGGCCTCAGGACGTGTTTTTCCTTGCCGTCCTGCTCATCATTTCTGCCTATGCCCTGTTCTTCTTCACCGCCGTTGCCGGGCGGCTATGGTGTGGCTATGCCTGCCCGCAGACGGTGTACACCGAGATATTTCTCTGGATTGAAGAGAAGGTCGAAGGGGACCGCAACAAGCGGATGAAGCTGGACAAAGCGCCCATGAGCGCTCGCAAGCTCCGCATCAAGAGCACAAAACACGCGATCTGGATCGCTGTCTCTTTGTGGACAGGTTTGACCTTTGTCGCTTATTTCACCCCGCTCAAAGAACTGCTGGCGTCTTTCTCCCCGTTTGCGTTTGGCCCGTGGGAAGTTTTCTGGATTCTCTTCTACGGGGCTTTCACGTACTTTTTCGCCGGCTTCATGCGCGAGCAAGTGTGCAAGTACATGTGCCCGTATGCCCGCTTCCAGGGCGTGATGTTCGATCCCGATACGCTGGTGATCACTTACGACGAAGAGCGTGGCGAGCCGCGTGGCGCGCGTAAGAAAGGCGTGGATCCGGCCTCGGTCAGCAAGGGTGACTGCGTTGATTGCGGCATCTGCGTTCAAGTGTGCCCGACCGGGATCGACATCCGCGATGGCCTGCAATACGAGTGCATTGGTTGCGCTGCGTGTATCGACGCCTGTGATCAGGTGATGGACAAGATGGACTACCCGCGGGGCCTGATT
Organism: Nitrogeniibacter sp.; assembly: GCA_041600915.1. Classification (GTDB taxonomy): domain Bacteria; phylum Pseudomonadota; class Gammaproteobacteria; order Burkholderiales; family Rhodocyclaceae; genus Nitrogeniibacter. The sequence goes on from JBFIJC010000291.1 coordinate 1,651, forward strand.
CGCTACTCGACCGAAAACGCGATCAAGAAGCACTGGGGCAGCAAGGAGATCGTCGGCCATGTGATGCGCCCGCGAACCTTGATCTACGGCGGCATCCTGGCGCTGATCTGCCTGGCATTTGTGTGGGGCCTGGCGACGCGCGAGCCCTTGCGAATGGATGTGATCCGCGACCGTGCCACCTTGTCGCGCGAGGTCGCCGGCGGCTTCATTGAAAACGTCTATCAGCTACAGGTCATGAACATGACCGAGTCGCCGCGCAGCTTCAAGGTGACGGTGGATGGCATGGACGATATCCGTATGGCCGGGTTCGATGGCAAGGTCGATGTTGCTCCGGCCACGATGCACGCGCTCACGTTGCGGGTGCAGGTGCCCGTCGATACGGGCGAGCCGGGATCTTCCAACGTGATTCATTTCGAGCTCAAAGCGGATGACGACGACAGCGTCGGTGTTCGCGAAGCTTCCACTTTCCTACTGCCGCGTTGAGCATGAGCATGTCACTTAAAAAACCCGCCTTGCCCTGGTTTCGGCAATCCTGGCCCTGGTTTCTTTTGTTCTTTCCCGCCACCGCGGTGGTCGCTGGCTTCATTACCTTGTGGCTGGCCGTTGAGTCCGACGATGGTCTGGTGGCAGACGACTATTACAAGCAAGGCAAGGTGCTGATGCAGTCGATCGTGCGGGACCAGGAGGCTGCGCGGCTTGGCATGGCGGCGACTGTGCGCTTTGACGCAGGTCGCGTTGTTCTCGATGTCTCCAGCGAGCGTTCAGCGCCGCCGAGCACGATTTTCTTGAGTTTGATTCACCCCACCCAGCCTGATATGGATCGTGCCATTTCACTGGTGGGCGATAACGGAAACTACACAGCAAGCACCGACGCGCCGGAAGGGCGTTGGAAGATATTGCTCGAAGACGAGTCCCGCGCATGGCGTTTGACCGGGACCATAGAACTCCCCGCAGAGACAGAGGTGCGCCTGACGGCGCCACAACCTGTGAACTGAAGGAGAAGCATCATGGCTTTAAAGGAACTGTTCAGTACCGACATCGGATTGCTGAGCGTCTTTACCATTGCGTTCATCATTGGCATGGCGATTTTTCTCGGGCGCTACGTCAAGCAACATGTCGAGGAAGATGAGCGCGCCCACGGTCAGGGGCAGTAAGCACCGCGACCGCTGCGGATCAGACAGGGATCAAGCATGAAACAGATTCTCGTACTTTGGCCGTCGTTTCTGGTGGCCGGCATTGCTGAGATGGTGTTCTTTACAGTGATGGATCCGCAGCAGTTGTATCTGTTCGGACAGCCCGTCGAATTTTCACCGATCGCGACCTACTCGATCGGCTTTTTCGGCTTCTGGCTGGTCTGTGCCGCCTCAAGCATGCTGACGATGTTCTTTCTGCGCCCGGGCGAAGACATCAACCGGGCGGGCAGTGCCCGCCGTTGATGGTCACACCTGCGGTTTAGTGGCTTGCGGGGCCGACGCCAATCGGCGGCGGCGCCAGTGTCACGATCCGCGAAAACAGGGCACTGAATTCGTTTTCAGCGTCGGCGCTGAAGCGCGGGTCACCATTTTCGCCAAACGCCTGGGCGATTTCGACCCAGTCCGCTTCGGTCAGATGTTTTTTTGCCAGCGGCAATAACACCTTTTCTTCGAGGGCCATGTGTTGCCACATGGCTTCGGTGAAGGCGTCAACCGCCTCGCCAAAAGCCGCCAAGCCGCCCGGCTTCCCGGCCTCGTAGGCGTCCAGTTGGGTGTGGAGTGCGGTGACCAGCTCACCGCCTTCCTCGTGCTGACGCTTCAACTCCCCGATCACCTCATCGGCTTCATGCGTCCGGGTGAGCAGGCGCGCGAAGATGTAGACATCTTCTTTGGGGTGGTGCAGCCGTTCGGGGAAGTTGTCGATGTAGTGCAGCATCGCGCGCAGCACCTTGAAGTCGGCGCGTGCCCCATTGCTGCGGGCGTCGTTGACGAGATATTTCAGGCCATGAACGATGGCCGCCAGTGAGCGGTGTTCTTCCTGAATGATATTGATGGCTGCATTGATCATGGCTTGCCTCCAGGGCCTAGCGGAACACCAGTACCGGAATCTTGGTGTGCGTCAGGACTTTCTGTGTTTCGCTGCCGAGCAGCAGGCTTGCCAGGCCACGACGGCCGTGAGAGGCCATGAAAATGAGGTCGCAGCCATGGCGCTCGGCGGCCGCAATGATAGCCTCGTAGGGCACCTCGTTGACGACCGTGTCGGTGTCGCAGGCCACGCCGACAGCCTCTGCCTTGCTGCGCGCACTGGCAAGGATCTTTTGCGCTTCTTCTTCGGCGCCCTTGGCGAACTGTTCCGGCGTGGTCGGGTCGATCAATGCGCCCTCACCATAGATGGGCATCGGAAAGTCGGGTTGCGCATAGAAATACGTAATCCGTGCGCCGGCTTCCTTGGCAAACGAGATCGCGCGGTTAACAGTGGCTTCGGAAATGTCGGAGCCGTCGGTAGGGACCAGCAGATGCTTGAACATGGTCTTGCTCCTTTTCGGATGGTCGTACTGATTATAGTCGCCGCTTTGCGCAAACCGTGATTGATGCCGATCAAACACGGCGGGGTCTGGCGGCGCACAATGATTCCTTGGGCATGCCGACAGCACCTGGAGCGCGGCGCCTGAATGAGGAGTCTCGAATGAACACGCGACGACGCACCGATGCCGGAGCCAATCACACCCTGGCGCCGGTTCAGCTGGCGGATCAGGCCCTTCGTCAGCTTCATGTGCAGTGGGAGTCGATGATCGACCCCATGGGGGTGTTCGCGCCTCTGGTGCATGCTCAGCTGGGCTGGTGGTCGCATCCGCAGGAGCTGGCCGAGTCGGTGGTCGGCTTTTCAGGGCATTTGTGGGCTTTGCAGTGGCATAGCCTGCGTCGCATGATCGGCGCGCCCAGCGTTGACCCCGTGCGCCCTCATGAGGACGATACACGCTTCAATGACCCGATCTGGCACGAGTCAGCCACTTGGGATCTGGTCAAGTCCTGGTATCTGATGAGCACCCGGCACACGCAAGACATGCTCTACACGACGCCGGGGCTGTCGAGCGCCGAGCGCCGGCGCGCCGCGTTCTGGTGGCGTAACTGGCTCAATGCGGTGGCGCCGACCAATTTTCTGATGACCAATCCAGTGGCGCTGCGCAAAGCTGCAGAGACCTTGGGCGGCAGCTTGCACGCGGGCTGGCACAACTTTGTTGATGACATGCAG
>JBFIJC010000292.1:0-4861 GCA_041600915.1 Nitrogeniibacter sp.
ATCGTCGGCATGACTTCTGTCGTAATGGTGAGCGGGTTGGATAACATCGGCCGCCACGTTAACAGCCTGCCGAACTGTTCACAAGTCCTAAAATGAAAAATGCCGCTCACCTAAGTGAACGGCATTACCGCCGCAGCGGGGCTTTCGAGGCGAATGGCGCCTGGGCAATTACATGCCCATGCCGCCCATACCACCCATACCGCCCATGCCGCCCATGTCAGGCATGGAGGGCTTGTCTTCCGGCAGCTCACCAACCATGCAGTCGGTGGTCAGCATCAGACCGGCCACCGAAGCGGCGTTCTGCAGCGCGGTGCGGGTCACCTTGGTCGGGTCCAGCACGCCCATCTCGACCAGGTCGCCGTACTCACCGGTACCGGCGTTGTAACCGAAGTTGCCCGAACCTTCAGCAACCTTGTTCACAACGACAGACGGCTCGTCACCGGCGTTGGCCACGATCTGGCGCAGCGGCTCTTCCATGGCGCGCAGCACGATGGTGATACCAGCGTCCTGGTCATGGTTGTCGCCTTTCATGCCGGCCAGGTTGGCGCGGGCACGCAGCAGCGCAACGCCACCACCGGCCACAATGCCTTCTTCCACGGCAGCACGGGTTGCGTGCAGTGCGTCTTCAACGCGTGCCTTCTTCTCTTTCATTTCGACTTCGGTCGCTGCGCCAACCTTGATGACGGCCACGCCGCCAGCCAGCTTGGCCACACGCTCCTGCAGCTTCTCGCGGTCGTAGTCAGACGAAGCTTCTTCGATCTGAACACGGATCTGCTTGACGCGGGCTTCGATGGCTTCGGTGTTGCCGGCGCCGTCGATCAGGATGGTGTTTTCTTTGCCGATTTCGATGCGCTTGGCCTGACCCAGATCTTCCAGGGTGGCTTTTTCGAGCGACAGGCCGACTTCTTCAGCGATCACCTGACCACCGGTCAGGATGGCGATGTCTTCGAGCATGGCCTTGCGACGGTCACCAAAACCCGGGGCCTTGACGGCGCAGGTCTTGAGGATGCCGCGCATGTTGTTCACCACCAGGGTGGCCAGGGCTTCGCCCTCGACATCTTCGGCAACGATCAGCAGCGGACGGCTGGACTTGGCTACTTGCTCGAGCACCGGCAGCAGATCGCGGATGTTGGAGATTTTCTTGTCGAACAGCAGGATGAACGGATCTTCCAGGACAGCGACTTGCTTGTCCGGGTTGTTGATGAAGTACGGGCTCAGGTAGCCGCGGTCGAACTGCATGCCTTCGACAACGTCGAGCTCGTTCTGCAGGGACTTGCCGTCCTCAACCGTGATCACGCCTTCCTTGCCGACTTTTTCCATGGCGGTGGCGATGATCTCGCCGATGTCGCCGTCGGAGTTGGCCGAGATCGAACCGACCTGAGCGATTTCCTTGGTGGTCGAGCAGGGCTTGGACAGGTTCTTCAGCTCTTCGAGCGTGGCCAGCACAGCCTTGTCGATACCGCGCTTGAGGTCCATCGGGTTCATGCCGGCGGCAACGAACTTCATGCCTTCGCGGACAATGGCCTGGGCCAGCACGGTCGCCGTCGTGGTGCCGTCACCGGCCACGTCGGAGGTCTTGGAAGCGACTTCCTTGACCATCTGGGCGCCCATGTTTTCGAACTTGTCTTTCAGTTCGATTTCCTTGGCAACCGACACGCCGTCCTTGGTCACGGTGGGGGCGCCGTAGGAGCGCTCGAGCACCACGTTGCGGCCTTTCGGGCCCAGCGTCACTTTGACCGCGTTGGCCAGAATGTTGACGCCTTCGACCATACGGGCACGGGCGGAATCGCCGAATTTAACTTCCTTAGCAGGCATATTTAACTCCTAGCTGAATACTGTGAATTGCGTTGAACGTGGTAGCGGACAGGCCTCAGGCCTCGATCACGCCCATGATGTCTTCTTCGCGCATGACGAGGACTTCCTCGCCTTCGACCTTGACGCCCTGGCCGGCATACTTGCCGAACAGCACACGGTCACCGACCTTGACGGCCATCGGACGGACTTCGCCGTTGTCCTGGATCTTGCCGTTACCGACCGCCAGGACTTCGCCCTGATCGGGCTTCTCGCCGGCGGAATCCGGAATCACAATGCCACTGGCCGTGGTGCGCTCGGCTTCAATACGCTTGACGATGACGCGATCATGCAAAGGACGAATTTTCATCGAGTTCTCTCCTTGGAACAAATTCGATTGCTTGCGGCTCAGTGCCGCGCTTAGGGAAAACAGAAAACCAGAGGCTTGCCGCCCCGGTTGTTAGCACTCCCTGCCAACGAGTGCTAATAATAGGGACGGCACAGGGTGATTTCAAGTCGGGGCATGAAAAGAATTTTTCGAGTCGGTGGCTGCACGGTGTCGGCTTGGCGGCACCAAGCGGTCAGGTCGGCGGCGCAGAGCGTCCGGAGGTCTGTCGGTAGCGACGCGCCTTAACGCATCAACTCTCCCGGACTATAGAGCAGGCCGCGCTCCGACAAGCTCTTGCGCCGCTGCTGACAGTTGTCGCCCACCCGCCCTTGCGGCACCCCGCCTTCGTAACCCCAGACGCCGGAACGCATATCAATCCAGTAGCGTCCATCGGGAATGCGCGCACAGGCCGCACGGTCAAGCCGCGCGATGGCCGCCGGACCAAGCAGCTCACCATTGACCACCACATAGCGCCCCCGCGCGCTGGCGGTGATCGGCAGCGCAAGCAGGCACACAAACATCACGCACAACACTCGGCAAGACACGGCAACAACTCCCCACGGCCGATATGCCGTGGCACTTTTACCTTAGTTGCCCGTCCGCCCGACCGCCACCTTCCGCCCGACGGATCGCGACGGAAGGTCATGCCAGAGCCCGTATAATCGCAGTCCCCAGAAAGGAAGCCTCACCGAATGTCCCTGCGCACACCCGAACTGCTCGCCCCTGCCGGCTCACTCACCATGCTGGACACCGCCTTCGCCTATGGCGCGACGGCGATCTACGCGGGCCAGCCGCGCTACTCGCTGCGGGTGCGCAACAATGATTTCGGCGACATCGACGTGCTGGCGCAAGGCATCGCGCGCACCCACGCGCTGGGCCACCGCTTCTTCCTGGTGTCGAACATCTATCCGCACGGCGCCAAGCTCAAGACCTATCTCGACGACATGGCCCCGGCCATCGCCCTCAAGCCCGACGCGATGATCATGTCCGACCCCGGCCTGATCATGCTGGTGCGCGAAACCTGGCCGGAGATGGAAATCCACCTCTCGGTACAGGCCAACACGGTCAATGCCGCTGCGGTGCGCTTCTGGAAGCAGGCCGGCATCGCCCGGGTGATTCTCTCGCGCGAGCTCTCGCTCGACCAGATCGCCGAGATCCGCCAGGCCTGTCCCGACACCGAGCTCGAAGTGTTTGTGCATGGCGCGCTATGCATCGCCTACTCGGGCCGCTGCCTGCTGTCGGGCTACTTCAACCATCGCGACCCCAACCAGGGCTCGTGCACCAACTCCTGCCGCTGGGACTTCAACGTCAAGCCGGGCGCCGAAGATGCCAGCGGCGATGTGTATGTGATTGAAGAGCGCGAGAAACGTCAGGGCAGCTACATGCCCATCGAAGAAGACGAGCACGGCACCTACATCCTCAACTCCAAAGACCTGCGCGCCATCGAGCATGTGCAGCGACTGGTCGAGATCGGCATCGACTCACTCAAGATCGAGGGGCGCACCAAGAGCCCTTATTACGTGGCGCGCACCTGCCAGACCTACCGCCAGGCCATTGACGACGCCGCCGCCGGACGCGACCTCGATCCCGCCCTGCTCGGCCAGCTCGAAGGCCTGGCCAACCGCGGCTACACCGACGGCTTCTATCAGCGCCACACCCCGGCCGAGACGCAAAACTATCTGCGCGGACATTCCGAGTCGGATCGCAGCCAATACGTGGGCGATATCGTCGCCTATGACGCGGCACGTGGTCTGGTCGAGGTGAATGTCAAAAACAAGTTCGGCGTGGGGGATCGCATCGAACTGATTCTGCCCAGTGGCAACCGCGACATCAGCATCACGCAAATGGAAAACGCTGCCGGCGACGCGGTCCAGGTCGCCCCCGGCAGCGGCCATCGCGTGTGGCTGCCGCTGCCCGCCGAGAGCGTCGGTGCCTTTGTGGCGCGCTACGTTTAGACCCGCGCTTTAAACCATACTCTCCGGCCGCACCCAGCGATCGAAATCCTCGGCGCTGAGCTGGCCGGAGCGCACCGCCGCCTCGCGCAGGCTCAAGCCCTCGGCATGCGCCTGCTTGGCAATCGCGGCCGCGGCGTCGTAGCCGATGTGCGGGGTGAGTGCGGTCACCAGCATCAGGGATCGCGCCAGCAAGTCATCAATGCGTTCGCGGTTGGCCGTCAGCCCGGCCACGCAGTGATGCTCGAAACTGCGCATGCTGTCAGCCAGTAGCTCGAGGCTCTCGAGCATCGCGTGGGCGATCACCGGCTTGAACACATTCAACTCGAAGTTACCCGCCGCGCCGGCCATGCCCACCGTCACATCGTTACCAAAGACCCGGGTGCACACCATGGTCAGCGCCTCGCATTGGGTCGGGTTCACCTTGCCGGGCATGATCGAGCTGCCCGGCTCGTTGGCCGGCAGCTTGATCTCGCCCAGTCCGCAGCGCGGCCCGGAGCCGAGCCAGCGCACGTCGTTGGCGATCTTCATCAGCGCGGTCGCGAGCATCAGGCTGCGCTCGAGCGACTCGCGAATCCGCGGCTCGTCGGCCTGCAGCCCGCGGATGCAGTGGCGCTCGAAGCTGCGCATCGAATCGGCGAGCAAGCGCGTGCTGTGCAGGAAGTTGTGCGCGATCAGCGGCTTGAACACGTTGAGCTCGAAGTTGCCCGATGCGCCGCCAACGCCGATC
>JBFIJC010000293.1:0-4854 GCA_041600915.1 Nitrogeniibacter sp.
GTAGTCCTTGGCTTCACCACCGAATTTCTTCGACAGAATCGTCGTGATCGCTGCAGTCAACGTGGTCTTGCCATGGTCAACGTGACCAATCGTGCCAACGTTTACGTGCGGCTTCTTCCGCTCAAACTTACCCTTAGCCATTGCTCAATTTCCTTGTATCTTGTCGAAAATCAGAGATTACTTGCTCTTGATCACAGCTTCGGCCACGTTCTTCGGGGCTTCGCTGTAGTGCTTGAATTCCATCGAGTAGGTCGCACGACCCTGCGTCAGCGAACGCAGCGACGTTGCATAACCGAACATCTCGGCCAGCGGGACCTCTGCACGAATGCCCTTCATGTCGCCGGCGATGTCATCCATGCCGAGCACGATGCCGCGACGGCCGGACAGGTCGCCCATCACGTTACCCATGAAGTCTTCCGGGGTCTCAACTTCGACCGCCATCATCGGCTCGAGGAGCACCGGATTGGCTTTGCGCATTGCATCCTTGAAGGCCATCGAACCGGCCATCTTGAACGCGTTTTCGTTCGAGTCAACATCGTGGTACGAACCGTCGAACAGCGTGACCTTGACGTCTACAACCGGGAAGCCAGCCAGCACACCACTGGGCAGCGTGTCGCGAATGCCGCGATCAACTGCAGGGATGTATTCGCGCGGCACCACACCACCCTTGATGGCGTCGACAAACTCGTAGCCCTTGCCGGCTTCGTTCGGCTCAAGCTTGATCCAGACGTGGCCATACTGACCGCGGCCGCCGGACTGCTTGACGAACTTGCCTTCCTGCTCGACCGCAGAACGCACGGCTTCGCGATAGGCCACCTGAGGCGCACCCACGTTGGCCTCGACGTTGAATTCACGCTTCATGCGGTCAACGATGATCTCGAGGTGCAACTCGCCCATGCCCGAAATAATCGTCTGGCCGGACTCTTCGTCGGTACGGACGCGGAAGGACGGATCTTCCTGAGCCAGACGGCTCAGTGCGATACCCATTTTTTCCTGGTCGCTCTTGGTTTTCGGTTCGACGGCAACGTGAATCACCGGATCCGGGAACTCCATACGCTCAAGAATGACCGGCGCGTCCAGGGAGCACAACGTCTCGCCCGTCGTCACGTCTTTGAGGCCGACGCAAGCAGCGATATCGCCAGCGCGCACTTCCTTGATCTCGATACGGTCGTTAGCGTGCATCTGCAGCAGACGGCCGATACGCTCTTTCTTGTCCTTGATCGAGTTCAGCACGGAGTCGCCGGAGTCCAGCACGCCCGAGTAAACACGGATAAAGGTCAGCTGACCGACAAACGGGTCGGTCATCAATTTGAAAGCCAGCGCCGAGAACTTCTCGTCGTCAGACGACTTGCGAATCACTTCATTGCCGTCTTCATCCGTACCCGTAATGGCCGCCACTTCAACCGGCGAAGGCATGAATTCGATCACAGCGTCCAGCATGCGCTGAACACCCTTGTTCTTGAAGGCGGTACCGCACAGCATCGGCTGGATTTCGCAAGCGATGGTACGGCGACGCAGACCAGCAATGATTTGCGCCTCGCTCAGCTCGCCGCTTTCCAGATACTCGTTCATGAGCTCTTCGGTGGCCTCGGCAGCCGCCTCGACCATCTGCTCGCGCCAGGTGTTTGCCTCTTCCACCAGATCCGCCGGAATCTCAGCGTAGGTGAACTTGGTACCCTGCGAAGCCTCGTCCCAGACGATGGCTTTCATCTTGATCAGGTCAACAACACCTTCGAAGTGCTCTTCAGCACCAATCGGCAGCACGACCGGCACCGGATTGGCCTTCAGGCGCGACTTCATCTGAGCCACGACCTTGAAGAAGTCCGCACCCGAGCGGTCCATCTTGTTGACGAAGGCAAGACGCGGTACGCGGTACTTGGTTGCCTGGCGCCACACCGTCTCGGACTGGGGCTGCACACCACCCACCGCGCAGTAAACCATGCACGCGCCATCGAGCACCCGCATGGAACGCTCGACTTCAATGGTGAAGTCCACGTGTCCCGGGGTATCAATGATGTTGATGTGGTGCTCGGGATGGCTCATGTCCATCCCTTTCCAGAAGCAGGTGGTCGCTGCAGAGGTGATCGTGATACCACGCTCCTGCTCTTGCGCCATCCAGTCCATGGTTGCAGCGCCGTCGTGAACTTCACCAATCTTGTGGTTCACGCCGGTGTAGAAAAGAATACGCTCGGTCGTCGTTGTCTTGCCGGCGTCAATGTGAGCTGAAATACCGATATTGCGGTAACGCTCAATAGGTGTCTTGCGAGCCACGGTGGCAACCCTTCCCAATCACGCTAACGCGCAATTTTCTTTCAAGTCGATTACAAAAAAACGAGCCCTGACGGGCTCGATCCACGTCGCATTCAGATTAGAAGCGATAGTGCGAGAAGGCCTTGTTGGCCTCGGCCATACGGTGCACTTCTTCACGCTTCTTCATCGCAGCGCCACGGCCTTCAGCCGCTTCGAGCAACTCGCCGGCCAGACGCTGGGCCATCGACTTCTCGGCACGCTTGCGGGCAGCCTCACGCAACCAGCGCATCGACAGCGCCATACGACGGGACGGACGAACCTCAACCGGCACCTGATAGTTGGCACCACCCACACGACGGCTCTTCACTTCGACCACCGGGCGCACGTTACCGAGCGCAGCCGTAAAGATCTCCAGCGGATCTTTGCCAGCCTTGGACGAAATGTGATCGAACGCACCATAGACGATGCGCTCGGCAACAGCTTTCTTGCCGGCCTGCATGATCACATTGATGAACTTGGAAACATCCTGACTACCAAACTTCGGGTCCGACAGGACCTCCCGCTTGGGAACTTCGCGACGACGCGGCATATCTACCCCTTCCGATTCTTATTGAGCCAACAATCAAGCTTTCTTCGGGCGCTTGGCGCCGTACTTGGAGCGCGACTGCTTCCGATCTTTAACACCCTGCAGGTCCAGCGATCCGCGGACGATGTGGTAACGCACACCCGGCAAGTCTTTTACACGACCACCACGAATCAGGACCACGGAGTGCTCCTGCAGGTTGTGGCCTTCGCCGCCGATGTACGAAATGACCTCAAAACCGTTGGTCAGGCGAACCTTGGCCACTTTACGCAGAGCGGAGTTCGGCTTCTTCGGCGTCGTGGTGTACACGCGAGTGCACACGCCACGCTTCTGGGGGCAGGCGTCGAGCGCCGGCACCTTGCTTTTGACGACGGCAGATTTCCGCGGTTTGCGGACGAGCTGATTAATTGTTGGCATAGCTTGAGAATTTCCCAAAAAACCGAGGCAGCCCTTTGGGCCGCCTCGGGCGGTGTATTCCGGCTGCGACTGACTACGATTGGTCAGTCTACAAAAAGAGGCCGGATTTTACCCCCGTTCGTTTTAAAAGGTCAACGCGTTGACACATCTTCCTGCGGCAAGTCCAGGAGCTCTTCGGCCGCCGCGGGCCAGGCATGCTCCCCGCCAAGGTCCTGACCTTCGGCCTGAGCCAGGCGATTGCGGTGATACGCCATCCCGGTACCGGCAGGGATGAGGCGACCGACGATGACGTTCTCCTTGAGACCGCGGAGCTCGTCGCGCTTGCCCATGATCGCCGCTTCGGTCAGCACCCGGGTGGTTTCCTGGAAGGAAGCCGCGGAGATGAACGAGTCCGTCGACAAGGACGCTTTGGTAATACCGAGCAAGACGTTTTCGTAGCTGGCCGGCAGTTTGCCTTCGGCTTCGATGCGGTCGTTCTCGTCCAGCACTTCGGAGCGCTCGACCTGCTCTTCACGAATGAAGCGCGTGTCGCCCGAATCGGAGATCACCACGCGGCGCAGCATCTGACGCACGATGACCTCAATGTGCTTGTCGTTAATCTTCACGCCTTGCAGACGATAGACGTCCTGCACTTCGTCAATGATGTAACGCGCCAGCGCTTCGATACCTTTCAGACGCAGAATGTCGTGCGGCTCGGCCGGGCCGTCAACAATCGGCTCGCCCTTGTTCACCACCTGACCGTCGTGCACCATCACGTGCTTGTCTTTCGGGATCAGGAACTCGTGCGCGGTACCGTCGAGTTCGGTAATCACCAGACGCTGCTTGCCCTTGGTTTCCTTACCGAAAGACACCGTACCGGTGAACTCGGCCAACACACCGGCATCCTTCGGCGAGCGTGCTTCGAAGAGCTCGGCAACACGCGGCAGACCACCGGTAATGTCTCGGGTCTTGGCCGATTCCTGCGGGATACGCGCCAGGATGTCGCCGACGTTGATCTGCTGACCATCCTTGACGGTAATGATCGAGCCGACCTGGAAGGTGATCGCAACCGCGTGATCACTCCCCGCGATCTTCACCTCGTCGCCCTTCTCGTCGAACAACTTGACCTGCGGACGCACGCCCTTGGACGCTGCGGTGCCGCCACGACGCTTGGCATCGATGACCACCAGGGTGGACAGACCGGTCACTTCGTCGATCTGCTTGGCGACGGTCACACCTTCCTCAACGTGCTCGAACTTCACCGTACCGGCAAATTCGGTCACGATCGGACGGGTGTGCGGATCCCAGGTCGCCAACTGCTGGCCAGCCTTGATCGTGTCACCGTCGGTGACGTGCAGCATGGCGCCGTACGGCACCTTGTGACGCTCGCGCTCGCGGCCCATGTCATCGGCCACAAGCACCTCTGCCGAACGCGCGATGATGATCTTCTCGCCCTTGGCGCTGGTCACATAACGCATGTTCTGCGTAAAGCGGATGCTACCGGCCGACTTCGCCTCAACCGAACTGGCTGCAGCGGCCCGCGATGCGGCACCACCGACGTGGAAGGTACGCATGGTCAGCTGGGTACCCGGCTCACCGATCGACTGCGCAGCGATCACACCGAC
>JBFIJC010000294.1:0-4845 GCA_041600915.1 Nitrogeniibacter sp.
AGCCCGCGGCTTTTCGCGAGGTCTGAGGGTTTCATCGTCATGGGTGTTCCTTGTGGCCCGAAGCCGGCACGGACGCCGGCGCGGCATTATCGCGCAATGGCGCCGATATGGTGAGACGCGCGCCGAATGGCCGCGTTCCGGGTCGATTGAAAATGATTCCCTATACTGTCGACTTATCGTCTGTCCGGAGTGATATGTCATGACCATCAAGTCGCGTGCCGCGGTTGCCTTTGCGCCGGGAAAGCCCCTGCAGATCGTCGAAGTCGATGTCGCGCCGCCCAAAGCGGGCGAGGTGCTGGTGCGTATCGTCGCCAGCGGGGTGTGTCACACCGATGCCTTTACGCTGTCGGGCGATGATCCGGAAGGCATCTTTCCGGCGATTCTCGGCCACGAAGGCGGCGGCATTGTCGAGGCGCTGGGCGAGGGCGTCACTTCGCTGGCGGTGGGCGATCATGTGATTCCGCTCTATACCGCCGAGTGCCGTGAGTGCAAATTCTGCAAGTCGGGCAAGACCAACCTGTGCCAGGCGGTGCGCGCCACCCAGGGCAAGGGGCTGATGCCCGACGGCACCACGCGCTTCTCCTATCAGGGCAAGCCGATTTACCACTACATGGGCACCTCGACCTTTTCCGAATACACCGTGGTGCCGGAGATTTCGCTGGCCAAAATTCCTAAAGAGGCGCCGCTCGAAAAGGTGTGTCTGCTCGGTTGCGGCGTGACCACCGGCATCGGCGCGGTGCTCAACACCGCCAAGGTGGAGGCGGGTGCGACGGTAGCGATCTTCGGCCTGGGCGGCATCGGCCTGGCGGCGATCATCGGCGCGACCATGGCCAAGGCGGGGCGCATCATCGCGATCGACATCAACCCGGGCAAGTTCGAGATCGCGCGCTCGCTGGGCGCCACCGACTGCGTGAATCCGAAAGATTTCGATACGCCGATTCAGGACGTGATCGTGGACATGACCGACGGCGGCGTCGACTACTCCTTCGAGTGCGTTGGCAACGTCAAGCTGATGCGCGCGGCGCTGGAGTGCTGCCACAAAGGCTGGGGCGAATCGACCATCATTGGCGTGGCCGGCGCGGGGCAGGAGATCTCCACGCGGCCCTTCCAGTTGGTCACCGGTCGTGTGTGGCGCGGCTCGGCCTTTGGTGGCGTGCGCGGGCGCACCGAGCTGCCGGGCTATGTGGACAAGGCGCAGCGCGGCGAGATTCCGCTCGACACCTTCATCACCCACACCATGGGGCTGGACGAGATCAACACTGCGTTCGAGCTGATGCACGAAGGCAAGAGCATTCGCACCGTCATCCACTTCTGATCGGGGCCCGCGCATGTCACTCGAATGCCTCTCCAGCCAGCACAGCTTCGGCGGCTGGCACAAGCGTTATCGTCACCGCGCCGCCAGCCTCGGCTGCGACATGGTGTTTGCGGTCTATCTGCCGCCGCAGGCCGAATCCGGGCAGTGTTTGCCGGTGGTGTATTGGCTTTCGGGCCTGACCTGCACGGATGAAAACTTCATGCAGAAGGCCGGCGCGCATCGCGTGGCGGCCGAGCTGGGCCTCATCATCGTGGCGCCCGACACCAGCCCGCGCGGCGAGGGCGTGCCCGATGACCCCGACGGCGGCTGGGACTTCGGCCTGGGCGCCGGCTTTTATGTGAACGCCACCGAAGCACCCTGGGCGCAGCACTACCGCATGTACGACTATGTGGTCGATGAACTGCCGGCCCTGGTCGAGGCCAACTTTCCGGCTTCGGATCAGCGTGGTATCAGCGGGCACTCGATGGGTGGGCATGGTGCGCTCATCTGCGTGCTGAAGAATCCGGGGCGCTACCGGTCGGTGTCGGCGTTTTCGCCAATCTGCCATCCCATGGATTGCCCCTGGGGCGAAAATGCCTTGTCGCGGTATCTGGGCGCCGATCGTGCCGCTTGGCGCGCGTGGGATGCGACCGAACTGATCGCCGATGCGCCGGAGCGGCTACCGATCCTGATCGACCAGGGTGAGGCCGACGGTTTTCTGGCCGAGCAGCTCAAACCCGAGGCGCTGCAGGCGGCGGCCGAGGCGGCCGGGCATCCGCTCACGCTGCGCATGCAGCCGGGTTACGACCACAGTTATTACTTCATCGCCAGTTTTATTGAATCGCATCTGCGCCACCACGCGCAGGCGATGGCGGTGTCGGTCGCTATTCGCTGACCCGGCCGCGGCCGGCCTTGATGGCGCTGCGCCGTGTCTTGCTCTCCAGGCGTTTGCGGACCGCGCTGCGGGTCGGGCGCGTGGCGTGGCGGGTTTTGGGTTCGGTCGCCACGCTGGCGATCAGGTCTTCGAGCCTTCGCAGGGCTTCGGCGCGATTCTTTTCCAGGCTGCGAAAGGCCTGCGCCTTGATGATCACCACCCCGTCCTTGCTGATGCGCTGATCGCCGCGCGCCAGCAGGCGCGCCTTGATCGCGTCGGGCAGCGACGAGGCGGCGATGTCGAAGCGCAGATGCACCGCGTTCGACACCTTGTTGACGTTCTGTCCCCCCGAGCCCTGGGCGCGGATGGCGGTGATCTCGATCTCGTCGGGTGAAATGCGGATGGGCGGGTGCATGCGGGGCGTCCGGGGTGAAGTGCTATTGTAGAAAGGATTCGCCGTGCGATGCGTCCTGCATTGCATGGGTTGCTTCGACGCCTTGTCTTGCGGGCCGAATGCAGGACGCCATTTTGGGTGTCACCATGATAGAAAGCATTCTACTCACCACGCCGCGCATCCTGAGCTTCGACGGCGATCGCGGTCTGACCAATGCCACCGGTTTCTACTTTGAGCGCGATGATCGTCTGTTCCTGGTGACCAGCCGGCATGTGATGTTCGACGAGCCGAGCCAGCATTTTCCGAACCGCATCGAGATCGAACTGCACACCAACGCGGCCGACAATGCGGAGTCGACCGGCTTCTCGATGCTGTTGTACCGCGATGGCAAAAGCGCCTGGCGGCAGGCCGAAGACTCGGCCGGCGAGGTGGATGTGGCGGTGCTCGAAATCGACCGCGCTGCCTTGCCGAAGACCACCTCGTTCAGAGCCTTCACACCCAAGCACCTGCTGAGCCAGCTCGATCAGGTCGAGGTTGGCTCATCGCTGCTGGTGGTGGGGTTTCCGCTGGGCTTTCACGACACCCTGAACCACATGCCGGTGGTGCGTCAGGCGATCATCGCCTCGTCCTTCGGTTTGCGCTTTCAGGGCAAGGGTTATTTTCTGACCGATGCGCGCACGCACCGTGGCACCAGTGGTGCGCCGGTGGTCATGCGAGTGGCCAAACCCTCGGCCGAACTGGGTGATTTGCCGTGGATGCTGCTCGGCGTGCATTCGGCCCGACTTGATGTGGGCGAACGCGACCTCGAAGTGGACGAGGCGCTGGGGCTCAATTGCGCCTGGTACGCCGACATCCTGATGACACTGACCAAAGACTGAGCGCTGCCTACCTGCGCGCCGTACTGGGCGCGTGTCGAGCTCAGGCGTTGGGCGGGTTCGTGTCGCCTGTGTTGGCGCCGGCGTTGTCGTCCGGACCATTCTGATCGTTGTTGCTACCGTCGCCGGCTGCTTTGGCGGCGAGCTTTGCCTGGCGCTTTTCGTCTTGCTTGCGTTTCTTGGCCAGATCGCGCTGGCGCTTTTCGAATTGATAATTGGGTTTTGCCAAGGGGTCATTCTCCTTATGTCGGCCGTAGGGCCGGTGAGTGATCGGGGGGCGGAAGAAACGCTGGCGGCAGCTCGGCGCACCGAGACCGCCAGCGCGTCAGGCTCAGTAGCGGTTGCCGCCGAAGCCGCCGCCACGGCCGCGACCACCAAAGCCGCCACCGCCGCCGCCGGTACGCGGCGCTTGCGGGCGGGCTTCGTTGACGATCAGGCTGCGGCCGCCGGCATCTTTGCCGTTCAGCGCAGCAATGGCGTCTTCTGCTTCTTTGTCCGACGTCATCTCGACAAAGCCGAAGCCCTTCGAGCGACCGGAGTCGCGGTCCATGATGACCTGGGCCGAACGGGTGGCGCCAAAGGGCGCAAACATTTCTTCGAGGTCGCTATTGCTTACCGAGTAGGCCAGGTTGCCTACGTATAGTTTCTTGCTCAAGGGCGTTCTCCACGCATAGAAAAGGCATGACACCGGGCTTGACCATGGGAGGATTCCCGCGGGCGAGTGGCACGACTGGGGTCAAGCACGCCGGGGGCCGCGCGGGGCGGTGTCACATGCCTCGTTCTTTTGCGCCAGGCCATGAACACGAAAGCTGTTCTGGGCTTGGAGCTACACCTCGGAACGGGTATTGGATCAGAGGGGCTGGGCTTTGGCAAGGCGGGCTGCCCGGCGCATGCCCGGCTGTCATGCAGGCTCGGGCATGCCGGAGGCCGCTCACTGGCGTGCGGGCAACTGCCACAGCAGGTACGGGGCGGGTTTCAAGCCACCCGGGCCGGCAAAAGCCGGGCTTAGCGATACTTGGTGAAGATGGCCTTGGCGTCCTGATGGGCGCGGTCCAGCGTGCAGATCGACTCGTCATCGTCGTGGCCGAGAAAAAAATCTTCGTCCTGCGCGCGCATCACCATGGCGATGGCCGCCTCGTCTTCGAGTTCATACTTTTCCACGATCAGCGTGGTGACTTCATCCAGGTGTTCTTCGTAGGTCATGCCGTGAATCTCTCAGGGGTTTGGTGTGTTCTGATCGCGCAGCATGTCCACATACAGCGCCTCAACCTGCTCGCGCGCCCACGGCGTGCGTCGCAAGAACTTGAGGCTGGAGGCAATGCTCGGATCGTGCGTAAAGCAACGGATGCTGACCGCCCGGCCGAGCTGATCCCAGCCGTAATAGGCCTCCAGCTCGGTCACGATGCGC
>JBFIJC010000295.1:0-4781 GCA_041600915.1 Nitrogeniibacter sp.
CTGCTCATGAGCCTGATCAGTGCCGGCAATGCCGTGAGTCGTTACGGATTCAACCTCAGCTCAAATGCCATGCTTGAGATCCAGTGGTATTTGTTCTCCGCCGTCTTCCTGTTGTGTGCCGGCGCCACCTTGCTCAACAACGCGCATGTGCGCATCGATCTCATCTCCAGCAAGGTGTCTGCGCGCACCCGCAACTGGGTTGATGTGGTCGGCATTACCTTCTTCCTGATTCCGGTCGCGGTGATGATCGCGACGATGTCGTGGCCGGAATTTGTCGTGTCTTTCGTGCACAACGAGCAATCGTCCAACGCTGGCGGCCTGGCGCGCTGGCCGGTGCGACTGCTGATCCCCGTCGGCTTCGGTTTGCTGGCGCTGCAGGCCGCGTCGGAGCTGATCAAGCGGATCGCCTTTTTGAGTGGCCACGGGCCTGACCCGCTGGAAAAGTCCGTGTCTGATCAAGGAGCGACGACATGATCGAATTTCTGACCGCCAATCTGGCACCGCTGATGTTCGTTTCGCTGATCATTTTCCTGCTCAGCGGCTTTCCCGTGGCCTTCGCATTGGCGGCCAACGGCTTGTTCTTTGGTTTTGTGGGCATTGAGCTGGGCCTGCTGACACCGGCATTGCTGCAAGCCTTGCCCGAGCGGGTGCTTGGCATCATGGCCAACGACACGCTGCTGGCCATTCCGTTCTTTACCTTCATGGGCATCATTCTCGAGCGCTCAGGCATGGCGGAGGATTTGCTCGAATCGGCCGGGCAGCTCTTTGGCCCGATCCGAGGTGGGGTTGCCTACGCCGTCATCTTTGTCGGTGCGCTGCTCGCGGCGACCACCGGCGTGGTGGCCGCCTCGGTGATCGCCATGGGCCTGATCTCGCTGCCGGTGATGATGCGCTACGGCTACTCGCGTGAGGTGTCCGCCGGTGTCATCTGCGCCTCGGGCACATTGGCGCAGATCGTGCCGCCATCGCTGGTGCTGATCGTGCTGGCCGACGTGCTCGGCGTGTCGGTGGGTGATGCCTACAAGGGGGCGCTGATTCCGTCGATGATGCTGGTCGGCTTGCTGGCGCTCTACATCTTTGCCCTGTCGATCTTCCGCCCGCAGTGGGTTCCGGCGCTGCCGCCGGAAGCCCGCACGCTGCGCGGAGCGGCCTTGTTCCGTCAGGTGATGGTGGCCATGGTGCCGCCGGTGGTGTTGATCTTCCTGGTGCTGGGGACGATCTTCATCGGCCTGGCAACACCGACCGAAGGCGGCGCCATGGGCGCAGTCGGCGCGCTGGTGCTCGCCGGCGTGCGTCGTCGGCTTGGTCTCGATGTGTTGCGCGGCGCGCTTGATACCACGGCGTCGCTGTCCACTTTCGTGCTGTTCATTCTGATCGGCTCAACGGTGTTCGGTCTGACCTTCCGCGCCGTCAACGGCGACTTGTGGGTCGAGCATCTGTTCAGCCTGGTGCCGGGCGGCCAGATCGGCTTCCTGATCGTGGTGAACCTGCTGGTGTTCGTACTTGGCTGCTTCATCGACTTCTTCGAGATTGCATTCATTCTGCTGCCCTTGTTCGCGCCGGTGGCCGAAAAGCTGGGCATCGACATGGTGTGGTTCCTGGTGTTGATCGGCATGAACATGCAGACCTCGTTCCTGTCGCCACCGTTTGGCTTCGCGCTGTTCTATCTGCGCAGTGTGGCGCCGGTGGGCTCCTACCTGGACAAGGCGATCGGGCGACGGATGGAGGGCATCACCACCACGCAAATCTACCGTGGCGTGGTGCCTTTCATCGGCCTCCAGTTGGTTGCGCTGGTACTGGTGGTGATGTTCCCGTCGCTGGTGACCGGATCGCTCGGTCGGCATGAAAAGATCGACACGAGCACGGTCGAAATTGTGCTTCCCCCCGAGGAGAGCGCCCCTGACGGCGCGTCTGATCCCGGTGGCAATAGCGACGCACTGATGGATGCGCTGGGCAAGGGCGGCGCACCTAAGACCGACTGAGCATGACAAGGGGCACGAGGCGATCGTGCCCCTTGTCGTTTCAGGCCGCGTGATGCTGGCGTGAGTCGGCCGGCGCCTCGGCGCGGGCGTGCATGCCATAGTCGCGAATGACCGCCGCGACCCGCAATCGGTAGTCGGCAAACACCTGCAGCCGGCCAGCGACTTGCGCCGACCGGTGCGCGTCGAGTGTGCGCCAGTGCTGTATGGCCGCCTCGTCTCGCCAGAAGGACAGTGACAGCAGCTTGCCGGGCTGGCTCAGGCTCTCGAAACGTTCGATCGAGATGAAGCCGTCGATGGCCTCAAGCGACGGACGCAGCGCTGCCGCGGTGTCGAGGTAGGTGTCCCGTTGGCCGGGTGCGGGTTCGACTTCAAAGATCACGGCAAGCATGGTCAGGCCACCATCTGTGGCGCTTGGCAGAAGGTGCCGTCCACGGTGTCGACAAAGCTGCGTTCCTCGCGGAGGATGAAGCGTGCATCCTGCGCGAAGGCAAAGTTGGCGCGGCCTTCGGCATCGTCGCGCAAGCGCGCGCGGTAGCGCTCGTAGGCCGCCAGGCTGTCGAAACCGATCAGCCCCCAGGCGATGTCGTTGCTGCCCTCGTGCGGCAGGAAGTAGCCGAGCAGATGCCCGCCGCAGCGCGGGATGATGCGGCCCCAGTTTTCTGCGTAGGTCTTGAAAGCCTCGCGCTGGAAGGGGTCGATCTGATAGCGGATGAAGCAGGTAATCATGTCGGGGGCTCCGGGGTGAAAGACGGAAGCACTGTAGCGAATTGAATCGGCAAGATGGTTCGTCTACGATCGAACCATGAAAGACGGCCCCCACATCGCCCGTGTCGCTGCGCTGATCGGCGACAATGCCCGCGCCGACATCCTCACCGCGTTGATGGCCGATCGCGCGTTGACCGCCACCGAACTGGCAGGCATCGCCGGCGTGACCAAACAGACCGTCAGCGCGCATCTGGCCAAACTGCTTGAGGCCGGTTTGATCGAGGTGGCCGCGCAAGGCCGGCACCGCTACTTCCGCCTCGCCGGGCGCGACGTGGCGCACTTGCTTGAATCATTGATGGGCGTGGCGTTTCGCACGGGTGCGGTGCGTCTGCGCTCCAGCCCCCGCGAGCCGGCGTTGCGCAAGGCGCGTGTGTGTTACGACCACCTCGCCGGCGAGTTGGCGGTTGCCGCCTTCGATGCCATGCTGATGCGAGGCTGGTTTGCCGCCCGGCCGGGCGCCTTGCGGCTGACCGACGCCGGGCGTGTCGGCTTCGAGACGCTTGGCGTGGCAATTGCCGACTCCGGCCCGAGCCGTCGGCCGGCTTGCCGGATGTGTCTGGACTGGGGCGAGCGGCGGCACCACCTGGCCGGTGGCGTGGGTGCCGCCTTGCTGCGGTGGATGTATGACGCCGGGTGGGCCCGTCGACAGAAAGACTCGCGGGTGGTGGTGTTCAGCGCCGAGGGCGAAAAAGCGTTTCGCGAGGCGTTTTTGCTGACCTGATCAACGCCGCCGGACAATGACCTCGATGATCCACCAGAGCACACCAACGGCTACCCCGAAGGCGCCGGCGATGGTGCCGAACATGGCCGTCAGCGCCAGCCCGGTGGGCGTGACCTCGTCTGAACCGAACTGCGTGAACAGCCACAGGGGCGCCGCGCTGAGTGTGCCGAGGATGAGGCTGGTGAGCACAATCTTGATGCCGGTGCGCACATCGCTGCGGTAGAAGTTGAGAATCGGGTTCACGGCGGGCTTCCGGAGAAATCGTGCTGCCGACAATACCCGAGCGAGCGGCGCTGCGGATTGATCAAAGTCGAGAAACGGCGCTGGGCCGCCCGGCGGCGCTGCTGCGGGTAGTGCGAGCTAGCCTCGCGTGCCTTTCACAAAAGCCAGCGATGCCTGAAACACGTCTACATCCTGCGCGTAGTCTGCTGCATCGGCGTGATCGATTTGTACCCACTCTTTCGAACTCGGCATACCGCCGGGTTGAAACGGCACAACGTCGCCCCGCGAGAACTGCAGTTCGATTGCCATGGCGGCCGACACGCGTATGCCAACGCCGTTGCCGCTGATACAGGCAAACATCTTGTCGGACACAAGATAGGCGTCGAGACCGCCAATTTTTTTGGCTTTGACGCCTGGCAGCTTGAGCAGAACGTCGTCGATGAGCTGCTTTCGGTTGGCGGGGATGCTGGTGGTCAAGGGAACTCCGTCGGGTGTCGCTGAAAAAGCTGGGATCAGCATCTGTGATACGCGAGAGCCGCCGACACTGCAAGGCATTTCATGCCGAAGGCGGCTGCGCTCGAGAGATGCCGGGCGTATTCGTGAGCGCCTATTCTTGCCATGTGGCCCGCGTCAGTCAGGGCCGGAAATCAATCGATGGCCGTTTTAGGAGAATTCAATTGGGTGCGCATAGGCCGGACAGGAATCGAAGGCCCGTATCTCAATCTCGCAGCGCCGCCCTTCTGGCGCGCTTTTCGGCCAGGCGCGCGGCGTCTTCTAAGCTTAATTCTGCCGGCTCGCCGGGTGTCTGGCTCTGCGGAATGATGCGCTCTCGGGGCGGCAATTCAAATTGCTCGGCAGACGCGCGGGGCAGACTCTTGAATTGGTATAAATAAAACCCTTCGACTCTCTCGCGTGCCCAGTCAGTCTTTTTCAGAAACTTTACGCTGGATTCGATGCTTGGATTTTTGTTGAAACAGTTGATGTTCAGGTAGGCAAACAGTATTTCAAAGCCGTAGTGGTCAACCAGTTCGGTGAGCAGCTGTTTTAGACCAACGCCGTGCAGCGGATTGTTCGCGTAATTTGTATCAACA
>JBFIJC010000296.1:0-4778 GCA_041600915.1 Nitrogeniibacter sp.
CGTGCGATTGACCAGCGCGATGGCGGCAAACAGGCTGGAGGCATCCGGCGCGTCGCCGCTGCCCAGTGCGGGGCGTTGCGTCATGGTGCCGTGATAGGGCGCCTCGCCGCCGAGCTGCACGCGCAGGGCGCCCGCGCCGGCGGCCATCACCGGGCCGGCGTTCGGGCTTTTCCAGCGGGGTGCCTGGTGCCGCCAGCAGTGCAGGGCGTGGCGGGTGTGGCCGAGCAGGGCATAGCTGAGGGCGGTCAGCCGGGCGGGCAGCCAGCCGAGCACGTCGTCGACACGCGCAGCGATGCGGCCAAAGCGCAGGTAGCGCTCGCTGCGGTAGCCCCACATCGCGTCCAGGGTGTTGGCCAGGCGAAACAGCAGCGCGCCCGGGCCGCCGGCGACGAGAAACCAGAACAGCGTGCCGAAGATCGCGTCGTTACCGTTTTCCAGCACCGATTCGGTGCCGGCGGCGGCCACTTGCGCCGGGCTGAGCGCTGCGGTGTCGCGCGAGACGATCCAGCCGACGCGTCGGCGGGCTTCGGCCAGGTCACCCGCGCCCAGCGGGGCGGCTACGGCGCGGGCATGCTCGGTCAGTGCGCGTGCGCCGAGGGCAAACCACAGCAAGAGCATGTCGAGCGCCACGGCGAGCACGCCGCCGGCCGAGCGCAGCCACAGCGCCAGTCCGACGAGGGGCAGCACTGCCAGCGTCCACGCCAGGGCGCCGCGTGCAATGCCGTGGCGGGGTCGATTGAGCCGTGCCTCCAGCCCGCTTGCCAGTGCGCCGAAACCGACCAGCGGATGGAAGCGTCGCGGCTCGCCGAGCAGGCGGTCAAGCAGCACGCCGGCGACGAGGGTGAGGGCCAGTTGGGTGAGCGGGGGCATGGCGAAAATGCACGGCGCGGGGCCGCTTGCGGGATAATCCGGTGCTTTGTGAGAACGGGATTGTACGTGATGCATGATTGCGCCAGCCTGATGGTTCAGGGCACGACCTCGGATGCCGGCAAGACGACGCTGGTCGCCGGTCTGGCCCGCCTGCTGGCGCGCGGCGGTTGCAGGGTCGCGCCCTTCAAGCCGCAGAACATGGCGCTCAACTCGGCGGTGACCGCCGACGGCGGTGAGATCGGCCGTGCCCAGGCCTTGCAGGCGCTGGCCGCCGGGGTGGCGCCGCACACCGATTTCAACCCGGTGCTGCTCAAGCCCGCCACCGACATCGGCGCGCAGGTGATCATCCACGGCAAGGTGATGTCGACCCTGTCGGCCAAGGACTACCACCACTACAAACCGACCGCCATGGCCGCGGTGATGGAAAGCTGGGGCCGGCTGACCACGGCCTACGACTGCGTGTTGATCGAAGGTGCGGGCAGTCCGGCCGAGATCAATCTGCGCGACCGCGACATCGCCAACATGGGCTTCGCCGAAGCGGCCGACTGCCCGGTGATTCTGGTCGCCGACATCGACCGGGGTGGCGTGTTTGCGCATCTGGTCGGCACGCTGGATCTGCTCTCGCCGAGCGAGCAGGCACGGGTCAAGGGCTTCATCATCAATCGCTTTCGCGGCGACATCAGCTTGCTGCAGTCGGGCCTCGACTGGCTGGAGGCGCGTACCGGCCGGCCGGTGATCGGCACCGTGCCCTATCTGCACGGCCTGTTTCTGGACGCCGAGGACGCGCTCGGCGATG
Organism: Nitrogeniibacter sp.; assembly: GCA_041600915.1. GTDB lineage: Bacteria > Pseudomonadota > Gammaproteobacteria > Burkholderiales > Rhodocyclaceae > Nitrogeniibacter. Next base: position 1,667 of record JBFIJC010000296.1, read on the forward strand.
CCCGTATCGAGAAAGGCGAGATCGCGTTGCGGGTGGTTGCGCCGGCGTTTCCACGCATCTCCAACCACACCGACCTGGACGCGCTGCGCCTGCATCCGCAGGTGGATTTCAGTTGGGTGGGACCGGGTCAGCCGATTCCGCCGGCCGACCTGATCGTGCTGCCGGGCTCCAAGGCGGTGCGCGCCGATCGCGCCTGGATGGCGGCGCAGGGCTGGGACGCGGCGATACAGCGGCATCTGCGGTATGGCGGCAAGGTGGTGGGCATCTGCGGCGGCTTTCAGATGCTGGGTGCGCGTCTGCACGATCCGCTCGGCCTCGAGGGCGTGCCGGGCAGCACCGATGGGCTGGGTATTCTCGACATGGAGACCACGTTGGAGGCGGTCAAGCAATTGCGCAATGTCAGCGGCAGTCTGTGTGTTGGCGGCGGCGCCGCGATGCGCGGCTACGAAATCCACATGGGCGTCAGCCACGGTGCGGCGCTGATGAGGCCGGCGGTGCGCTTTGATGATGGCCGGACGGACGGTGCCATCAGCGTCGACGGTCAGGTGATGGGCAGCTATGCGCATGGCCTGTTCGACGCACCCGAGGCCTTGAGTGCGCTGCTGCGTTGGGCCGGCGTCACGGCCGCCGAGACGGTGGATGTGGCGGCGCGCCGGCAGGCCGATCTCGATCGCCTGGCCGATTGCCTAGCCGAACATCTCGACCTCGATCGCCTCGCCGCGTGCTTTGGCGAGGCCCATGAAAACGCCATCCGTGCATACGTTGCTTGACCTTACCGGGCCCCGCTCACTACCATCTGATCCATGGACGCCGAACTCGACCACCTCCAGCAGCAACTCGACGAACTGATCCGCTACTTCGATGCGCAGAAGCAGGAGAATCGCGAGCTCAAATCGCGGATCGCCAGCCTGCAGGCCGAGAACAAACGCCTGACATCGAAAGTGGATGCTGCCGTGCGCGGCGTCAGTGCCGTCCTTGAAACCCTGCCCGAGAGCTGAACGACATGGACACACTCGACATCATTCTGCTGGGCAAGGAATACCGGGTTGGCTGCGCACCTGAAGACCGTGAGGGCCTGCAGGCGGCCGTGCAGGTGCTCGAAGGTAAGTTGTCCGAGCTGGGCGGAAAGACAGGCGCCACGGGCGAGAAGCTGGCGGTCATGACCGCCCTGAATATTGCACATGAATATCTTCAGTTTCAGCGCTCAGGAGGGTTTGACATGCCGGGCATGAAGCGTAAGATTGAATCCATGAATTCGCGCTTGGACGATGTCCTGGCGCAACAGGAAAAGTTGTTCTGAGCGCCGGTTCGGCACTCTTAGATCAATCCCCTGCGGTGTTCGCGTCGGCCGTTGATTCCTTGAACCAATGTCATGCGACACGGTTGCTAACCGCTACGATTGCCGTTGTGCGCATCCCTCGTTGGATGTGCCTGAAGCGTCAGGTACAGCGACCACCTGAACCCCAGGTTCAGGATGCCCGGTCGGGTCGGCATCGCGGGGGACCTAAACAAGCGGGTGTGGCTACGGCCACACCCGCTTTATTTTTGTGCTGACGCTGCGCAGGCGCCGACCTCGATGCGTGCAATCTCGGGCAGGCCCGGCAACCAGTCGGTCAGCGGTCGGCAGCGGCCCGCCGCGCACAGCGTGTAGCCCGCAGTAAACGGCGAGTGGGTGAGCGGCAGTGTCGTTTCGCGACGAACGACCCGGTAGTGCCACACACCGTCGATCAGTCGCGCGCCCGGTGCGGGCTCCATGCCAGCACCCGAGCCGAGTACTCGGGCCTCGATCAGTGTCATCTTGCCGGCATCGAGCCGCCAGTCTTCTTCCCAGCGAATTTTCTCGATCGAATGCGTCCACGCGAGGGTCAATTGCTCGCCCGGGAGCGGCTGTGTGGCGACCCCCTCGCTGCGCAGGCAGATGATCGAACTGGGGTCGGTGGGTGAGTGGGCGCAGGCGGCCAGCAGCAGCGCGCCAAGCAGGGGCAGGTTTCGAGGCATGGGCGCATGCTAGTCGCTCGCCCGGCCCGGCTCAAGCGGGGCGCTGGTAAAGTAGCGCCCTGAACTGCGGGAGCCTGATGTGCGCTACTGGCTGATGAAATCCGAACCGGACGATTGTTCCATTGACGACCTGGCGGCGATGCCGGACCAGACGGTGCCTTGGTATGGCGTGCGCAACTACCAGGCGCGTAACTTCATGATGAACCAGATGGCTGTCGGCGATCCGGTGCTGTTCTATCACTCGAGTTGCCCCGAGCCCGGCATCGCGGGTATTGCCCGGGTGGCCTCGCCCGCCTATCCCGATGCGACGCAGTTCGATTCGACCAGCCGCTTTTTCGACGCCAAGTCGAAGCCTGAGCAGCCGCGCTGGTTCAATGTGGATGTGCGCTTCGTGCGCAAGACGCGCCATCTCGGTTTGCCCGAATTGCGCGCCTCACCCGAACTGGCCAACATGCGCGTGCTGGCGCGCGGCAATCGCTTGTCGATTACGCCGGTCGATCCGGATGAATGGCGCTTCATTACCGAACACTTGTTGAAACTGGATGCAAATGAGCTTTGATCTATGGTGGCTGTCTTACCCCCTGCTCGGGGCCTTTGTGGGTTTTTTCGCCGGGCTGCTCGGGGTGGGCGGCGGCGGCATCATGGTGCCGGTGCTGGCCTCGCTGTTTGCGGCGCAAGGCTTTCCGGCTGACAAGTTGGTGCACATGGCGCTGGGTACCTCTATGGCCGGCATTGTCATGACCTCGGTGGCGAGCCTGCGCGCACACCATCGTCACGGCGCGGTGCGATGGGATGTGGTGCGCTTCATTACGCCGGGCATTCTCGTTGGCACCTTCGGCGCCACCTTCATTGCCTCGCATGTGGCGTCCAGGCCGCTGGCCATCTTCTTTGCCTGCTTCATGGCCTATGTGTCGACGCAGATGCTGCTCAACATCAAGCCCAAGCCGAGTCGGGCGCTGCCCGGGCCGGTCGGCATGAGCGGGGTGGGGCTGGGGATCGGCGGCATTTCGGCGCTGGTGGCGATCGGCGGCGGCTCTTTGTCGGTGCCCTTCATGACCTGGTGCAACGTCAAGATGCAGAACGCAATCGGCACCTCGGCGGCGATCGGGCTGCC
>JBFIJC010000297.1:0-4756 GCA_041600915.1 Nitrogeniibacter sp.
AAAGCTGCGTGAGCAGCTTGAAGTGTTTCCGCAAGGTCAGGTGGTTGCTGAAACCGAAGACGGCATTGTTGGCTGCGCCAGCGCCATGATTGTGCTGTGGGACGACTGGTCGGAGTCGCATACCTGGAAAGAAATCACAGGTTCCGGCACCTTTGAACACCACGACCCCGAAGGCAAAACGCTTTACGGCGCCGAAGTGTTCGTGGCGCCCGAAATGCAAGGCAGCGGCGTCGGCCATCTGCTGTACGAAGCGCGTCGCACACTGTGCCGCGCCATGAATCTGAAACGCATCATCGCCTGCGGCCGCCTGCCCGGCTACCACCGCTACGCGGACGAAATGGATGTCGAGTACTACGCACAAAAAGTCGTCTGGGGTGACCTGCGCGACCAGGTGCTGAGCTTTCAGCTCAAGGAAGGCTTCAGCTATTGCGGCGTGATTGAAGGCTATATCCCCGAGGACGAAGATTCCCGCGGCTGCGCCTCGATCATCGTCTGGCTCAACCGGGACTACGACCCGACGAAGCCCACCATCATTCCCGAGGAGATTCCCCTGTGATCGTTCGCATTGCTGCTGTCCAATACCTGCTGCGTCAGATCCACGACTGGTCGGGTTTCGAAAACCAGGTGCGCTTCATCATGAAAGCGGCCGGCGACTACAAGCCGCAGTTCGTGCTGCTGCCCGAAATCTTCACCACCCAGCTGCTGTCCTTCATGGATACCACCGATGTGCGCGACGCCGTTCGCAACATGAACGACTACACCAAGCGCTACAAAGACCTGATGCAGGAGCTGGCCGCGCAGTGGAATGTGCACCTCATCGGCGGCAGCCACCCCACCGTGCACGAAGATGGCCGCCTGCTCAACACCGCCTACTACTTCACCCCGACCGGCGAAATCTACGAGCAGGACAAGATCCACCGCACCCGCTGGGAGCGCGAAAAGTGGAACACCGACGCCGGCGACCAGCTGCGCCTGTTCGAGACCCCCTTCGGCAAGATCGCCATCCTCATCTGCTACGACATCGAGTTCCCCGAGCTCTCGCGCATGGTCTGCGAGGCCGGCGCCGACATCCTGTTTGTGCCCTCATGTACCGATGACCGCCAGGGCTTCCTGCGCGTGCGCTACTGCTGCCACGCCCGCGCCATCGAAAACCAGGTGTTCGTCGCCATGACCAGCACCGTGGGCAACCTCGCCGTCGAAGGCCTGGGCCTGCACTACGGCCAGGCCTGCATCATCACTCCGTCCGACTTCGCGTTTGCCCGCGACGGCATCGCTGCCGAAGGCACGGCCAACATCGAGCAGATCGTGGTCGCCGACGTCGACCTGGCCGACCTCGAAAGCAACCGCCTGAGCGGCACCACCATCCCGCTCTACGACAAACGCAAAGACGTCTACGAGCACCCGGTCGAAGTGGTCACGGTCAAGTAAGCATGACAACAGGCCGGGCGCGCCCGTGAAGTCCTTCCACCGCCGCACCGCCCGCCCGGCCCCGACCCCCACGGTCGAGGCCGCGCCTGCGGTCGACCGCCACGGACTGCAGCGCGTCGACAGCCTGCTCGTCGCCCGCGGCCTCGCCCCGTCTCGCACCGTCGCGCAGCGCATGATCGCCGCCGGCCGGGTTCGGCTCGGCGAGCAAACCGTCAGCAAGGCCTCGCTGGCGCTCGACGACGACGCACCGCTGCTCGTCGTCCCCGACGCCGAAGATCGCTACGTCTCGCGCGGCGGTCTCAAACTGGCCGGCGCCATGGCGCACTGCCATTGCTCGGCTCAGGGTCTCACCGCACTCGACATCGGCCAGTCCACCGGCGGCTTCACCGACTGCCTGCTGCAATCGGGCGCCGCCCGCGTGGTCGGCGTCGAAGTCGGCCACGACCAGCTGCACTCCTCGCTGCACGACGAGGCGCGCATCGACTGCCTCGAAGGCCTCAACGCCCGCGACCTCAACCCTGCCGATCTCGGCGACGCCTGGCCCGACGGCGGCTTCGACCTGCTGGTGTGCGACGCCAGTTTCATCTCGCTTACGCTGCTGATCCCCCGTTGGCCGGCCCTGCTACGCCCCGGCGGTCGGGTGCTGGCCCTGGTCAAACCGCAATTCGAAGTCGGCCGCGAAGGGCTGGCCAAAGGCGGCATCGTGCGCGACCACAGCCTTTACGCCGGCGTCGAAACCCGCATCCGCGCCGCAGCCGAAGCCGCCGGCCTGACCGTCGACGACTATTTCGACAGCCCGATCACCGGCGGCGACGGCAACCGAGAATTTTTCCTCGCCGCCCATCTCCACGAACTGACAGACGACGCATGAACCCGACACCCTTCTCCATCGAATTCTTCCCGCCGCAAACCCCGGCCGGCGTCGACAAACTGCGCGGCACCCGCGCCCAGCTCGCCCAGCTCAAGCCCGAGTTTTTCTCGGTTACCTACGGTGCCGGCGGCTCGACACAAGAGCGCACCTTTGAAACCGTGTTCGAGATTCAGGCCGAGGGCCTGAACGCCGCGCCGCACCTGTCCTGCGTCGGCGCCACGCGCGAGAGCATCCGCGCCATCCTCAAACGCTATCAAGACAAAAACATCCGCCGCATCGTCGCCCTGCGCGGCGACCTGCCCTCCGGCTCTGGCGGCCCGGGCGAGCTGCGCTACGCCAACGAACTGGTCGAATTCATCCGTAGCGAAACCGGCGACTGGTTCAGCATCGAAGTGGCCGCCTACCCCGAATACCACCCCCAGGCGCGCACCGCCCAGTCCGACCTCGCCGCCTTCAAGCGCAAGGTCGACGCCGGCGCCAACTCGGCGATCACCCAGTACTTCTACAACGCCGACGCCTACCTGCACTTCCGCGACGAGTGCGTCGCCATGGGCATCGAGATCCCCATCGTGCCGGGCATCATGCCCATCGTCAGCTTCTCCAAGCTGGCGCGCTTCTCCGACGCCTGCGGCGCCGAGATCCCGCGCTGGATGCGCCGCAAGTTCGAGAGCTACGGCGACGACACCGACTCGATCAAAGCCTTCGGCCTCGACGTGGTCACCGAGCTCACCGCCCGACTCATCGAAGAAGACATCCCCGGCCTGCACTTTTACTGCATGAACATGGCCGGCCCGACCAGCACCATCGTCGAGCGCCTAGGCCTGAAAACCTGAAGCCACCCGAAAGCCATGCCCCGCAAGCCGCCGCCCGAGATCGTCACCCACGCGCAAGAGCTCTTCGCGCCGCTGGGCACGATCCGGGTCAAACCCATGTTTGGCGGCTGGGGCTTCTATCTGGACGAGCTGTTCTTCGCCCTTGAGGCCTGGGACACGCTCTACCTGAAAGCCGACGCGCAAAGCGAACACGCCTTCGCCGACGCCGGTAGCCAGCGCTTCATCTACCAGAACAACGACGGCAAAACCTTCTCCATGGGCTACTGGACGGCGCCCGACGAATCCCTCGACAGCCCCGCCGCCATGGCGCCCTGGGCGCGCCTGGCCATCGACTGCGCGCTACGCAATCGCAAAGCCAAGAAGCGCCGCTGACCCGTGTGCGCCTGCGGATAATTCCAAACGTCATATTTTATGTAAAATGAGTGCCCTCTGAACTCAGGGCGCTCGCATGTTTTCACCGTTCACCTCCGACACTCGCCTGTTCGCGCTCAGCTGGCGCGACGCTGCGTTCGACTTGCCCGTCGAAGCCTGGTGGGGCTCCGAGGCGGCGTCTGCGGGCTTCGAGCTGGTGATCGATCTGCTCTCGACCGACGCCTTCATCGAACTCAAGGCCTTGCTCGGTCAGGCGGTGACGCTGCACAGCACACTGTCCGATGGCAGCCGCAGCGATCGCTCGGCCCTGGTGCGTTCGGCCCTCAAGCTCGGCGCCGACGGCGGCTTTTGTCGCTATCGGATCACGGTGGTGCCATGGACCTGGCTGCTCTCGCGAGCGCGGCACAATCGCGTCTTTCAGGACAAGACCGTGGTGCAGATCGTCGAGGCGGTGTTCGCCGACTACGCCGATCAGGCCGCCTGGCACTGGAGTGAGGAGGTGGCGGAATTTCTCGCCGAGGCGCGCGCACGCAGCTACTGTGTTCAATATCAGGAGTCGGATTTCGCCTTCGTCTCGCGCCTGCTGGCCGAAGAAGGCATCGGCTGGTGCATCGACGAAGACACCGCCGCCCCGGCCGGGCACCGCATGCGCCTGTTCGCCGACAGCCCGCGCTGGCCCGAGGATGTGTCCTCCGAACACGCCAACGGCGGGCGGGGCATCCGCTTTCACCGTGCCGATTCGCAAGAAGACCAGGACGCCATCGTCGCCTTTGGCGCGCACCGCCGCTTCGGTGCCGGCATGACGACAGTGCTCAGCTACGACTACAAGACCCAGCGCTCGGTGACGAGCCGCGTGCCCACCGTGCTCGCACTGGGCGGCGAGCGCGCCCCCGCGCTGGAGATGTACGACGACGCCGGCCAGTACGCCTTTGCCGACACGCGCGAGGCCGAGCGCTACGCCCGCCTGAACATGGAGGCGCTCGAAGCGCGCCACACCATCTTCGTCGGGCGCGGCACGGTGCGCAGCTTCCGGCCCGGCACCGGCTTCGATCTGCTTGACGCGCCCCACTTCGGCGCCCGGCCCGCCGATCCGGCTGAGCCGCCGCGCTATGCGCTGCGCGAGCTCACCCACATCGGCATCAACAATCTGAGCGGCGAACCGATGGCCGCCATCGCCCGACGCCTGGGCATGGGCGAATTGATCCACGACGATGCGCTCGACGCCATCGACGCCCCCATCCGCGCCCCCGGG
>JBFIJC010000298.1:0-4687 GCA_041600915.1 Nitrogeniibacter sp.
CCTGTCGATGCGCACTGTGGCGCAAACGATTCGATCAACTGATTGCTCGCGGTATGTCGAGTACAGCCGCTCACTGCATCATCGCCAGAAAGCTGCTGCGCATCGCCTTTGCCATCAATAAGAACTGTCAGCTGTATCGTGCTGAGGTGCTCGGCGACGATTGCCGCGCAACATAGAATCTACGGATTTCGTGAAAACGCATGCCCTGGCTACACGAGGTGGCTGGGTCAGCAATTGCCTTTCTTGGCTTGCCCCGGCGGGCAGTGCCTGCTCTTCTTGCCTTTGTAGCGATGATCGTCGTCGTAGTCGTGCGGGTGGTGCTTCTTCCAGTACACCGGGTCGCGCCATACGCGGCCGTCCCAGTAGTAGCCCCGGCGGTCGCGGTCACCCACGCTGACGGTAACGCCGCCGGCCTGAATGCGGACGCGGTCGATATCGATGTTTACATCAGACGCATGCGATAGCGCGGACGCACCGGCCAGCAGCATGGTCGCAAGCAAAACCTTTTTCATTCACATCTCCGGGTAGATCCTGGCTCGTTGTCTGCGGGCGCTTGCTATCGGCGCAACAAGCTCGCGCGGCACAGCTAACGGCATAGACATACCGAACTGTACATCGTGCCCGCCCTCGGGCGGCGGACGTTTCATCTCACGATGTGTCGCGCACTCACGCGAGGCTGGTGGCGATGTAGTCCGACAGGCGCTCGGCGGCTTCGCTGGGCGCGGCGGGCGCGGGGGATGATGCCGTGGTGTGCAGGCGTACCTCCAGACTACCCATTTCAGGGAAGCCGTCCCGTTCGCCCAAGCGGCGCACGCCGTCCGGCACGGTGCTTTCAGCCAGCACCGTCACACCAAGGCCAGCGCGCACAGCGGCAATGATGCCGCTGTAGCTTGAGCTGGTGTAGGCAATTTGCCAGGGTACGGCCTGGCGGTTGAGCTTGAGCAGGACGCGGCTGCGGTAGATGCACGGGGGCGGCGCCACCACCAGGGACAGCGGGCGCTCTTCATGGCGTACATGGTCCTGGCTGGTGACCCACACCAGCGGCTCGGTCAGCACCTTGATCCCGCCCCCGTCACCCGGCCTGTCGTGCAGGGCCACCACCAGATCGAACTCGCCTTCGTCCATGCGCTTGAGCAGGTTCTTGGAGAGGTCGCAGGTCACCTCGAGCATCACCTTGGGGTGCGACTGGGCGAACTTGCCGAGGATCACCGGCAGCAAGGAGGCGGTGTACTCATGCGGCGCGCCGAGTCGCACGCTGCCGGCCACCTTGGGGCGAAACAGACTTCCGACCGCCTCGTCGTTGAGTGCGAGCATGCGCCGACCGTATTCGAGCAGCACGGTGCCCTGTTCGGTGAGGCGCACCCGATGCGAGCCGCGCACAAACAACTGCGCATCGAGCAAGTCTTCGAGCCGGCGAATCTGCAGGCTGACAGCTGACTGCGTGCGCCCGACGGCCTCGGCCGCACGCGTAAAACTGCCGGTATCCACGGTTTTAACAAAGGTGCGAAGCAGTTCGGTCGGGATGTTGATCATCCGCGCAACTCCATTTGCATCATCAATGTTTTCATTTCAACTATTAACCCAGCAAATGTCAATGCACCATTACGATGCACCACGCTCACCGACATCTCACGTCACATACCGAAGCGAGGAGACCTCAAATGACCACACTCAAGTACACCGAAGACCACGAATGGCTGCGCCTTGAAGGCAATGGCGAGGTCACCATCGGCATTACCGACCACGCCCAGAACGCGCTTGGTGACATCGTTTTCGTGCAGCTGCCCGATGTCGGCGCCAGCTTTGCCGCAGGCGACGAAGCCGCGGTGATCGAGTCGGTCAAAGCCGCCGGCGAACTGAAAATGCCGCTGGCCGGCGCCATCGTCGCGGTCAACGAAGTGCTCGCCGACGCCCCCGCCACGGTCAACGAAGATCCGCTCGGCGACGGCTGGTTCATCCGCATCAAGCTGGACGACCCTGCCGCCCTCGACGGCCTGCTCGACGAGGCTGCCTACAACGCGCTGATCGACTGATCGGCCACGCACGGGATCGCCCACGCCATGAATCTGAACGACACGTCCCTCACCGCGACGCTCACCCAGCTCGAGCAGCGCGATGACTTCATCGGTCGCCACATCGGCCCCGATTCGCCCGACATTTCGGCCATGTTGCGCGCACTCGAACTCGACAGCCTCGACCAACTGGTCGACCAGGTGGTGCCGGCATCGATTCGCGCACAGTCGCCGCTGGCGCTGCCACCCGCGCGCACCGAGCCCGAGACCCTGGCCCGTCTGCGCGAGATCGCCGACGGCAACCAGGTGTTCAAATCCTTCATCGGCATGGGCTATCACGACACCCACACCCCGACGGTGATCCTGCGCAACGTGATGGAAAACCCGGCCTGGTACACCGCCTACACGCCCTACCAGCCCGAGATTTCGCAGGGCCGGCTGGAGGCGCTGCTGAACTTCCAGACCATGGTGTCGGAACTCACAGGCCTCGGCATTGCCAACGCATCGCTGCTCGACGAGGCCACTGCTGTCGCCGAAGCGATGACTTTTTGCCAGCGTCTGTCCAAGAGCAAATCGCCCGTCTTCTTTGTCTCGAACGACTGCCACCCGCAAACCATCGAAGTCGTCCGCACCCGCGCCGAGCCGCTGGGTATCGAGGTCGTCGTCGGTGAGGTCGCGACCGGCATCGCCACGCAAGACTGCTTCGGCGTGCTGCTGCAATACCCGGCCAGCCGCGGCGAAATCATCGATTACGCCGAGCTCACCGCCGCCGCCCATGCCAAGAACGCGCTGGTTGTCGTCGCCGCCGACCTGCTCAGCCTGACGCTGCTCAAGCCGCCGGGCGAGTTCGGCGCCGACGTGGCCATTGGCACCACCCAACGCTTTGGCGTGCCACTCGGCTTCGGTGGCCCGCACGCCGCCTACTTTGCCACCAACGACGCCAACAAACGGGTCATGCCCGGCCGTGTGGCAGGTGTGTCCATCGACAGCCACGGCGAGCCGGCTTACCGCCTGGCGATGCAAACGCGCGAGCAACACATTCGCCGCGAAAAGGCGACCAGCAACATCTGCACCGCGCAGGCGCTGCTCGCCATCATGGCCAGCCTCTACGCCTGCTACCACGGCCCGGCCGGCCTCAGCACCATCGCCCGCCGCGTGCATCGCCTCACCGCGATTCTCGCCAACGGCCTGCGTCAGCTTGACGCCGATGTGCTGAACACCGCCTTCTTCGACACCGTGACCATCGCCGTGGCCGACGCGCCGGCCGTGCATGCCGCCGCCCACGCCCGCCGCATGAATCTGCGCGACATCGACGCGCGCACCGTCGGCATCTCGCTCGACGAGACCACCACGCGCGCCGACGTCGAAGCCCTGTGGGCGGTCTTTGCCGGCGGCCGTGCGCTGCCCGACTTCGACGCCACCGATGCCCGCAGCGCCGATGCGCTGCCCGAAGCACTGCTGCGCGAATCGAGCTTCCTGACGCATCCGGTGTTCAACAGCCACCACTCCGAAACCCAGATGCTGCGCTACATGCGCCGCCTGGCCGACAAGGATCTGGCGCTGGATCGCACCATGATTCCGCTCGGCTCCTGCACCATGAAGCTCAACGCCACCACCGAGATGATTCCGGTGACCTGGCGCGAGTTCGGTGGCCTGCACCCCTTCGCCCCGGCCGCGCAAACCCTGGGCTACAAAACGCTCACCGACGAGCTGGAGCAGATGTTGTGCGTGTGCACCGGCTACGACGCCGTGTCACTGCAGCCCAATGCCGGCTCGCAGGGTGAGTACGCCGGCCTGCTCGCCATCCGCGCTTACCACGCCAGCCGTGGCGAAGCGCACCGCGATGTGTGCCTGATCCCCAGCTCCGCCCACGGCACCAACCCGGCCACCTCGCAAATGGCCGGCCTGCGTGTGGTGGTGGTGGCCTGCGACGACAAAGGCAACGTCGACGTCGCCGATCTGCGCGCCAAGGCCCAGCAGCACAGCGGCAAACTGGCCGCGATCATGATCACCTACCCTTCCACCCACGGCGTGTTTGAAACCGCGGTGGGCGAGATCTGCGAGATCGTGCACAGCCACGGCGGCCAGGTGTATATCGACGGCGCCAACATGAACGCCATGGTCGGCCTGTGTGCGCCGGGCAAATTCGGCGGCGACGTGTCGCACCTGAACCTGCACAAGACCTTCTGCATCCCGCACGGCGGCGGCGGACCGGGCGTGGGCCCGATCGGCGTCAAGTCGCACCTCGCCCCCTTCCTGCCCGGCCACGCCGGCACGGGTCTGAACGGCATCGGTGCGGTTGCCGCGGCGCCCTACGGCAGCGCCAGCATTTTGCCCATCACCTGGGCTTACATCACCCTGATGGGCCGCGAAGGTCTGCGTCAGGCAAGCGTGATGGCGATCCTCAACGCCAACTACATCGCCCGCCGCCTCGCCCCGCATTACCCGGTGTTGTACCAGGGTGAAAACGGCCTGGTCGCGCACGAGTGCATTCTCGATCTGCGCCCGCTCAAGGACCGCACCGGCATCACCGTCGATGACGTGGCCAAGCGTCTGATCGACTTCGGCTTCCATGCCCCGACCATGTCCTTCCCGGTGGCCGGCACGCTGATGATCGAGCCGACCGAGAGCGAGTCAAAAGACGAACTCGACCGCTTCTGCGACGCCATGATCGC
>JBFIJC010000299.1:0-4657 GCA_041600915.1 Nitrogeniibacter sp.
CACGGCGTCGGGCGACACATAGCGCAGGCCATCGACCACCACCTCACGGATGACCGGCTCTGGCACGCGCCAGCGCGCCTCACGCTGACGCTGCCACGCGGCGAAGGTCTCGGCATCCACGCTGAAGCGCGCCAGATCGGCGGCCGCCTGCTGCGCCGCCGCCTCACCGAGCGGAATGGTGTCGAGCACGCGGTCAAAGTCCATGGAGGTGATCGTGCCCAGATCCACCTGCACCAGCGCGTCGTCCGGACCGAGCCGGGCCAGTTGCTGCGCCACATTCTGCTCAAGTGCCAGATTGATTGCCTGCAACACGATATCGGTGGCTGACTGCAGACGATCCCGCGCCATCGGCGGTGTGCCGAGGTTCACCGCGATCACCCGCGAGCCGCACAAGCCCCGCCCCTGATCCACCGGCAAGTTGAGCACCAGGCCGCCATCCACCAGGAGGCGCCCTTCCCGTTCGATCGGCAGAAATACGCCCGGCACCGCCATGCTGGCGCGCATCGCCCGCCACAGCGGCCCGTCATCGAGCACCACCAGCGCACCCGTTTCGAGATCGGTGGCCATGGCACGAAAGGGCAAGGCCAGCGCGTTGAAATTGGTCAGCTCGTCGGCCGAGCCGATCAAGCGCTGCAGGAAACGGTCCAGCTCCTGCCCGGCAATCGCACTGTGCGGCAAGAGCACGCGGCCATTGCCATAGCCGAGCGACACCGCGCTGCGGTTGCGCGAAGCGTCCTGTTTTTCGCGGAAGGGCTGCAGATCGCGCGCCACGGTGTTGGCAAAAATCGCATCCCAGTCCGCCGCGCGCACCTGGCGCTCCATCTCGTCGAGCGGCACGCCGGCCGCATAAGCGGCGGCGACGATCGCGCCCATACTGGTGCCGACCACGCAATCGACCGGAATGCGCATCTGCTCCATCACCTTGAGCACGCCGATGTGGGCCACACCACGTGCCCCACCGCCCGACAGCACGAGCGCGACGCCGCCATCGACGGCTCTGGCCGGCAGCGCCAGCGTCAGCGTCAGGCCAAGCATCAAGACCGCAAAACTGCGAAAAACCATGGATTCGATCCGAACAGCGGAGAAAGGCGCCAGTCTAGCGGCTCGCCCGGTGAACGAAAAACCCCGGCCGATGCAGCGGGCCGGGGTTGTTGTTGCAGCGCGACAGTCGCGCCGCCTTGCTGCGTCAGTGCGACGACGCCGTTGCGGCACCCAGGCCGGTCTGGGCGCGAACATACTGGTCGCCAAAGGCCTCACGCTCGGCATCAGCCGCGCGGCTGCGATCCATGTTCGACACGACAACCGCAGCCAGGAAGGCCAGCGGCATCGAGAACAGCGCCGGCTGGGTATAGGGGAACAGCGGCTCGGCATAACCGAACACATCCACCCACACCGACTTGGACAGCACCACCAGCGCCGTGGCCGAGAACAGGCCCAGATAACCGCCGGCCAGCGCACCGCGCGTGGTCAGCCCCTTCCAGTACATGGACAGGATCAGCACCGGGAAGTTGGCCGACGCCGCGACGCCAAAGGCCAGCGCCACCATGAAGGCAACGTTCATCTTCTCGAAGGCCAGACCCAGCAGCACCGCCACAATCCCGAGACCGATGGTCGCGAACTTGGACATGCGCAGCTCAGCCTTTTCGGTGGCCTGTCCCTTCATGATCACCCGCGAGTAAATATCGTGGGAGATGGCCGAGGCGCCTGCCAGTGCCAGGCCCGCCACCACCGCCAGAATGGTCGCAAACGCAACCGCCGACAGGAAGCCGAGCAGAATGTCGCCGCCGACCGCCTTGGCCAGGTGCATGGCGACCATGTTGCCGCCGCCAATAATGGCACCACCAATGTCGCCACCTTCGAAGTACTCGGGGTTCTGACCCACGATGATGATCGCCGCCAGGCCCATCAGAGCCACCACGTTAAAGAAGTAGGCAACGATACCCGACGCGTAGAGCACGGACTTGCGCGCTTCCTTGGCATCGGTCACGGTGAAGAATCGCATCAGAATGTGCGGCAGTCCGGCGGTGCCGAACATCAGACCGAGGCCCAGCGAAATCGCGGTCACCGGATCGGCCAGCAGGCTGCCCGGCGCGAGAAGCTTCTCGCCGAGCTTGTGCACGTCGATGGCGCGCGAGGTCAGTTCGTCAAAACTGAAGTCGAACTGGATCATCGCCAGAATCACCACCATGGTGCCGCCGAACAGCAGCATGCAGGCCTTGATGATCTGCACCCAGGTCGTTGCCACCATGCCGCCGAAAGTCACATACACCATCATCAGTGCACCGACCAGCACCAGCGCGATGCCATAGTCCAGACCGAACAGCAGCTTGATCAGCTGGCCTGCACCCACCATCTGTGCGACCAGATAGAAGCACACCACCACCAGCGAGCTGATCGCCGCCATGGTGCGCACTTTGCCCTGATTCAAACGATAGGCGGTGATATCGGCAAAGGTGAATTTGCCCAGGTTACGCAGACGCTCAGCCATCAGGAACAGGATCACCGGCCAGCCCACAAAGAAGGCGATCATGTAGATGTAAGCATCGACGCCGCGGGTGTACATCATGGCGGTGAGGCCGAGCAGCGTAGCGGCCGACATGTAGTCGCCCGCAATGGCCAGCCCGTTTTGTGCACCGGTGATGCCACCGCCGGCAGTATAGAAATCGGAGGTCGACTTGGTGCGGCTGGCCGCCCAATAAGTGATGCCGAGCGTCATCAGCACAAACAGCATGAACATGCCGATGGCCGTGAGGTTGATCGGCTGCTTGGCGGTCTGGCTGATCGCATCACCGGCAAAGGCCGAGACGGACACCAGGGTCGCGCTCAGTGCGAGCGAACGCATCATTGTGGTGGCGCGCATTATTTTTCCTCCCGCGAAGCGGCTTCGATGACGGCCTTGTTCAGGTCATCGAATTCGCCATTGGCCCGACGCACGTAGATCAGCGTCAGAATCCAGAACATGATGAACTGAAACAAACCGGCAAGAATGCCGATCGTGACGTTGCTGCTTGCAAACGGGCGCTGCGCGAGGAAGTCGGGCGCGAACGCCACGGCCAACACGAAGCTGAAGAAAACAATGAATACAATCGCCGACAGCAACCAGGCAAAGCGCCCTCGAGCGCTGACCAGCTTGGTGAACTGCGGGTTGTTGCGAATGTGCGCGTAGGCAGTGCTAGACATGCTGCGACCTCCCTTCCCTGAAAAAAACCATCAAAAATGGTCAAGGTCCGTTCGGGTCCTACAGGCCAGCAAAGCACGCCGGCGGCACACTTTGCTTGCTCCCTCGGTCCAATAACGGCCTATTGTTATTTGCCGCGATTTAGACCGCGGTCATGTCATTGGGCGGATGATATATCATCTACAAGTCTCCATACCAGAGCGTATGGAAATTTTTTGCGGTCGCAGCAAAAATCTGTAGCATTTTGGCGAAACAAGCTGGTTTTTTATACCGCAACGCACAATCATTGATTGGAATCAAGTATGGGAATAGTCATTGAGCGTAAAGAAGGCTCGACGCTGAACATCAGTCTGAGCCACCCCGGAAAACTCAATGCGATTGACGCGGGCATGTGGATCGCGCTGCGCGAAACGCTCGAGCACGCGGCCAGCGACCCGGACGTGCGCTGCATCATCCTGCGCGGCGACGGCGACGAAGCCTTCGCTGCCGGCGGCGACATCGAAGAGTTCCAGACCGTTCGCGCTACGGTTGACGACGCCCTGCACTACCACGACACCCTCGTTGCCGCAGCGCTGGAAGCGATCCGGAACAGTCCGATTCCGACGGTGGCCGCCATTCGCGGCGCCTGTATCGGCGGCGGGCTGGAGATTGCCGGCTGCTGCGACATTCGCATCGCGGGCGAATCGGCACGCTTCGGTGCACCGATCAACCGGCTCGGCTTCTCGATGTATCCGGGCGAAATGGCTGGCTTGCTCGCGCTTGTCGGACCGGCGGTGGTGCTTGAGATCCTGCTGGAGGGCCGCATCTTCGACGCGCACGAAGCGCTCGCCAAAGGCCTGCTCAGCCGGGTCGTCGCCGACGACCGCGTCTTTGCCGAAGCCGACGAAACCGCCGCCCGCATCAGCGCAGGCGCGCCGCTGGTCGCACGCT
Source organism: Nitrogeniibacter sp. (assembly GCA_041600915.1). Taxonomy (GTDB): domain Bacteria; phylum Pseudomonadota; class Gammaproteobacteria; order Burkholderiales; family Rhodocyclaceae; genus Nitrogeniibacter. The sequence goes on from JBFIJC010000299.1 coordinate 4,109, forward strand.
GGCACAAACAATGGGCGCAACGGCTGACCCATGACCAACCGCTCACCGAGGCCGAAAAGCGCTCGGCCTTTGATTTTCTGGCGACCGACGACTATCAGGAAGGCATTCGCGCCTTTTTTGAGAAGCGCAAACCGCGCTTTACCGGCAAATAGGCTTCACCCGGCTCAGGCGCCGAAAACACTGTGCAGCATCTTCAGGCTCAGCACGATCAGCACACCGGCGAAGACCTTTTTAAGCGTGGCCACCGGAAGCCGGTGCGCCATGCGTGCGCCCACCGGCGCGGTAAACATGCTGACGGCGGTAATCAGCACCAACGCGGGCAGATAGATGAAGCCCGCCGTATAGGCCGGCGTGCCCTCCGCGCCCCAGCCATTGACCACGTAACCCGCGGTGCCGGCCAGCGCGATGGGCAGCCCGATCGCCGCCGAGGTGCCGATTGCGTTCTGCATCTTGACGTTGCACCAGGTCATGAAGGGCACCGACAAAGAGCCGCCGCCGATCGCCACCAGCGCCGAAATGCCGCCGATCCCCAGCCCCACCCCGCTCATG
>JBFIJC010000300.1:0-4651 GCA_041600915.1 Nitrogeniibacter sp.
AGTCCCTGGTCTTTGATCATCTGCACAACTTGAAGTTTGAAGTGCGTATCGAACGTCCTGCGTTTCTGAACCATCTATTCCTCCTCAACAGGTGAATGATCCACCTATCGAGGTGTCCGCGGAAATTGGACCACTACAATCATATCCGCCATAGCGGCCCTTGCCAGGGCGTCGCTTTGCCCGACAGAGAGAAGTACAGCAAGCAATATTGCAGAAAAAATATAGGCGATGACGAGCACTATCCCGCGCACATCCACCCGGCTCATCCACCGGCGCGGAGTCGCGGGTTTGCGCGGTCCGCGCTGCTCGCTCAGGATTCGAACCCTCGCCCTCAGTCGATCAATACTATCCGGACGGCGGGCCATGTTTATGACCGGAGCTGAGCCCCCATATACACCCGGCTGGTCATCCCTGTCTCGCGAGTGGCGGCTCAACACCTGGCGATCTACTCGGAACACATAGGGAAAGTACCCGACTGCGATCACAACAGGCAGCCACACGATCAGCGTTCCAGAAAAATACAGAAACTGCCCTGTCTGCAAGGCGGATGACACATCGACATCGCGCATCGGCACTAACGAATGTAAAGCCGCCAGAGCGCTGCCGTTCGCATGCCAGCCCATCAGGACAGTTCCGACACCAACGAGTACACGTGCTGGCCACTTGTACCGTATTTGCGGTTTGACGTGCTTTTCAGCATAGAACGCCAACGCAACCAATACCGCCAACGCACAGAAAGTCACCCAAATCAGCACGCCCCATGGATCACCTTCTGAAATCTGGAGGACCCACACCATAAGCGCGCACATTACGAACAGCACACCAGCGAGCGGAAATGAAGGTTTGGTCGTACTAAATGCAGACATATCGGACTCAAGCACTGGTTTCAACCCATCACCTCACTCTAATCATTTCCTTGATGCGCACCTCGTCGGCCAACGGCGTTACGTTGGTTCTGCGCGCTTTTTTTTTACCAGTCGGGCCCTGCTGCCCCATTCGAACATCTCCCTCGTAGCGTGTTTACCTGTCGATGTCCAAACCACCTTCGCATCGGCTGGCACATCGATCAGGAAGCGCCCGACACATAGCGGGCGGGTGGCAGCGGTTTGTTGTTCGGTCATGGTTTTAGGAGGCATTTTGGATGCGGGCTTTTCGCCGCAACCGGCTGCGAAGAGCCCCAACAAAGCCAACGCGACAAGACGACCGCACCCGCTCACCATCGCCCCCGCTCAAACAGCGCCGGGGCGCAGACGAAGTGACTGGATGATCGTGTCCCACAGCAACAAGGCGTCCTGCTCATCCGTGTTTGCGCCAGCTTTTTTCTCGGGTGGATCGAGAGCCAGCTCGAAAGATATCTCGGGCGCATCCAGCCGATGCGACGATGCATACAGTTCCAGATTTCCAGAGAGCATCACGCCTTCGCTCTTCACCCATTTCCACATGACCTCCTGGGCCGTCCTTTCTCCAAGTGGTCGCGTGCCCTCGCGGCGCAAGACCGTCGGGCGATCCGAACCGTCGACGCCCTGTAAGACAGCATCGGTTCGCGTCAGAAGTTGCGCCCCTTCGGGCGGGGGGCCGTCGTTGGCGCGGGTGCTGAAGGCGATCAACAGGTTCGGGAAGCCGGGGGATTCGAGCTGAACCCCGGTCGCCTCGAACCCGCCATCGCTGCCCGGCAGGAAACCGCCATCGAAGCAGAAACCGGGTTCGGTCGGGATGGTCCAGGTGTCGCGTGGCTTGATTTCAAGCAATCCCTTCGCGACGTCATCGACGACCGACCGGAACTCGTCGTTGGATGATCCGGACACAATCGCGAACATGGTCGAGTCCACCCATCGATAGCCATCGATCTGGTAGACGCGAGCCCCGATCTCGCTCTTGCGATAGCGGAAGATGTAGGTGGTCTCGTCCGGGCGCAATACCTCGCTCAGACGCGAACCCTCGGTTTCGTGGATAGCGCTGCGCAAACGCGTTTCAATACCGGTCATCTTCAAGTTGAACGCAGACTTCGATACGCCGGATTGCACCGATATCGTTCCGGAGACCCCGGCCGAAGTGGTCTGCGTCCCTGCCACGGTCATGTTCATCGGCACATCGACCAGGAAGCGCCCGACACACAGCGGGCGGGTGGCAATGGCTTGTTTTTCGGTCATGATTTTCGGAAGAACTTCGGATGCGGTGTCTTCGCTGCAACCGGCAGCGAAGAGCAGAAAAGGGGCGGCAAGAACAAGCGCGGCGTGTCGAATCTTCATGCCTGTGCCGCCATGCTCGTGATGTTGTGCAGTGTCAATGCAATGATCTCCGTATTTTCGTAGCTGTCGGCATGCTCGAAATGGGTCTCGAACGCCGCGCAGAAGCGTACCGCCTGCTCGGACACGGCGGCGGACTCGGCCGGCACGGTGCCGTCTCCCCGAGTCCGTTCTGCCCGCGCCAGCGTGAACTCAAGTGGCGAACCCTCGGCGGTATGTAGCGTGACTTTGCCTTTCAGGTTGTCCCGCATCAACTGAAGCCCCGCCGAGGGCGTGCCGGCGCCTCCAGTGTGGCGCCATCGCACGGCGGCAACCGTTTCGTCGCTGGAGGCCACGCTGTAGTGGGCGTAGGTATTGGGATGATGGTGAAGCCCAAGTTTCTTCATGTGCAGCCATTCGGACCTATCAAGAGCTTCCAGATATTCGTCCCATTTGCTTTGACCTGGATTGCCGACCTTGGCCGGATTCAACAACTCCTCCTTCACCAGCTTCCACCAGCCCTTGCGCTCCCGGTAGATCTCGGCATACGGGTTGGTCTTGGGCAGCGCGCCCACGCCGTCGATGGTGAGCCAGCCGGCCGGATAGGCGGCGGTGGGCAGCAGCGACAGCGCGCCCGGCGAGTTGCCGAGCACCGGGGTGACGAGCGCGGCGTCGGTGCCCAAGATTTCTGCCACCTTGTTTTTCACGAAGTCGAGAAAGATGCCCTTGGCGTGGCCGGTGCGCATGCGCTGGTAGATGGCCGGCGCGCCGGCCGTGGGGCTGACTCCCTGCACGATGCCCAGCACACGGCCTTCGGCGCCGCCGATGCCGGGGTGGCTGGCGGCACGCGCGACGAGGCCGCCCATGGAGTGTGTCACCAGGATCACCCGGCGGCAGTCATAGCCCTGGCTGGCGTAGTTGTCGATGACCGCGTCGATGCGCTTGGCCAGCGCCTTGCCGGCATCGTCAGCCCCTTGCAGCCAGTTGTAGCCGAAGGCGTGGACCGGGAACCAGAAACGCGCCGCGGCCTTCAGGTCTGCCTCGGTCAGCGGTGACCAACCCTTGGCGCGGTTCCGGGCCGAGGGAAGGCCGTGTCGTGCCCGCAGATCGTCGACCTTGAACAGGTTGTTGGCCTGTTCGATGATCGTTTGCCAGGCGTGTTCGAGCTTGCCCTGGCGGTAGATGCGATTGAGGCGAGCTTCAAGGGTGGCCAGCAGCCGGCCGTAGCTGCCCAGGTAGAGCTCGCCCCAGCCCCGGCGCTTGAACTCGCCCAGCAGATTGTCGATGGTGTCGTCGTCGGGACGCGCGAATTCCACGCCGGAGACGTTGAAGTGCTGCATGAGGTGACACGGCAGTATGTCTACGCTCGCAACGCTGGTCGTGTTCGGTGAAAAGGCTGTCTGACGTTGCGCTGGAATGAGCTTGGCAACTTTCGAAAGCATCAGCGAACTGTCGTCAGGAAACCAACAAAATGCATTTGGTCGAATGGAACCAGCCCCCACCGACGTTTTCAGATTGCTCCCCATGAACCCCGGCACGAAGATCACCGGAATCACATCGGTGGGCGGCACCACGCAATGCGCGCGCCTTGTCTGCTCGGTGGGGCTCAGGTGGCACGAGAAGTAGGGGTTGCCCTTTTCGTCATACTGCATGGCCAGATAGCGCTTGTCTGGTTCGCTCATGCTTTTCCTTTGGTCGGCAGGATGCGCAGCGAGACGGCTTCAAGAAATTCACTCTTCTGCAAGCCGGTTCGACCTTGAGCGTCGGTGGTGCCGCGAATGCGTGCGCCGTCGCTGCGGCGAACCTCGAAGGCGCGATTGGCGGCCGGTTCGCCGTTGTTGAGTTCGAGGATGAACTCCTCATCAAACGCCGTCGTCGGCCAACTGTTCATGTCCCGGCTCAGGTGAGCCGGCCCCGCAAAACTCTTCTTGCTCGCATGCACCGTAATCGTCCCCGGGCACTCGACAGTGATGCCCCCATCAATGGTGATACTCGCCCCGCCCTCGGTGGCGAGCACGATGCGTTTGCCGGCGGCGAAGTCGATGTGTTCCATGATCGAGACGAGGTTGAGGTCGTCCTTGGCATGGAAGGCCATCTCGTCGCTTTGTGCCTGCATCTCGATGTCGTCTTTGGCGGCGATCAGGGTGATGCCGGTGTTGCCGTCTCCGGGGCGGATGGCGCCGGCGAGCAGGCCGATGGCCTGGCCGGTGTGGAGGCGGGTTTTGCCGGCGACGGCGAGGTTGGTGTCTTCGCCGCTGATGAGGCTGATGGTTTCGCCGTTGGCCAGTTGGATGTGCCCGCCGGCAACAAAGCCGAGGCCGGCCTTGGCGGCCTGGATGATGGCGGGCGCTAGCAGGTGGGGGACTTTTCCGGCGGTGGTGGTGTTCTTCTGGCTTGCGTCGGCCAGCGCAGCGTCGAAGTCGGCG
>JBFIJC010000301.1:0-4641 GCA_041600915.1 Nitrogeniibacter sp.
ACAAGAAGCGCTCGACCATGGACGGTTAATCGGGCATTTTTATGTGTGTTCATTCGGGAACCTCGGAGGACTGGTTTGGTTGGCCCCTCCAATCTGACGGGTACGTCCCGAATGAACAACCTACAGAGAGATCACACCTAGCTTTCTTGCACGAGCAAGAAAGTAGGTCGCCCGCCGGGGCGAGACCCGGCCAATGCCTACGCCAGCATAGGAAAGCCGCCCGAAAACATCGACTGGGTTAGAGAAGAACAGCGCGAATGCGCAACCCAATTTCTATGGCCAGGCCCGCGCCCCAAACATCATCCGTTTGGCCACAAAGTGGCGCAGCGGCGGTGCGAGATCAAGCGCCAGCAGGCCGAGCCCGCGCAGGCCGCGCAGGGGCGGCAGGTCGTTGCTGAACAGGCGCACCAGGGTGTCGGTGAAGCCGACGGTGCTGGCGCGATCGAGGCGGCGGTCGCGCAGGTAGGCGGCGAGCACTTGTGCGTCGCCGGGGTCGTCGGCCGCGTTGAGGCGTCGCGCCAGCGCCCAGACGTCGCGCAGCGCGAGGTTGAGGCCCTGGCCGGCGACCGGGTGCAGCGTTTGTGCGGCGTTGCCGAGCCAGACCTGGCGGTTGGCGACGGGGGTGTGGCGTACGCGAAGTTGCAGCGGAAAGCGCTCACGCGGGCTGACGCCGATCAATTTTACGCGGTGGCCGAAGGCCTGCTGCAGCTCGGCGAGGTAGGCGGTGTCGTCGAGCGCCAGCCAGGCGTCGGCTTGCTCGGGGGCGGCGGTGTGCACGACGGCAAAGTCTGTGCCGCAGGGCAGCAGGGCGACCGGGCCGTTGGGGGTGAAGCGCTCGTAAGCGGTGTTGCCATGGGCGACGGCGGGCGTGGCCATGCAGATGACGGCGTGCTGACCGTAGTCGCGCACCCGGATGGCCGGGTCGTCGGCGCGCATGCCGCCCTCGGCGCAGACCACGAGCTGGCAGTCGAGGGCTTCGGCGGTGTCGGCGCGGCGCAGTAGCACGCGGCCGTGCAGCTCGGGGTCGACCTCTGCGTCGCTGTGGTCGATGACCGGGATGTTGGCGGCGGTGATGGCGTCGTCGAGCGCGGCAGCAAGGTCGCCGGCGCGCACGACATGGCCGAGGCCATCGAGGGCGTAGTCGGACTCGTTGAGCTGGGTGCGGCCGAAACCGCCTTGCTGCGAGATATGGATGTGGCGGATCGGGGTGGTGGGCAGGTGGCTCCACACGCCGAGGCGTTCGAGCGTGAGCCGGGTGCCGTGGGCCAGCGCGAGCACGCGCGGGTCTTTGCGTGAGGCGCCGCGGCCGCGGGCGTCGATAAGGGTGACGGTGTGCGGCCCGCCGTGCAGCGCGAGCGCCAGCGCCATGCCGACCGGGCCGGTGCCGATGATGGCGATGTCGGGCGTTTTCATGCGCGGGCGTCCCGCATCAGGGCTTCGATGTCGTCGATGGTCTTGGGCGTGGCGGCGGAGAGGATGTCGCAGCCGTCGGCGGTGATCAGCACGTCGTCTTCGATGCGGATGCCGATGTTCCAGAAGGCCTCGGGCACGTCGTCGGACGGGCGGATGTAGCAGCCGGGCTCGACGGTGAGCGTCATGCCCGCTTGCAGCGCTCGCCAGTCGCCGTCGCGCTTGTAGTCGCCGGCGTCGTGCACGTCGAGGCCCAGCCAGTGGCCGGTGCGGTGCATGTAGAAGCGGCGGTAGTCGCCGGCTTCGAGCACGCTGTCCAGCGTGCCTTTGAGCAGGCCGAGATCGAGCATGCCCTGGGCGAGTACGGCAACGGCCGCGTCATGCGGGACATTCCAGCCCACGCCGGGCGCGGTGGCGTCGATGGCAGCGTGCTGGGCGGCGAGCACGAGTTGATAGACATCGCGCTGCGCGCCGCTGAAGCGGCCGTTGACCGGGAATGTGCGGGTGATGTCGGAGGCGTAGCCGTCAAGCTCGCAGCCGGCGTCGATCAGCAGCAGGTCGCCATCGGCGAGGCGGCAGGCGTTGCTGACATAGTGCAGCACGCAGGCGTTGGCACCGCCGGCGACGATGGCGGGGTAGGCCGGCGATTGTGCGCCGCCCTGGCGGAAGGCGTGCAGCAGTTCGGCTTCGACGGCGTATTCGTGCATGCCCGGCCGGGTGACTTGCATGGCGCGGCGGTGGCCGATGTCGGAGATGGCGGCAGCGCGGCGCATGGTCAGCACTTCGTGGCTGTCCTTGAGCAGGCGCATCTCGTCGAGCTCGGCGTGCAGATCCTGAATGCGCGCCGGTGCGGTGATGCCGGTGCGCACTTGCTCGCGCACCCGGTTGAGGGCGTCGACCAGGCGTTTGTCCCAGGCGAGGTCGTGGCCGAGGGCGAAATAGATCGCCGGCTGGTTGGCCAGCAAAGTGGTCAGCTGCGTGTCGAGGTCGGCGATGGGGTGGGCTTCGTCAAAGCCGAATTCATCGGCGGCCGATTCGGGGCCAAAACGGAAACCGTCCCAGATTTCGCGTTCGATGTTCTTGTCGCGGCAGAACAGCAGGCTGCGCGGGGTGTCACCAGCGATCAGCACCAGCACGGCCTCGGGCTCGGGGAAGCCGCTCAGATAGTGGAAGTAGCTGTCGGGCCGGAAAGGGTAGTGGGTGTCGCGGTTGCGCGTGACTTCGGCCGCGGTCGGGACGATGGCGACCCCGCCGCCGCGAGCCGCGAGGGTGTCGAGCAGGCGCTGACGGCGGTTGTGAAAGGGCGCGAAGTTTGGGTTCAAGGCGACGTTCCTCTGGGGCGGTGTCGTTAAGACTGTGGTTTTGCCGGATTGTTCGAACGCAGCCGGGCGTCCAGTTCGGCCAGGCGCTCGGGTGTGCCGATGTCCATCCACAGGCCGTCGAAGCGCTCGGCGCTGACCTGCCCGGCGGTGATCGCCTGGCGCAGCAGCGGGCCGAGCGGCGCGGCCTGGCCGGGGGGTAATGACGCGAACATGTCGGGATGATAGAGCCCAATGCCCGAGAATGTCAGCCGCTCGCCGTCGCTCAGGCTGGCGCGGCCGCCGTGCAGGTGAAAGTCGCCGGCCGGATGGTGGGGCGGGTTGGGTACGAGGACGAGGTGGGCGCGGTCGGTGGCCAGTGCGTCGGCGCGGTGGATGAGCGCGCCGAAATCGATGTCGCAGAACACATCGCCATTGACCACCAGAAAGGGCGCGTCGCCAAGCAGCGGCAGGGCCTGGCGGATGCCGCCGGCGGTCTCGAGCGCCGTGGCCTCGGGCGAGTAGCCGATGCGCAGGCCGAAGGCGCTGCCGTCGCCGAGTGCGGCTTCGATCATCTGGCCCAGATGCGCGTGGTTGATCACGAACTGATCGATGCCCGCCGCCGCCAGCCGGCGCAGATGATGAACGATCAGCGGCGCCCCGCCCGCCGCCAGCAGCGGCTTGGGGCAGGTGTCGGTGAGCGGGCGCATGCGTTCGCCGCGCCCGGCGGCCAGGATCATGGCGCGCATGGCGTTTCTCAGAAGGTGTAGCCGACGGTTTCGTCGACCGGGTCGCAGCGATTGAGGATGCGGATCAGCGGTCGCAGCTCGCTGTAGCGCTGGCAGGTCTTGCGCAGGTAGCCGGAGACGCGTGGCATGTCGTCGAGATAGCCGGCCTTGCCATCGCGGTGGCACAGGCGGGCGAAGATGCCGAGCACCTTGAGGTGGCGCTGCACGCCCATCCATTCGAAGTCGCGGTGGAATTCGGCGAAGTCGGCGTGCACCGGCAGGCCGATCTGCCGCGCCGCCTCCCAGTAGCGGGCGAGCATGTCGAGCACGAAGGCTTCGTCCCAGTCGATGTAGGCGTCCTTGAACAGCGAGGCCAGATCGTAGGTGATCGGGCCATACACCGCGTCCTGAAAGTCGAGCACGCCGGCGCCGTGTTCGGTGACCATCAGGTTGCGGCTGTGAAAGTCGCGATGCACGAAGACTTTGGGCTCGGCGAGGTGCACATCGAGCAGGCGCTCAAACACGGTGCCGAGCGTTTTGCGCTCTGTGTCGTCGAGCGTGATGTGCTTGTGGCGCGCCAGATACCAGTCGGGGAAGAGTTGCATCTCGGCCAGCAGGCGTTCGCGGTCGTAGTCGGGCAGCACGTCGGGGGCGCTGGCCTTCTGGATGCAGATCAGCGCGCCGAGGGCGTCGGCATACAGTGCATGGGCGCTGTCGGCGTCGAGGGCGCTCAGATAGGTGGTGTCGCCCAGATCGGTGAGCAACAGAAAGCCCGCCTCGGTGTCGGCGTCGAGCACCGTCGGCACCTGCGCGCCGCTGTCGCCGAAGAGTTTGGCGATGCGGATGAAGGGGGCCGTGTCTTCTTTTTCCGGCGGGGCGTCCATGGCGATGAAGCTGGCGGGCTCGCCCTCGACATGCACCCGGAAGTAGCGGCGAAAGCTGGCGTCGGCCGAAGCGGGCGCGAGGTCGATCTGGCGGCCCGGGTAACGGGTGCCTAGCCAGTGCTTGAGTTGCGCGAGTCTTTCCACGGGTGCCGTCCGATGTTCGTGTAAAATCGCGAATTTTATCAAAGACCGCAGCCGGAACGCTGTTTGCCGGTGTGCAGCCGATCCGCCGCTCATAAAACGGAGACACGCATTGCCGACTGCCACGCGTTGGACCTTGCGGGCCATCCCCTTGCTGCTGGCCGCTTTGCCGGCCGCCGG
>JBFIJC010000302.1:0-4640 GCA_041600915.1 Nitrogeniibacter sp.
CCAGCGCCGGCCACAGCTCGCCGCCCAGGGCCGAGAAATCGAGCTTGGCGCCGAGATCGATGAAGAAAAACAGCAGCAGAAAATCGCGGATGCCGGTCAGACGCGCGCCAATGGCGTCGCGAAAATGCGTCGAGGCCAGCGAGAAGCCCGCCAGAAACGCGCCGGCCTCTTTCGAGAACCCGGCCCACTCGCCAAAAGCCGCCAGCGCCGTCCCCCAGGCAATGGCAAAGATCAGCAGCAACTCCTGCGAGCGGGCCATGGTGCGCATCACCGGCGGCAACACGTAGCGCATCAGCACATACAGCAGCGCGGCGGCGATCAGCACCCGGCCCAGAATGGAGCCGGCCACCATCCACCACACCGCCTCGCCATCGCCACTGGCGCGCAAGGCGCTCATCGCCATCATGGCGAACACCACGGCGATGTCCTGCACGATCAGGAAACCCACCGCGATACGGCCGTGCAGGGAGTCGAGCTCACGCTTGTCGGAGAGCAGCTTGATGATGATGATGGTGCTCGAGAAGGTCAGCGCCACCGCCACATACAGCGCGGTGAGCCAGTCGCGCCCCATGGCCAGCACCAGCACGAAACCGATGGCAATGGTGAAAGCCAGTTGCCCCAGCCCGGTGGCCAGCGCGACCGGGCCGATGTGGCGCACATGCTGCAGGTCGAGCTTGAGTCCAACCAGAAACAAAAGCACGGCAATGCCGATCTGGGCGAGCAAATCGATCTGGTCATGCGACTTGACCAGTTCCAGGCCCGCCGGCCCCACCGCGATGCCAACCACGATGTAGGCGATCAGCACCGGCTGACGCAGGCGCACCGACACGGCGCCCACGGCCGCGGCAATCAGCAGCAGCAGCGCCAGCTCGGCAAAGGGTTCGTGCACGATCAGCCCTCCCCGGGGGGTGCGGCCTTCTTGCCGGCGCGACGCCAGCGGGCGCCATTGCGGCGTCGCGCCAGGGTTCGCCAGCGCCACACCAGCGTAATCACCCCGTAGGTCAGCAGTCCGATCAGCGTGGCGAGCATCGCCAGCCCGATCATCAGCGGCTTGCCCATGGCCTGCAGGCGCTCCCAGATGCCCGCGTCGGCGTTGATGTCCTGCGCGGTGGCGGGGTCGGCGGCGTGCTCGGGCAGACGCTCGCCGGTCACCCAGGTGCCCAGCCGGTAGGCGGCGAAATACACCGGGCCGAAGGTAATCGGGTTGGTCACCAGCGTGCTGGCCGCAGCCGCCGGCACGTTGGCGCGCAGCACCACGGCCGCACCCACCGACAGCGGAATCTGCGCAATCGGGATGAGCAGGCCGAAGAACACGCCCAGCGCCACGCCCATGGCCACGCCACGCCGCGACCAGTGCCACAGCCGGGTGTGCCCCAGCCAGGGCGCGAGCCAGCCCAGCCAGCGATTCGACTGAATCTGCTCGCGGGTGGGTACTTTCTCGCGCAAGCGCCGCACAAACCCCATTCACATGCTCCGTATGTTCAGCCGCCGCAAGACAGCTTTTTCGGCTTCAACCGCCAGAAACTTGACCGCGCCCAAGCCCATGATCACCCCCCAGGTCGCGGCGTCGAGCGCCACCGTCTGAAAGACCTGCTGCATGGGCGGCGCGTAAGTAAACAAGAGCTGGAAGCCAATCAGCAGCACGCTCATCCACAGCGCCACCGGGTTGCCGGTGAGAATGTCGCGGCGGAAGGCCGAGGCGGTGAAGTGACGCACATTGAAAAGGTACACCAGCTCGCCCACCACCAGCATATTGACCGCCGCCGTGCGCGCCATCTCAAGACTGCCGCCGCGCATGAGTACCCATTCAAACACGCCGAAGGTCACCAGCACCATCAACAGGCTCACGTAAGCGATGCGCGCGGCCAGCACACGGGTGATCAGCGGCTCAGAGGGCCGCCGCGGTGGCCGACGCATCACGCCGGCCTCGCCCGGCTCGAAAGCCAGCGCCAGCGCCAATGTGACGGCGGTAATCATGTTCACCCACAGAATCTGCCCGGCGGTCACCGGCAGCGCCAGGCCGGCAAACACGGCGAGCAGGATCACCCCCGCCTCGCCGCCGTTGGTGGGCAGGATGAACAGCAGCGACTTCTTGATGTTGTCGAACACCACCCGGCCTTCGCGCACGGCGCGGGCAATGGTGGCGAAGTTGTCGTCGGTGAGCACCAGGTCCGCAGCCTCGCGCGCGGCGTCGGTGCCCTTGTTGCCCATGGCCACGCCAATGTCGGCCGCCTTGAGCGCGGGCGCGTCGTTCACGCCGTCGCCGGTCATCGCCACCAGCTCGCCCTCGGCCTGCAGCGCGGCCACCAATCGCAGCTTGTGCTCGGGGCTGGCGCGGGCGAACACGTCGGTGTGCTGCACCTGCTGGCGCAGGGCGGCCTCATCGAGCGCCTCGATGGCCTCGCCGGTCAGCGGCGCCTCGGCCACCAGGCCCAGCTGCCGGCCGATGGCGGCAGCGGTCACGGCGTGGTCGCCGGTGATCATCTTCACCCGCAGGCCGGCGCGCTGGCATTGGGCCACGGCGTCGACGGCGGCCTCACGCGGCGGGTCGATCAGCCCGACCAGACCGAGCAAGGTAAAGCGCGCCGTGATGTCGGCCATGGCCAGCGCGGTGGTGCCCGCCGGCATGTCGCAGCGCGCGAGCGCCAACACCCGCTGGCCGGCACCGGCCGCCTCTTCCATGCGCGCCTGCCAGGCGGCGGCGTCAAAGGGCTGACCGTCGCCGCCATCGACACACAGCGCCAGCACCCGCTCCGGCGCGCCCTTGAGCAGCACGAAGGCGTGACCGGCATGGTCATGATGCAAGGTGGCCATGAAGCGGTGTTCGGACTCGAAGGGGATTTCATCAACCCGTGGCGTGGTGGCGGCCAACTCAAGCGGGTCGAGCCCGGCCTTGAGCGCCAGCGTCAGCAGCGCCCCTTCGGTCGGGTCGCCCACCAGCTGCCAACCGCCGGCCTCGTGTTTGAGGCGCGCGTCGTTGCACAGCAGCGCCGCCTGCGCCAGCGCCTGCAAGGCGGCATCCCGTCCGCCCTCAACCGCCGCGCCGGCGCACTGGAAACCGCCCTCGGGCACATAGCCGGCACCGCTCACCTCCAGCGTGCACGCCGGCAGCATGATGCGCACGGCGGTCATCTCGTTCTTGGTGAGCGTGCCGGTCTTGTCGGAGCAGATGACGGTGACCGAGCCGAGCGTTTCGACCGCCGGCAGGCGCCGGATGATGGCCTGATTGCGCGCCATGACCCGCGTGCCGATGGCCAGCACGATGGTGACGATGGCCGGCAGCCCCTCGGGAATGGCCGCCACCGCCAGCCCGACCACTGCCAGGAAGATCTCCAGCAGCGGCATCTCGCGCACGAGATGGCCATAGGCGAAGGTGAGCGCACCGACGCCGAGGATGAACACGGTGATCTGCCGGGCGAACTGGTCGAGCCGACGGGTGAGCGGCGTGGCCAGGCTCTGCACCCCGCCCACCAGCGCGCCGATGCGGCCAATCTCGGTATTCTGCCCGGTCGCCACCACCACGCCGCGCGCCTGACCAAAGCCCACCACCGTGCCCGAATAGGCCATGCAGCGACGATCGCCGATGGCGGCGGTGTCTGCGACCGGATCGGTGCTTTTATCAACGGGCAAGGACTCGCCGGTCAGCGCGGCCTCACTCACGCGCAAATTCTTGACGCGCAGCAGGCGCAGGTCGGCCGGCACCTTGGCACCGGATTCGAGCAACACGATGTCGCCCGGCACCAGGTCGGCGGCGTCAATCTCGTGCCGCTCGCCGCCGCGCAGCACCGTGGCACGACTGGCCAGCATCGCCCGCACGGCCTCCAGCGCCTTCTCGGCCTTGCCCTCCTGCACAAAACCGATCAGCGCATTGATCAGCACCACGCCAACAATCACGCCGGCGTCTACATAGTCTTCGAGCGCAAAGGTAATGAGGCCCGCGACCAGCAGCACGTAGATCAGCGGGTTGTGAAACTGCAAGGCCAGCCGCAGCCATGCACTGCGCGGACGGGCCACCGGCAAGCGGTTGGCGCCGTATTGCGCCAGACGCTCACGGACGAGCGCATCGCTCAGGCCACAGGCGGCATCGACACCCAGCAACTGCTGCGCCTGCGCGGTCGGCACGCTGTGCCAGCGCGGCGTACCCGTGGGCACAAACGGGGCTTCGGGTTTCATACACGGCTCCATGCTTCAGGGCGGCGCACCGGCCGGGGGCCGCGCGCCCCGCAACTCAACGCTATCGCACACTGCAGCCGCCCACGTTGTTCCACATCAGGATTCCATCCGATCACGGCACACCCAAAACGCATTCCGGTTCTTCGGCAGGCGAGCACCGGAAATGGTTCATTTTCGAGCGCGACCACATGACCACGTCCGGACCCGGGGCCATGCGCCACAGCGCGCCGGTAAGTCACCGCCGCCGACGCCGTTGATCGCACCGGACGACCACCACAAAATCACATAAGAAGATAACTATTTATTCTTTCCAGTTCTTTACCGCGTGCGCTAACGTGGCGCCCGTCATCCACTCGCACTGCGTCGTTACGTCATGTTCCTCACCGAGAGCCACCCTGCGCTGATCGTTGGCGTTGTCCTGCTCGGGTTGTTCGTGACTTTCGTGCGCGAATGGGTCAAGCCCGACG
>JBFIJC010000303.1:0-4633 GCA_041600915.1 Nitrogeniibacter sp.
CCTCGCGTGGGCGCCGCCTGCAGGACTATCTCGACGCGGCGCGCTGCGACTGAGGCGGGTTCAGCGGATCAGGGCGGCGTCGAGCTGGCCGGTGAACTCATCGGCCGGCATGAAGCCGACCACGCGCTGGCCGGCAATCTCGCTGCCGCCCGGTGTGAAGAAGATGATGCCCGGCGGGCCGAAGAGGCCGAAGCGCTTGAGCAGCGCCTGATCGTCGGCGTTGTTGGCGGTGACGTCGGCCTTGAGCAGCAGCATCTGGCCCATGCGCGCCTGCACGGCCGGGTCGGAGAAGGTGAAGCGCTCCATCTCTTTGCACGAGACGCACCAGTCGGCATAGAAGTCGAGCATTACCGTGCGGTTGCTGGCGGCGATGCGGGCGTCGAGTTCGGCCACCGTTTTGACTTTTTCGAACTGTGGCGCAGCCGTGGCGGCCACGGCCTGACCACTGCGCAGCGCGGCCAGCGGCTGTAGTGGGTCGCGTGAGCCGGCCAGGGCGCCGATCAGCATGGCGGCGCCGGCGAGCAGGGCGATGACGCCCACGCCCTTCCAGAAACGGCGCCAGCTGTGGGCGTTGGGCGGCAGCGGATCGAGCGCATGCAGGAAGATGCCGGAGAACACCAGCAGCGCGCCCCAGCCGAGCATCGGCACCACGGCCGGCACCACCGGCGAGATCATCCACACCGCCAGCGCCAGCAGCATGATGCCGAAGGCTTTCTTGACGCCCTCCATCCACGGCCCAGCCTTGGGCAGCACCGAGCGCGCGGCCACGCCGACGGCGATCAGCGGCGCGCCCATGCCCAGCGCCATGACGAACAGCGCCAGGCCGCCGAGCACCGCGTCGCCGGTCTGTGCGATGTAGAGCAGCGCACCGGCCAGCGGCGCAGCCACGCAGGGGCCGACGATGAGCGCCGAGAGCACACCCATGATCACTACGCCACCGAGCGAGCCGCCTTTTTCGTGGCTGGCGGTGTCGGATAGGCGGCTTTGCAGGGCGGTGGGCAGTTGCAACTCATAAAAGCCGAACATCGACAGCGACAACACCACGAAGACCAGCGCGAAGCTGCCCAGCACCCAGGCGTTCTGCAGCGCGGCCGACAGCAGCGTGCCCGAGATGCCCGCCGCGACACCGGCGGCGGCATAGGTGACGGCCATGCCCAGTACGTAGGCCAGCGACAGCACCAGTGCGCGGGTCTTGGTGATCTTGTGGCCGTGGCCGACGATGATGCCGGACAGGATCGGGATCATCGGGAAGGTGCAGGGCGTGAAGGACAGCAGCAGGCCGAAGCCGAAAAAGGAGGCGAGGATCAGCGGCACGCTGGCGCCGGTCAGCAGGCCGGCGATGCGGCCGGATTCGTCACCGCCACCGGCGGGCGCCACGGGTTTTGCGGGAGCGGCGGCCGGCGTGTCCATGGCCGGTGCGGGCGTTTTGCTACCGATGCCAAGTTTCTGCAGCCAGCCGCCGGTGGCCGTGGGGGCGACCGTCTTGGTGAGGTCGACCGTCAGCGTCTGCGGGCTGGGGGGGTAGCACACGCCAATGTCGGCGCAGCCCTGGCTGATGACGGTGAGCTCAAACTGGCGTACGTCTGCCGGCGCTTTGATGGGCAGGGTGAAGATCAGTTCGTCGCGGTAGGTTTCCACCTCGCCGAAGAATTCATCGTTCTTTTTCTTGCCCGGCGGCAGCGCCGGCGTGCCGACCTCGACGGTTTCGGGTTCGGTACGGAACTGGAACTTGTCTTTGTACAGGTAATAGCCGTCCACGATCTCGAAGCGGATTTCGAGCTGGTCGGGGGCGAGCGTGCCGACGCTGGCGCGGTAGGCCTGTTCGGGGGGGAGCAGTTCTTGCGCATGCGCGGGGCCGAGCAGGCCGAGCAGCAGCAGGAGGGGAGCGAGGATGCGGATCATGTGAGGGTCAGGCGTCCGGGGTGGTTTCAGTGCGCACCCAGTCGAGGTAGCCGGGCAGGCCGTGCGTTACAGGGACTGCGACGATTTCAGGAAGTTCATACGGATGCTGCGCGCGGATCGCCGTTTCGAGTGCGTCGTAGCGCCCGGCGGTGGTTTTGATGAGCAGCGGGACTTCGGTAGCGGTTTCGATGGCGCCCTCCCAGCGGTACACCGAGGTCGCCGGTGTCAGCACGTTCACGCAGGCGGCCAGGCGTGTCTCGACCAGGTGGGCGGCCAGCGCATGGGCGCTGTCGGCGTCGGGCAGATTGGTGAGTACCAGCAGTACGTGGGCGGTCATGGCAACCTCATTTGAGCAGGCGGCGACGGGTCAGTGACACCGCCAGCCAGAAGCCGACGGCGGCGTAGGCGGCCAACACCGCCAGATGCGGCAACACGGCCGTGGGCAACTCGCCCAGCATCAGCGGCCGGGCGATGGCGATAGCGTGCGCCAGCGGCAGCATCTGTGCGCCGATCTGCAGCGCGGCGGGGAGCTGGTCGAGCGGAAAGAATACGCCCGACAGCAGCGCCATCGGCGTGATGAACAAGGTGAAGTAGTACATGAAAAAGTCGTAGTTCGGCGCCAGCGCGGTGACCACCAGGCCCATGGCGGCGAAGGTCAGGCCGATCAGAAAGATCAGCGGCACCACGCCGAGCGCCAGCGGGCTGCTGGTAAAACCGAACAGCGCCACCACCAGCAAAATGGCGGTGCCCGACAGCGCCGCCTTGCTCGCCGCCCACACCATCTCGGCCAGCACGATGTCGTCCAGCGCCAGCGGCGCGTTCATCAGCCCCTCCCAGGTGCGCTGCACATGCATGCGCGAAAAGGCCGAGTACAGCGTTTCGAAGCTGGCGGTGTTCATGCACGAGAAGCAGACCATGCCGGCGGCCAGAAAGTGCACATAGGGCACGCCATC
Organism: Nitrogeniibacter sp.; assembly: GCA_041600915.1. GTDB lineage: Bacteria > Pseudomonadota > Gammaproteobacteria > Burkholderiales > Rhodocyclaceae > Nitrogeniibacter. Next base: position 2,856 of record JBFIJC010000303.1, read on the forward strand.
CACGGTTTTGACCAGCGCGCCGAGACCGTAGCCGAGGCCGAGCAGGTAGATCATCGGGTCGGCCAGATTGCCCAGCAGCGATGGCAGCGCGAGCTTGCGCCACACACGAAAATTGCGCGACCACACCGACGCGAAGCGCCAGGACAGGCTGGGCAGACGGAAGTGGGCGGCAGTGGCAGACATGATCCGGCGGTCGGCAGGGGGTGGGCTGATTATAATCGTCCTTTGTCGCTTGCCCTTGAGATGGCTCAGACCTTGATGACTGATACGCCCAACCCCCACGGCGCCGAAGCCTCCCCGCTCGGCCGCAGCACCGCCTACCGCAACACCTATGCGCCGGAGTTGCTGTTCCCGGTCGATCGCGCGCCCAAGCGGGCCGAGATCGGCGTGGTAGAGGCCCTGCCCTTCCATGGCGAGGATCTGTGGAATGCCTACGAGTTGTCATGGCTGAACGCGCGCGGCAAGCCGGTGGTGGCGATGGGCGAGTTTCGTGTGCCGGCGAGCTCGCCGCGCCTGATCGAATCCAAGTCGCTCAAGCTGTATCTGAATTCATTCAACGCCAGCCGTTTTGACGACATGGCCGAGGTCGAGGCGGTGATCGTGCGCGACCTCACCGCCGCGGCCGGCGCGCCGGTGAGCGTGCAACTGCAGTCGCTGCATGTGGCCGCACGGCAGGTGTGCAGCCTGCCCGGCACCTTGATTGACGATCTGGATGTCGAGATCGCCGACTATCACCCTGCGCCGACGCTGCTCGGCGTGGCCGCCGATGCCGCGCCGGTGTCCGAAACCCTGGTCTCGCATCTGCTGAAATCCAACTGCCTGGTCACCGGTCAGCCGGACTGGGCGACGGTGTATGTGAATTACACCGGCGCGCCCATCGACCGCGCCGGCCTGCTGCGCTACATCGTGTCCTTCCGCGAGCACAACGAGTTTCACGAGCAGTGTGTCGAGCGCATGTTCTGCGATCTGATGGCGCGCTGCGCGCCGGACCGGCTGGAGGTGTGGGCGCGCTACACCCGCCGCGGCGGGCTGGACATCAACCCCTGGCGCAGCAGCGTGGCCGGGGTGCCGCCGCTGAATCAGGGTGATCCGCGACAATAGGCGCTGGCGTACCGGGCATTCAAGACTGCCGCAGCTTTGCCGATTCAGATGATTGAGGGGTGACGCATCACGGTTCGCCTCGATCTTGAGGCGACTGCATGCTCGCAACACTCGTTCCGTTCTTGTTGTTTCCCGCGCTCATGTTGATGGCGCTGCTGGGCGTCAGCGTGATGCGATATCAGCGCTTGCAGCGCGAATCGCAGGCGCAGCATCGCGCGCTGTTTGTCGACAATCCTGAAGTGATGCTGATCTGCGAGCCGGCGAGCTTGCGCATTCTCGACGTCAATCAATCGTTTGCAGCGTTCTATGGCTATACCCGCGCCGAGGCCCGATCGCTCGGCCTCGGTGATCTCGCCGCGTCAGGCGACATGCCGCAGTTTGACACCCATGCCGGCGAGCCGGATTTGGTACGACCGGACATCGATCGCGCGCTTTGGCGCACCAGAACAAGGGACGGCCGGGAGTGCGCGGTCGAGGTCAGTGTCTGCGGGATCGATTTTCACCAAAAGGCTGCGCGGTTGGTCGTACTCCGGGACATGACGGCGCTGCGGCACAGCGAGCAGAGCTATCGGGCGATCTTCAACTCGGTGGCCGATACGGTGTTCCTGCATGATCTGGACAGCGGCGTCGTACTCGACGTGAATGCCCGGGTGGAGGCCTTGCTGGGTTACCGGCCG
>JBFIJC010000304.1:0-4586 GCA_041600915.1 Nitrogeniibacter sp.
CGCCATCGCCAACGACGAAGTGCACACGCCTGAAGGCAAGCAGCCGCACGCCGTGCCGCGCGTGCTGGCGGACGATGAGATCCCGGCGATTGTTGCCGGCTTCGCGCAGGCCGCGCGCAATGCCAAGGCCGCCGGCTTTGATGCGGTGGAGGTGCATGGCGCCAACGGCTATCTGCTCGACCAGTTCCTGCGCGACGGCGTCAATACGCGCAGCGGTGCCTACGGCGGCCCGATCGAAAACCGTGCCCGCCTGCTGCTTGAAGTGCTCGACGCCGTGATCGACGTGTGGGGGAGCGACCGCGTCGGCCTGCGCCTGTCGCCGCTCAACAGCTACAACGACATGATCGACAGCGACCCGGTCGGCCTCATCACCTGGCTGGCCAAGCGCCTGAACGACTACGACCTGGCCTATCTGCACCTGATGCGCGCCGACTTCTTAGGCAAGCAGCACGGCGACGTGGTGAGCCCGGTGCGCGCGCACTACAAAGGCGTGCTCGTTGGCAATATGGGCTACACCCCGGACGAGGCCACGGCCGCCGTGGCCGCCGGTACGCTCGACGCCGTGGCCTTCGGCACCAGCTTCCTGGCCAATCCGGACCTCCCGGCGCGCATTGCCGCCGGCGCCGAACTGAACGCCCCGGACCCGGCCACCTTCTACAGCGCCGGTCCCGAGGGCTATATCGACTACCCGGCCATGGAAGCGGCTGAAGCGGTCTGACAACGGCAAATAAATGGGCGGCGCCCTCGCGGGTGGCCGCCCTTTATGCGTCGACGCGTGCGGTCGCGCCGCATGAATGCCGGGTGAACGCGTGCTTCAGCGGCGGTTCAGGGGGTGGGTTCCAGAATGGATTCACGGTCGAACAGTCGATCGAGACGAATCCAAAAGGAGAACCATCATGAACACCCGTACCCTGATCGCTTCCCTCGCCATTGGTGCCGGACTCATTGCCGGCGGCGCCGCGCTGGTGCCCGCCTTTGCGCAGAACGCACCGGCCGCCGCGCCGATGTCCCGGGCGGCGTGGCTGAGCATTCCGGAAATACACGACAAACTGACCGCCGCGGGTTACCGCGACATCGAATCGGTCGAACGCGAGCGCAATCGCTACGAGGTGAAGGCGACCACGGCCGAGGGGCAGCGAGTCGAGCTCTATGTGGACCCGCAGTCCGGGGAGGTCATCAAGACCGAGCGCAAGCGTGCCGAACGCGACGATGATGATCGTGAGCGTCGCACACGGAAGTGAACGGCACGTGCTTTGAGCGATGCCCGCGTGATGCGGGCATCGTGCGTTTTCTACAGCAGATACCGCTCCATCTGTTTCACCGGCACATTGCGCAGCAGGTAGAGATTCGGGTTGTCGCGCTGTGCGCTGCGGCCCGATTCGGTGACTTCGACCGGCTCGCGTTCGAGGATGCACAGGCGGCGGCTGATGCAGTCGGCACGCCAGGCCGAGTTGGCTTTGCGGCCGCGTTCTTCGACCGCGATGCGGGTGAGGTGAAATTCGTCGGTGGGTTGCTCGGCGGCGATGCGGCGGCGGATGGCGTGGTGGGCTTTGTTGAGACTGCCTTGCTGCACGCACAGATCGTAAAGCGCGGCGAGGCAGCGGAAGTTGCCGATGGGGATGGGGCAGGCGCCATTGAGCCACGACAGTGCGGCGATCAGCTTGCGGCCATACACATCGTAGGCATAGCGCAGGGTTTCGTCGCGGAAGGCGGGCGTGTTGCCCACGGCCTGCAGCGCGGCTTTCCAGGTCGGGTCGAAGTCGGCCTTGTTGCGGCCCCGGCTGAGGGCGTCGGCCCAGGCCACCTGACGGCTGCGCGAGGGCAGGGCCATGACGCGCTGCCATTCGTCCCACAGCGCGCCAAAGCAGCGCTTGAGTGCGGCTTCGTCGCGCGCCCGGTAGCGACGGAACATCTCCTGAAGCGTGCCGGTGCCGAAGTTGACCTGTATGGGGCCAAAGGAGAGTCCGGCGCCGTCGAAGTTGCCGGTCACTTGCAGATAGGGATCGCCCGAGGTCTCAAAGGCGGCGGTGACTTGAATGGCCCGTTCGAGTGCGTTTTCGGCCACCAGCGGTGGCAGCTGCTCGGGGTCGGGCATTTCGAGATAGACGCGGGGCCCCTTGATTTCGATGCGCTCGAACCAGCCGTCGCGCGCCAGTCGCGTGGCAGCAGCGGCGACCTCGGCGGGCTCGCCCGCTTCGACCCATACGAAGCGACCGTCCCGACCACGGCCCAGGCCGCCTTCGGGCGCGAGCGAGGCGATATCGACACTGCGTTTGAGCGTGCTGCGCAGCATTTGTACCGCGCCGACCAGCTCGCGGTGGACGCGGATACTGCCGTCGGGTCGGGCATATTCAGCCAGGCGGAAGTTGGGCGTGACAAATGCGCGGGCGGGGCCGCCGACGAGGTAATCGTGGTCGTACTTCAAGCCTTGTGCCATGACGGTTTCCTATGAGACGTGCATGTGGCGGACGTTTCGACGGTGACAGGTTTTAGTGTAGACGCCGCACGGGCGCGAACAAGGTGTGGCTATACGCCTGCTTTTTTTGCCGATACTTCAGGGGTTTGGGCAAATGGAATTGACCTCCATCAACACGCCGATCAAGCCGTTCGGGACAATCGAGCCTTGATGCGGAGCACCATGAGTGCTCGCGCTAAGGCGTCGGCCGGTCGGTATGAAGGCCGGGCCGGGGTGACTCCTGAGGTGGTGTGTATGCAGATTGTGGCGTGGAACGATTCTCTGAAAACCGACATCGACGTGGTCGATCAGCAGCATCGCGGGCTGGTTGAACTGGTCAATGCGACGGCGGCGAAGCTGGCCGGGTCGCCCGAGTTGTCGGCCGACGAGGTGCGTCTGCTGCTGGGCTATCTCACCGAGTACGCGCAGGTGCACTTCAGCACCGAAGAGGCCTTGATGGCCTTGTGCGGGCTGGACGCGAAACAGAGTGACAGGCACCACGAAGGGCATGCGCGCTTTCTCGCGCAGGTGGGCGACATGGTCGAAGGGCTCGGTGAGGATGGGGTGCTCGACGGACAGCGCTTGCTGATGTTTTTGGGCGAGTGGCTGGTCGATCACATTCAGGGCGAAGACCAGATTATTGCCAAGGCTTTGCGCGCCGCGCAGGCCAGCGCCTCTCCGACCGGCGCCGTGGGCGTCGCCATGCCCAGCGACGGGCCGGGCAGCTGGGAGGCGCGAGCCCAAACCTTGATGGCGCCCGCGGCGACCGAGCCGAGCTTTTCCGACGTGGTGGCGCAGCACAGCGCAGCGCTGCTGGCCAGCGAGGCGGGCGTGCTCGAAATGTGTGCGCATGGCGAGGCCCCGGCCTTGATCGTTGCGCTCGATGCGGCCCTGATGCCCTCGACCATCCTGCACGCCAACGCGGCGGCGGCGGCGTTCTTTGGCGAGTCATCTTCCGCCTTGTGTGAGCAGGGTCTGGCGCAGGTGCTCGCAGCGGATGAAGCCGCGCGCTTCCCGGTGCTGATCAGCGAAGTCCTGATGGCGGGGCGTTTTGAAGGTCGCCTGCATTGCCGTGCCGACAGCGCTGCGGGCGCGCCGGTATGGGCGCGACTGACGCACCTGGTGCTGCACGGGCAGATGGTGTTGTTGGTGCTCTTGCGCCCGTCGGGCAGCGAGGCCGAGGTGGACGCGGCGACCGGCGCGGGTGAGCGACTCAAAGACGACAGCTCGGTGCTGGCGCGCCATGCACTGTTCAAGGGGCTGGCCAAGAGTGAGCGTGATGGGCTGGAGTCGGCTTCGCGCCTGTTGCGCGTGCCCAAGGGCAAGGTGGTGTTCAATCGTGGGGATGCGCCGCACGGCGTCTACCTGGTGATCAGCGGACAGGTGAAGCTGGCCGTGTCGAACGCGCGCGGCGCCGAGAAGGTGATGGACATCGCCGGCCCTTTGCAGGTCTTTGGCGAGGTCGATGCACTGACCGAATCGGCGCATACGGTGTTCGCGCAGTGCCTGAGCGCTTCCGTGCTGTTGTTGATTCCGCAGGCGCCGATGTTGGCACTGCTCAAGCGCAGCCTGCCGTTTTCTCAAGCCGTGCAAGCCCATTTCGGCCGGCGCTGCCACGCGATCGGGGCCGATCTTGAAGCCTTCGCCTTGCAAACCGGCATGGAGCGGGTCATTCACCTTCTGCTCGAGCATGCCCGCATCAATGCGCACGGCGTTCTCGAAGCCGTGCTGCCGGCACAGAAGCAGGTCATCGCCTCCTATCTGAATCTCACCCCGCCCACCTTGTCGCGCACTTTCCAGCAGTTGAGCGAGGCCGGCTTGATCGAGATGAACGGGCGCTATGTGCGCATCCCCAACAAGCGCCGCTTGCTGAACTTCAGTCTCGACTGAAGCGCCGGCACGCCGATGGCATTGGCGGGCCGAGCGACTATGCTGAAAGTGGGCGCTGCGCTTGACTGCGCCAGGGGGTTCAAGCATGCACGACGAGAACGTCTATTGGGACTGGCGCGCCATGCAGCGCGACGGGCTCTACCCTTCCATTCTGGCCATTGGCGATTCGTGGTTCTGGTATCCGTTCCCCGGCGGCTCGCTGGTGTCGCGGCTGGGCCGGCTGGTGGCCAAGAAGCAGCAC
>JBFIJC010000305.1:0-4576 GCA_041600915.1 Nitrogeniibacter sp.
ATGAGGGCGACTTCGTCGTCCGTGATATCGCAATAGTCCAGGCAGTCACGCATGGATAGCATGGCGTTCTCCTCCAGTCCTTTTTTGGGCTCTCTGACCTGGCCCGTTCTTTTTCTGGTTCTTATCTACTCAGAATAAGCCACCCACCGGGCTTGGCAAATTCCAATTTTCTCTCGTTTTGTTTCCTGCCATAGCACCCTTCAATGGTGCGTCGCAGCGGTTTAGAATAGCGCTTTCCATTCCGGCGTCCTGCGCGTTTGCGCGGGCTGAAGACATGCTCGACATCCAACAACTTCGTTCCGACATCGATACCGTGGCCCAGGTGCTGACCAGCCGCCGCGTGACGCTCGACACCGCAACCTTCAATACCCTGGAGACCGAGCGCAAGCAGCTTCAGACCCGTACGCAAGAGCTGCAGGCCAAGCGCAATACGCTGTCCAAGCAAGTGGGCATGCTCAAAGGCAAGGGCGAGGACGCCACTGCCGTGCTGGCTGAGGTGGGTGGCATCGGCGATGAACTCAAGGCCAACGAGGTGGCGCTGGCCGATCTGCTGGCACGTATCGACGCCTTCATGGCAGCGCTGCCCAACCTGCCGGCCGATGACGTACCGGTCGGTGCGGATGAGTCGGCCAACGTCGAGGTGTCGCGCTGGGGCACGCCCCGCGAATTCGATTTCGAGGTCAAAGATCACGTTGACGTCGGCGCCGGTCTGGGCGGGCTGGACTTTGAAACCGCCGCCAAGATCTCTGGTGCGCGCTTCGCCATGATGCGTGGCGGTGTGGCGCGTCTGCACCGGGCGCTGGCGCAGTTCATGCTCAACACGCATATCGCCGACCACGGTTATACCGAGATCTATACGCCCTACCTGGTCAACGCCGACAGCATGTATGGCACCGGGCAGCTGCCCAAGTTTGAAGAAGACCTGTTCTCCGTGCCCAAGGCCGATGGCGGCAAGTTCTATCTGATCCCGACCTCGGAAGTGCCAGTCACCAACGTGGTGCGCGGCGAGATGGTTGCCGCCGAGACGCTGCCGCTCAAGTTTGTCTGCCACACCCCCTGCTTCCGCTCCGAGGCCGGCTCCTACGGGCGCGACACGCGCGGCATGATCCGACAGCACCAGTTCGACAAAGTGGAGCTGCTCCGCATCGAGCACCCGGATAACTCCGCGGCCGCGCTCGAAGAGCTCTCCAGCCACGCTGAAGCCATCTTGCAGCAGCTTGAGCTGCCCTACCGCAAGATCGTGCTGTGCACCGGCGACATGGGCTTTGCCGCCACCAAGACCTACGATCTGGAAGTGTGGTTGCCGGCCCAGGGCACCTACCGCGAGATCTCGTCCTGCTCCAATTGCGGCCCTTTCCAGGCGCGCCGGATGCAAGCGCGCTTCAAGGATGCGCAAGGCAAGAAAGGCCTGCTGCACACGCTCAATGGTTCGGGTCTTGCCGTGGGTCGCACCCTGGTGGCCGTGCTCGAAAACTATCAGCAGGCCGACGGTTCGGTGGTGGTGCCGGCGGTGCTGCGCCCCTACATGGGCGGGCTTGAGGTGCTGACCCCGGCCGGCTGAGCGCCAAGCCTGGGCATGGGCGTAGCCGGCGGGAGCAACACCTCCGTGCTGGCTTGCGCCGTGTCGAGGCGGCGCAGGATGTCGAAGTAGGCGCGCACGTTTTCGGTCATGTGTACGGCCTCGCCGCCACGCGCCGGACCGGCCTTCAGGCGGCGGGCAAAGCTGGGGCGAGACATGAGCGGCAGCAGTGTGCGCAAGGACACCCAGGTCAGGTTGTCGCGCCCCATGGTGTTGGCAATCTGCCGTGCGCCTCGCAGGTGGCCAAGCCCCAGGTTGTAGGCAGCGACCGCCATCCAGGTGCGGTCGGGCTGCTGGACATCGGCGTCTATGGAGTCGAGCATCAGTTTGAAGTTTTTCGCCCCCCCCAGAATGCTCTGCGCCGGGTCCAGCCGGTCTCGGACTTTCATTCGCCTGGCGGTGTCTTCGGTCAGCATCATCAGGCCGCGCACGCCGGTCGGCGAGATGGCGAAGGGGTCCCACTGCGATTCCTGATAGCCAATCGCAGCCAGCAGCCGCCAGTCAAGCCCGGTGTGTTCGCCGGCCTGCTCAAACATGGCGCGGTAGCGCGGCAGGCGGGTCTGGATGCGGTCCACAAAGGCCGCGATGTCTATCGTGCTCAGCCGCTGGATGTGGCCGAAGTAGCGGTCTTCCAGACGGGTAATGGTGTTGTCTTCGTGCGATCGAATCAGAAACCGGCCGACCGTTTCAAAGAGCTCGGTCGATCCGGCGTTGTCGGGCAGCGCCCAGGCCATGGCGGCGGTGCCGGGCAGGGCGCTCACTTGTTGCAGCTCCGGGCGCAATTCAGCGGCCAGCGCCAGTTGGGCTTCATCGGTCGCCAGCAGGGCAATGCGTCCGTCTGCAACCGCGCTTAACAAAACCTGATCCGGCTGACCCGCGACCGTGTTGATCCGCATCTCCGGCACTTCGTGCTGAAGCTCTCTCAGCCGCCGCGCGGCGAGCGTGCCTCGGCGGGCAGTCACTGTTTTGCCGGCAAGATCCTGAACCGACTGAACAGCCGAGGCCGTTTCGCTGGTGCCGGCGATGAGCAGTTTAAGCTCGCGCACAATGGGCGACCACCGTACATGGCGGGCCTTGTCATTGCGGCCGAGTGCTGCGGCGGCCAGATGGGCATCACCGCGTTGAACCGCCGCCAGCGCGCGTGCCGCACTGGGGAAAACGATGAACTTCACCGGCACGCCCAGTTCGCTGGCCAACTCCTCAAGCAAATCATGCTCAAAGCCGCTTGCGCCATCATTTGGTTCTTTTCGGTAGGTCACCGCATCCACGCGCGTCGCCACCCGTAGTTCGCCCAGCGTCCGGAAGTCGACAATCACCGGCGCCTCGCCACGCGGGCAGCCGGTCAGTAGCAGTGTGGCTAGAACAAGAAGCAGGGCGCGCATGGTCAAACTCCCTCACAGGGGACCGATTGTCGCCGGACTGCGCACGTGTCGCAAATCGCATGGATCAAGGGATGCCATACGCGGTGGTATGTTTTCAGAAAATTCGATAAAATGAATATTCGAAAACGCTTATGTATGGAGCAGGCCGTGAGCAAGTCATTCAAACAGATCACCAGCGATGTATCCAAAGGGCTGGAAGCCATGCACAAAGAGGTGCCCGAGACCATGAAGGGGTTCTCGGCGATGGCCAAGGCGGCGCTCGCCGGTGGCACCATCGACGCCCTTCACAAAGAGTTGATTGCGCTGGCGATTGGTGTTTCGTCGCGTTGCGACGCGTGTATCGGCTATCACATCAAGGCCTTGATCCGCCTCGGCGTGACCCGCGAACAGTTGATGGAAACGCTCGCAATCTGCACTTATATGGGCGGCGGGCCGACCCTGATGTACGCCGCAGAGGCCGTTCGCGCTTACGACGAAATGCTGCCAAAAAACGATTAACGCAAGTCAGAGGTGCTTTTTTTCAAGAACCTTCCTATAATTCCGTCCTTCGAGCGGAGAGGTGGCAGAGTGGTCGAATGTACCTGACTCGAAATCAGGCGTAGGTGCGAGCCTACCGCGGGTTCGAATCCCGCCCTCTCCGCCAGTAACAAAAGACAGACGCGGCCTTGAGCCGCGTTTTTCTTTTTTGTCCGTCATGCGCTCGCCCATTTCCTTGGTCAGTCTTGGGTGTTGCCGTCTGCGGCCACCGTTTCGTCCTTGCGACGTGTTTTGTACCGGACTCTTTTGCCGGGCGAAGGCTAAGCTGGGGCGAGTTTTTCATGCGGAGGCCCTCCATGGATATCCAGAAATTCGCAGCTTTCTCCGATGGTGCAGTCGGCGGCAACCCCGCAGGGGTCGTCATCGCTGACCGCCTGCCACCTGTCGCCGAGATGCAACGCATTGCTGCCGAGGTCGGCTTTTCGGAGACCGCCTTTGCGGCGCCGGACGGCGATGGCTGGCGGGTGCGTTATTTTTCGCCCGAATCCGAGGTGCCGTTCTGCGGCCATGCCACCATCGCCCTGGGCGCCGCGCTGGCCTTGCGCCATGGCAAGGGTGTGTTCGGGCTGACGCTCAATCAGGCCAGGATCACCGTCGAAGGCAGTTGCGAGGACGATCGTCTCAGCGCTGCATTGCAGTCGCCTCCCACTCGCAGCGTGGCCGCGGATGACGCGCTCATCGACGCCGCGCTGGCGCTCTTCGGCTATGCGCGCAGCGAGCTCGACCCGCGGCTGCCGTCAGCGCGCATCCACGGCGGGGCAGACCACCTGCTGCTCGCGCTCAAGCATCGAGAGGCCTTGGCGGCGATGCACTATGACCTCGACGCCGGGCGGCACTTCATGAACACCCACGGCTTTGTCACCGTGCTGTTCGTCTGGGCCGGCGACCCCCAGCACTTCCACACCCGCAATCCCTTTGCTTCGGGCGGCGTGTACGAAGATCCGGCTACCGGCGCTGCAACGGCCGCACTGGCCGGCTATTTGCGCGATATTGCCTGGCCGCACAAAGGCCATATTGATGTGGTGCAGGGTGAGGACATGGGGATGCGCTCGCTGCTGGCGGCCGACATCCCGCATGC
>JBFIJC010000306.1:0-4565 GCA_041600915.1 Nitrogeniibacter sp.
CCGCTGTCATGCTCGTCGCTGACACCACAGTGGGAGACGGCGTGTGAATCGATTTGTGATGGGCGTAATGACGACACTGGCGGGCCTGGCCGCGATCGGCGCCGGCGTGGTGATGACCGGCGCGGTGAGCGTGGCGGCGGATGAGCCGCACAGTGAAGCGGTGCATCAGCTGCTGGATCTGGCGCGCTCGCGTGCGGTGGGTTCGGAGGCGGCCAACATAGATGTGCCGCCGCTGGATGACGCCGCCGGCATTCGTCGTGGCGCTGGCAACTACGCTGCCATGTGTGCCACGTGTCACCTCCGGCCGGGCAGTGGTCCCACCGAACTGAGCGCGGGACTCTATCCAGCGCCGCCTGATCTGAGCACCGCGGCGCCCGATCCGGCCCGCGCGTTCTGGACCATCAAACACGGTATCAAGGCTTCGGGCATGCCGGCCTGGGGCAAGAGCATGAGCGACGCCTATCTGTGGGACATGGTGGCGTTTTTGCAGCGCCTCCCGGCGATGAGCCCGGAAGACTATCTGGCCGAGGTCGCCGCCAGCGACGGACACGCGCACGGCGGCGGCGAGCACATGATGGACGAACATCAGCCGGTCGCCGAGGACGATCATCACGCGGACGGAGCCGATCACCACGCGGGCGGAGCCGATCACCACGCGGGCGGAGCCGATCACCACGCGGGCGGAGCCGATCACCACGCGGGCGGAGCCGATCACCACGCGCCCGCCCAGCCACCTCAGGAAGCAGCGGCCGTCGCCCCGGCGCGGCCGGCCCATATTCACCCCGATGGCAAGCGTCATGAGCATTGAGCATATGACGGAAATGTCATCTTCGCGTCAGGCCCGCGTCGGCCAGCGCACGCCACACTCCATTCTCATTGGATTCAAGCCTTCTAAGGAAATCACCATGAAAAACCTGACCCTTGCTGCCGCCGTCTCTTTCGGACTGTTTGCCTCACTGCCCGCAGCCATCGCCGCCGATGGTCATGGCCATGCCGCGATGCCGATGAGCACGCAACAGGCGCAGATGTCGGACGGTGAAATCAAGAAGCTCGACGCGGCCACCGGCAAGGTCACCATCAAACACGGCCCCTTGCACAGCCTGGGCATGGGCCCGATGACCATGACCTTTCATGTGAAAGACGGCGCCATGCTCGAGGGTCGCAAGCCGGGCGACAAAGTGCGCTTTCTGGCCGAAGATCACGGCGGCAAGCTGACCGTCACCACCATGGAAATGGCGCACTAATCCTGATTCACCGGCGCGACTCGTGCGCGCCGGAATGCTTCCCGAACCGGACACTCATCATGACGCCCAAGATCCTGGCATCGGCCCGACAGGGGTTGATGCTGCCTGCGCTCGTGCTCTTGCCGCTGTTTGCGCTCATGCCTGCGGCAGCGGCAGAGGACGCCCTGCTGGGCGGCGACCTGACCGCCTTGGTGGATTACGCCACGGCCCGCCACCCCGAACTCGCCGGGCGGCACTTCGAGGCCGAGGCGGCGCAAGCGCGGGTCGAGCCGGCCGGCGCATTGCCCGATCCGCGCTTTCAGCTTGAACTCATGGATGCCACCAACACCATGTCGGGGCGCGGCGCGTCCCTGGTGCCCGGCGAGGTCGGCACCACGCGCTACCGGGTGATTCAGGCGATTCCTTTTCCCGGCAAGCGTGATCTGCGCAGTGCCGTTGCCAGTGCGCAGGCCGGGCAGGTCGAGGCGCAGCAACTGGCGACCCGCGTTGAGCTGGTCGCGCGCTTGAAAACGGCGTTTGCCCGGCATTATCAGGCCGCCGGCCAACGGCAGATTCTTGAAGGCACGTTGAGTCTGCTGGGCGCGCTCGAACCCATCGTGCTGACGCGTTACGGCGTGGGTCTGGTGCCCCAGCAGGACGCCATTCGCGTGCAAAGCGAGATCACCAACTTGCGGGTCGAATTGCTCGAAGCCGAGCGGCGCCAGCGCGACGCCGCGGCGCGGCTCAACGCCAGCTTGCCGCGCGCCGCCGACGCACCCCTGGCCGTGCCGGCAGCGCTGCCCGCGGTGCCCGAGCGCTTGATGTTGTCCGAGCTTCGGACGCGTATGGCGGACAACTCGCCCGAGGTGGCGCGCCTAAGGCGTGGCGTCGACGCCGCTGCGCACGCCCGGGCGCTGACCTACAAGGAGCGATATCCCGATTTTGCACTTGCCTTGACCAACAACCGGCCACGCAGCGGAACCGATAGCTGGGACGTGATGCTCGAGCTGAACATCCCGCTGCAGCAGTCGGCCCGACGTGCGCGCGAACGCGAAGCCGAGCACATGGCCGATGCGGCCGATGCCCGTGTGGACGCCGCGCTGGCGGCGCTGGAAGGCCGTATCGGCGAAGCCTGGGCGGGTTTTGAGTCAAGCCGCGACAAGGCCCGCTTGCTTCGCAGCACCTTGCTCCCACAAGCCGAAGCCGCCTATCAGGCCGCCGAGGCGGGGTATGAAACCGGCCGGGTCAACTTCAATACCTTGATCGAGGCCGAGCGCCTGATTTTGCGCACCCGCCTGGCCCTGCTCGACGCGGAGGTCGAACGATTCATCCGCGTCGTCGACATCGAACAACTGACCGGAGCGCCACTGTGAACCGCCTCCTTATTGCCGTCCTCATCAGCGCAGCCGCTGGCGCAGGCTATTTTGCCGCCACGCCGGGCGCGCTGCCGCTCGCTGCCGTGGTCGAGGCGCAGGCCGCCCCGGCAGCCGCCGACGCCCCCGCGGCTGAGCGCAAGCTTCTTTACTACCGCAACCCCATGGGGCTGCCGGATACCTCGCCCACGCCCAAGAAGGACTCGATGGGCATGGACTACATCGCGGTGTATGCCGACGATGCGCCCGACGATAGCGGTGCGGTCAGTGTCAGCCCCACGCGACTGCAGACGCTGGGCGTCAAGACCGAGCGGGCATCGATGCAGGTGCTCGACGCGGCGGTGCGCGCGGTGGGCCGGGTGGAGATCAACGAGCGGGCCATTCACGATGTGTCGCCGCGCTTCGAGGGCTGGATCGAGCGACTGTATGTCAATGCCAGCGGTGACCCGGTCAAGCGTGGTCAGGCGCTGTTCTCGGTGTATAGCCCGGAGCTGGTGTCGGCACGCAAGGAAGTGGAGATTGCAGAGCGCCTCGCCAATGGCCCCGGCGCGACCGAGCCGATGGCGCGCGAGAGTGCCCAGCGGCTGCTGCTTGCGGCCCGCGAGCGCTTGCGTCATTGGCAGGTGAGCGCCGGCGGGGCCAATTCGGCGAGCATTACGTTCAGCTCGCCGGCCAGCGGCGTGGTGCTGGAGAAGAAAGCGGTCGAGGGCATGCGCTTTGCGCCCGGCATGGCGATTTACCGCATTGCCGATTTGAGCACCGTGTGGGTGATTGCCGATGTGTACGAGCAGGATCTGGCGCGGGTGCGCGTCGGCCAGCCGGCCATCTTGCGGGTCGAGGCCTTTCCCGAGCGCAGTTTCGAGGCCAAGGTCACCTATCTCTACCCGACCCTGAATGCCGCCACGCGGACGACGCCGATGCGGCTCGAACTTGATAACCGCGATGGGCTGCTGCGCCCCGGCATGTTTGCCCATGTCGAGGTGGCTGACGGCGGCGCCGCGCCGCGTCTGACCGTGCCCAAGTCGGCGCTGATCGACACCGGTGAGCGTCAGGTGGTGCTGCGGGTGGCCGGTGAGGGCCGCTTCAAGCCTCAGCCGGTGAAGATCGGCCGGCGTGGCCGCGAGCATGTCGAGGTGCTGGAGGGCCTGGCCGATGGCGACGAAGTGGTGGTGGCGGCCAATTTCCTGATCGATGCGGAGAGCAACCTCAAGGCGGCACTGGCGGCTTTTGCGCCCTCAGAGGCGAGCGCGCCGGCGATGAAGACCTATGAGGCGGTCGGTTCGATCGATGCGCTGGATGTGGCCTCGAGCACGGTGTCGATGAATCACGAGGCCATTGCCGCGCTGAAGTGGCCGTCGATGACCATGGACTTCGGACTTGCGTCGCCCGAGGTGGCCACGGGGCTCTTGCCGGGCGAGCCCTTGCGCTTCACCTTCGAGGACCGCGGCGATGGCGAGTTCGTGATCATCAAGATGGAAAAAACCGGCGCTGCTGCGTCCAAGGGGCGTTGAGATGAGACGCACCTCTTGTTTGTATCGCCCCGTCCGGGGGGAAGGCTGACATGGACAGCTTCGTTCGCCCGCCCGGCATGCTCGATCGTCTGATCGACTGGTCGGCCCGCAATGTGTTTCTGGTGCTGCTCGCCAGCATCGCCGTGGTGGCCGGTGGCGTGTATGCGGTCAAGAACACGCCGCTCGACGCGCTGCCCGACCTGTCGGATGTGCAGGTGATCATCTATACGCCCTACGCCGGCCAGGCGCCGCGGGTGGTGGAGGATCAGGTCACCTATCCGCTCACCACCGCCATGCTGGCCGTGCCCAAGGCCAAAGTGGTGCGTGGCTTTTCGATGTTTGGCGCGTCCTATGTGTATGTGATTTTCGCCGACGGCACCGACATTTACTGGGCGCGCTCACGGGTGCTTGAGTATCTGAGTTCGGTGCAGGGCAATCTGCCAGAGGGCGTATCGCCC
>JBFIJC010000307.1:0-4547 GCA_041600915.1 Nitrogeniibacter sp.
TGTGGTCAGTGTGGCGACGCGCGATGTGGCGCCTGAACAGGTGCCGATCCAGGTCAGTGTTGTCGAAGCGCCGCCCAAGCGCGTCGGGCTGGGCGTCGGCTTCAGCAGTAACAATGGCTATCGCACCGAGGCGTCTTACCGTAACGCGAACCTTCTCGGCCGAGGATGGATTCTGACCACTGGCGTGCGCTTGCAGCAGCGCCACCAGTTGGCCTACGCCGACGTGTTCCTCCCGCCCGAGCGTGGCGGACGCCAGGACAGCTTCGGCGCCTTGACCGAACGCAGCGATACCCAAGGCCTGAAAATCACCAACAGCGCCATCGGCATTGCGCGAAAACATCAGCGGGACGACATCGAAACCCATCTCGCGCTCAAGCTCCAGCGAGAAACCTATGCCCCCGAAGGCGTCGAGGAATCCAATCGCAAGGCGCTGTCGCTCAACTGGACCTGGACCTGGCGCAAAGTCGACAATCTGCTCGATCCGCGAGAAGGCTTCGTTCTGAGCGGGCAGATTGGCGGGGGCGCCAAAGCCGCACTGTCAGACCAGAACTTTCTTCGCCTGGCGGGCCGGCTCGTGCGCTATCAACCGGTGGGTGAGCGCGATGTATTCATTCTGCGGGCCGATGGCGGCATGACGCTCGCGCCGAGCCGCGAAGATATTCCACAGGACTTCCTGTTCCGTACGGGCGGCGCTCAAAGCGTGCGTGGCTACGCCTACCAGAGTCTTGGCGTGCAAGAGGGCAGCGCTACCGTGGGCGGTCGTTACATGGCTGCGGTAAGCGCCGAATACGTCCATTGGCTGGACAACGCGTGGGGTATTGCGGGTTTTGTCGACGCCGGCAATGCCACCGATAATCGGCAGAGCTTTCGCTTCAAGACCGGGTATGGCCTTGGCGCCCGCTGGCGCAGTCCGGCGGGGCCGTTGGCGGTCGATCTGGCCTACGGGCACGATGACCGCTCCGTGCGCCTGCACTTTGCCATTGCCGTGGCGTTCTGAACTTTGGCTGAGTCTATGAATCGGTGAGTGAAGTGTGATGTTGCGCAAAAGCAACAAACAATCTTCAGATTCGCCGGTATTTGGCTCACAGGCTTGCGGCAAAGCGCCAAGGTTTGCAAAATTGCCACAACTTCTCGGCTTGAGAGGTCAGTCGGGCCCAGGCCACCCCTGGGTTACAACTACACAATCTTAGGAGAAATCCATGCAGAAGAAACTGATCGCCATGGCCGTCGCCGGCATGATCGCCGCTCCGGCCTTCGCACAGTCCAACGTGACCGTGTACGGCATCATCGACACCTTTGTCGGTTACGCCAAAGCTGGCGATAGCAAGTTCACCGGCGTGCATAACGGCGTGCTGAATGGCCCGCGTATCGGCTTCAAGGGTTCCGAGGATCTGGGTAACGGCCTGAAGGCTGTGTTCACCCTCGAGCAGGGCTTCAACTCTGACGACGCTTCCCCGGCTTCCACCAAAGAATTCCACCGTCAAGCTTGGCTGGGTCTGGAAGGCGGCTTCGGTTTCATCGGTCTGGGCCGTCAGTACGCTCCGGGCTTCGGTGCCGTGGCTACCTATAGCGGCGCAGTTGCTGCTGGCGCAATCGACGCTTCCACCCCGCTGACCTCCGGTCTGTCGATCTCCGCTGGCTCGCTGGCTCGTTGGGACAACTCGGTTAAGTACAAGTCGAAGAACTTCGGCGGCTTCAGCGGCGAAGTGATCTACTCCTTCACCGGTACCAGCGGTACCGAGTCGGGTGCTGATCGCGGCGACGACAACGACCTCGGCCTGGGTCTGAACTACGCCAACGGCCCGTTCGCCATTGGTTACGTGTATCAGAGCACCAAGGCTATGGATACCGCTGCTAGCTCGACCGTCGGCATCGTCGGTGGCGTTCCCGCAGTCGTGACCACTGCTGCTGCTGAAGGCACCAAGCAGAAAGAGCACTACCTGGGCGCATCGTACGACTTCGGCGCTGTCAAGCTGATGGGTTCGTACCAGACCGCTGATGTTGATGCCGCAACCGATAACGACATCAAGGTTTACTACATCGGCGCCGTGGTGCCGGTCGGTAAGGGCAACATCCACGTTGCCTACGGTGCTCGCAGCGAAGATGCAGACGACATGGATAGCCGTTCGTTCGCAGTTGCTTACACCCACAACCTGTCGAAGCGCACCATCGCTTACGTCGGCGCAAACCGCACCACCAACGACGACTCGGCCGCCCGTGGCGTGCTGGCAACGTCGGCTGGTGACGGTTCCACCGCCTTCGGTGTTGGTATCCGCCACGCTTTCTAATCGACTTTAGTCGGTTTGGAAGTTGAAAAAGGCACCTTCGGGTGCCTTTTTCTTTACGAGCGCCGCGATCAGCGGCGTTTCGTATTTGTGCGTTCAGTTCAGTTTCTTCAAATACTCTTTGGTGAATAGCTTGTCGGGCAGGGCGCGGGGGTTCATTGCGCTGTAGCTCATCACCGAGACGCTGCCCGCTTTGAGCGCGTCGGTCATGACCAGGCGGGTGGGGCGCACGGCACCCGCCATTTCCTTGTAGTCGGTGTATTCACATGTCTTCAGCAGCCTGCCGGAGATGGCATAGAACGCGGCTTTGATCGGGCGAGTGGTGGCGGTGTCAATCCAGTACTCCACTTTGGCGTAGGTGACGCCTTCATCGACGGCCGTGAGTTCGAGCACGTGGGCCGGCTTTCCGTCGATCGCTTCTTCGCGCAGGTATTTTGCGCTGTAGTCGCCGGTGAAGTTTGCCCGGGCGAGATCGCCGTTGGCGACTTGGCCAGTGAGGCGCTGCGCCAGGGACAGGCGGACGGGCTGAGAGACGGACGGCATGAAAATCCACAAATCCCGATGCTTCATGAGCAGGATCTGTCCGCGCTCGCTGGACGGTTCCATCGTCAGGACGACCGTATCTTCGCGCCCCTTTGACAGCACGCGATAGCGGTGATGGTCGGCGGCCTCGCCTTCGTTTTGGCGGCTTTCGATATCAATGTCGACCTGGAAGCTTTCCTGTGGAAAGCGGATCGCATCGGTGCTGGCGAGTAGTGCGTTGGCGTCTGGCGTGTCGGCTGCAAGTGTCAATCCGCTAAGGGCCGACAGCGTCGTTAAAACGGCGATGTGCAGGACCGTGCGACGAAGTCGAAATGGCTGTGTCATGAGTGCTATCCTTGTGGCAGTGTCACTTCTATTACGGCAACGAAATGGCGATAGTTCAGGTCGAAAATGTCTCTAAGCGTTATCGCTTGGGTGACCAAACCGTTACGGCGCTTCGCGACGTTAGCTTGTCCATCGAGCCCGGCGTGTTTTTGGCTATCGCCGGGCCGTCTGGAAGCGGCAAGTCAACAGTACTGAATATTATCGGCTGCATCGACACCCCCTCGAGTGGTCGCGTGCTCATCAATGGTCAGGATGTGTCCGGCCAGAGCCCTGACGACCTGGCGGATCTGAGAGCGCGCACGATCGGTTTTATCTTTCAGACCTTCAATCTGATGCCTGTGCTGTCGGCTGAAGAAAATATTGAATACCCCTTGTTGCAGTTTCCCGAGCTCTCCAAGGCTGAGCGACAGGAGCGGGTAAAGCATTACCTCTCCATGGTGGGGCTGCGCAAATACGCGTCTCACCGGCCGAATCAGCTCTCTGGCGGCCAGCGACAGCGCGTGGCCATTGCCCGGGCGCTGGCGACGCATTCCAAGATTGTCCTGGCGGATGAGCCAACGGCAAACCTTGATCGCAAGACCGGCGAGAGCATCCTGAAACTGATGAAGCAGATCAACCGTGAGTCTGGAACCACCTTTGTGTTTTCGACCCATGATCGACGCGTGATGAATATGGCGGACCGCTTGGTGCGAATTGAAGACGGTGAAATCAAGGCGCTGGGAGTGCGAAAGTCTGATGGATGGATGTTCGTCCAGGACCGCCGGCCGCAAGATGAAGAAGATCCGGAAATCTAGGGAGAAATTGATGAATCGATGGCGTTTAGGTGTCGGACTGGGTCTGGCGGCAATGGCAGGCTGTGCATTGGCTGCGGGTGATCTCGACGATTTGCTCGATGTGGCAAAGCCGGCCGATAGCGGTGGCGGCTTGCATGGATTCGCCGAGTTTTCCGCTGCGCGGGCGTACAACGCGCCTTCGCACTGGTCCAAGCTCCGTGCGCGCTTGAATCTCGAGAGTAGTGGTCGCTTGAGCGAGAGCGTGAAATGGAAGCTCTCCGGGCGATTCGATGCGGACGCTGCTCCGGATATCGAGTCGGACGTCTATCCGTCAGCGGTTCGCCGTGATCTGCGCAGCGAAGCCATGATTCGTGAGGCGTATGTGGATATCTCCGCAGGCAAGTGGGACTACCGGCTCGGGCGACAGCACGTCGTATGGGGCGAGATGGTCGGTCTGTTTTTCGCTGACGTTGTGTCGGCGCGCGATACCCGGGAGTTCTTTCTGCCCGAGTTCGATCAGATGCGGATTCCGCAATGGGCGGCTCGTGCTGAGTACTTCGGTGACGGCTGGCATGGCGAACTGCTGTGGATTCCGGCGCCGAGCGTAGACAACATCGGCAAA
>JBFIJC010000308.1:0-4537 GCA_041600915.1 Nitrogeniibacter sp.
AAACGAAAAAAGGGGTTGCAAGCGAGTGCCTGCAACCCCTTTGGTGTCCTGGTAGGCCGTGCGTGGCTCGAACACGCGACCAACGGATTAAAAGTCCGCTGCTCTACCAACTGAGCTAACGACCCGAAAGGAAGCGCGAATTATAGTAACCGACCCGGGCCCTGTCAAGCCGATCAGGCAGATAATTCGGGGGGTTTGCCGTTGGCGTAGCGGGTCGGGTCGTCGACGCCGGCTTCGAGGAAGCCGGCGCGGCGCAGACGGCAGGCTTCGCATCGTCCGCAGGCGCGTCCGGTGTCGTCGGCCTGGTAGCAGGTGACGGTCTGGCTGTAGTCGACGCCGAGGGTCGTGCCACGGCGGATGATGTCGGCCTTGCTGAGCTCGATCAGCGGTGCGTGAATGGTCATGCGCTCGCCTTCGACACCAACCTTGGTGGCGAGATTGGCCATGGTTTCAAAGGCCTTGATGTACTCGGGCCGGCAATCCGGGTAGCCGGAGTAGTCGACCGCGTTGACGCCGACGAAGATGTCGTTGGCGCCGAGCACTTCGGCCCAGGCCAGCGCGATCGAGAGCATCACCGTGTTGCGCGCGGGCACGTAGGTGACCGGGATGGGCGATGCGCCGCTGCGGTTGTCGAGGGGGATGTCGATGGTCGGGTCGGTCAGGGCGGAGCCGCCAAACTGGCCGAGGCCGACACGGGCGAGCCGGTGTTCGGCGGCGCCGAGGCTGTCGGCGACGCGCTTGGAGGCGGTCAGCTCGGCCGCGTGGCGCTGCCCATAAGCGACCGACAGGGCATAGCACGCGAAGCCCTGGTCGCGGGCAATGGCCAGGCAGGTCGCAGAGTCGAGTCCGCCGGAGAGCAGGACGACGGCACGGCGCAGCGGTGTTTCGGTGTGTTCACTCATGAGATTTATTTACCACGGGCGTCGGCCCACAGTACTTTGTGCAGTTGCATTTGAAAGCGCACCGGCAGGCGGTCACGCACGATCCATTCGGCCAGATCGGCCGGGGCAAGTTCGCCGGCGACCGGCGAGAACAGCACCGGGCAGCGCTCGGCGAGGGCGTGTTGGCGGACTTGGTCGCAGGCCCAGGTGTAGTCGTCGGCGTTGGCGATGACGATCTTGAGCTCGTCGCGGGCGGTCAGGTGAGGCAGGTTGTCCCAGCGGTTCTTGTCGACTTCGCCGGAGCCGGGGGCTTTGAGGTCCATGATGCGGCTGACGCGCGGGTCAACGGCAGCGATGTCGAGCGCGCCGCTGGTTTCCAGCGACACATCGTAGCCGGCGTCACACAGGGCCGTGAGCAGCGCGAGGCAGCCCTTCTGGGCGAGTGGTTCGCCGCCGGTGACGCAGATGTGGTGCAGGCCGTGGCTGGCGATCTCGTCGAGGATGGCACTCAGGTCACGTGTCTGGCCGCCATTGAAGGCGTATTCGGTGTCACACCACACGCAACGCAGCGGGCAGCCGGTGAGGCGGACAAACACGGTGGGCAGGCCGGCGCGGGAGGCTTCGCCCTGTACGGATGCGAAGATTTCCGTCACCCGCAGCCGGGTGACGGTCTGTTGCTTGCTCATGGACGGATCAGCTGCCCAGGCGCTGCTTGGCCGATTTGGCGGCAGCGCTGTCGGGGTACTGGCTGATCACGGCCTTGAGCGTGTTCTGCTCGAGCCGGCGCTCGCCCATGGCGCGCTGGCAGTTGGCCACGCCGAGCAAGGCGTCGGGTGCGCGGGCGTCCTGCGGCCACTGATTGACCACGGTGTTGAAGTGTTGCGTGGCGCGGGCGATGTCTTTGGCCTGCAGGGCGGCGCTGCCGGCCCAGAAATGGGCGCTGGGCAGAAAGCTGCTGCCGGCGTAGGCGGCAATGAAGGCGTCGAAGGCGCCTGCGGCTTCGGAATATTTGCCACTCTTGAGCAGGTTCAGTGCGTTCTCGTAATCCTGCGACTCTGCCGCGGGATCGATGGGGCCTGCGGGGCTGGCGCCCCCGGTTTCGAGTTTGCGCAGACGTGCGTCGAGGTCAACGTAGAAGTCCTGCTGGCGCTTCTTGACCGACTCCATGTCGTGCATCATCAGCTCGACATCACCGCGCAGCTTGGCCACCTCGGACTTCATGGTCTCGATCTGGTTGGCCAGTTGCAAGGAGGCTCGTGAGCTGGCTTCGAGAGCGTCGAGGCGAGCGGTGTGGTCATCGCGCATGCGGATGATCTCCTTGCGCGCCTCGGCGTCGTCAAACAGGCCAGCGTGCGCCGGCCACGTGAGCACCGCTGCTACCAGTGCAATCCAGGGGGCCGGCCGCATCATCAGAACTCTCCGGCGTAGAGCATTTCGCCGCGACGGTTTTCGGCGTAGCAGGCTTCGTTACGCTCGGTGCACTGCGGCTTCTCTTCACCCAGGCTGACGGATTCGATCTGGGCTTCGGTGGCGCCCAGCAGCATCAGCGACTTCTTGACGGCGTCGGAACGCTTCTGGCCGAGGGCCAGGTTGTATTCGCGACTGCCGCGCTCGTCGGCGCTACCCTGGATGAGCATCTTCATCTGCGGGTTGGCTGCCAGGAAGCGGCCGTGGGCTTCGATCAGCGGCGCGTACTGGCTGCGGATGGTGAAGCTGTCGTAGTCGAACATGATCGCGCGTTTGGACAGGATGTTGTTCGGGTCGCGCAGGGCGGCCATGCCGGCGCCTTGCATCTGGTCGGGACGCACGGTCGGGATCGTGCCGGCATTTGCCGTACGGTCTTCGACGCTGGCGCCTTGGTCAGCGGTCATCGGGGTGCTCGAGCAGCCTGCCAGCAGGGCAAGAGCGAGCATGGAGGCGGCGAGGGGGTAACGCATTGAAAAGACTCCTTGAGTCATAAAGTACTAGCAATCCGCTAGCGGGGCAAAGGTCCCCAGGCGGGTTCACGCACGTCGGCGGCCTGGACCGAGAGACGTTGCTTGATTCGCCCGTCGGACGAAACAGCGGCAAGCACCCCGCGACCACCGATCTCTGTTGCGTAGAGAATCATGCGGCTATTGGGCGCAAAGCTGGGTGACTCATCCCGACCGGTGTCGGTCAGGACGGCAAATTGGCGGGTGGCGACATCCATGATCGCGACCTGGAAGCCGTTACCGGTCCGGGCGATGTAGGTCATGGTCTGGCCATCGGGCGAGGGGCGCGGTGTGACGTTGTAGCTGCCCTCGAAGGTGACGCGTTCGGCGCGGCCGCCGGCGGTGGCGATGCGGTAGATCTGCGGGCTGCCGCCACGGTCGGAAGTGAAGTAGATCCACTGGCCGTCATGGCTGAAGGCCGGCTCGGTGTCGATGCTCGACGAGCTGGCCAGGCGGGTGACGCCCGAGCCGTCGGGATTGACGGTGTACATTTGTGACTGGCCGTCTTTGGTCAGCACCACCGCGAGGCGGCTGCCGTCCGGCGACCACGACGGTGCCGAGTTGGAGCCCTTGAAGTTGGCCGCCACGGAACGCAGTCCGGTGGCCAGGGTGTGTACATACACGACCGGCTTTTTGGCTTCGAAAGACACATAGGCCAGACGCGTGCCATCGGGCGACCACGACGGCGAGATGATCGGTTCGTTGGAAGCCAGAGCGGTCTGCGGGTTGGCGCCGTCAGAGTCGGCGATCTGCAGTTTGTATTGACCGCCAGACTTGACCACATAGGCGATCTGCGTCGAGAACACGCCCTTCAGGCCGGTAATGCGCTCGTAGATGACGTCGGCGATCTTGTGGCCGGTGACGCGGTACTGCGCGGGCGTCATGGTCAGCGTCAGGGCGTCGAGCTGGGTCTCCTGGCGCGTGTCATAGAGGCGCATGCGCAGCTCGTACTTGCCGCTTTGCGCGGGCACGATCGTACCCACGGCAATGGCGTCGGCGCCGCGGGTGCGCAGATAGGCAAAGTCGGGCGTGACCGCTTCGCCGATGGGCTTGGGGCCCATTTCGACGAGCGAGAACAGGCCGCTGCGCTCGAGGTCGCTGCGGACCACATCGGTGACGCCGCGCGGCAATTGTGACTCGCCTTCCATGACGGCGATCGCCACCGGAAAGCGGTTGGCGCCGGCGCCGGTAATCTCGATCGACAGTTGTGCCCGCGCCGACATGGCGGTGGCGGCGAGCAGTGTGATCAGCAAAAATCGAAACAAATCAGTCAGTTTCATCGTCTCTGGTTCCCGGGCGGATTATACCGAACCCCTTTTATTGTTCGAGCGGGCGAAAAGTGAACGCTAGTGTACGGTTAAAAAGAGCTTTGTCATCTGGTGTTGGCAATGGGCTCGATTTTCGGATGGCGCGATCGATCGCCTCATCCAGCGCCGCGTTGCCGGTGCTCTTCTTCAGGCGCAGACCAATGACCGTGCCATCGGGCAACTGATCCACCATGAAGATAGCCTCTGGGTTGCCGCTGACGCTGGGGGGCAACATGATGTTTCGCTTCACTTTCTGGCTAATTGCGGTTCGGTATGCGTCTAGTGCGCGACTTCTCGCCGCCGACTGCATCTCTTGCTTGAGAATCTCCGACTCACGGGCGCGCTGGGCATCCATCGCCAGCAGCTCCTGCATGCG
>JBFIJC010000309.1:0-4521 GCA_041600915.1 Nitrogeniibacter sp.
GATCGCCTCGCCCACGGGCTGGACCTCACCCGCGGTCGGCTTCAGGTGCATCAACAGGCCGGGGCCGGCGTTGACCGCAATCACCGCGCCGTTCTGCGCGCGCAGTGGCTGATCAATCGCCGAGCACACCACATCGACACCCGCAATATCGAGACCGATAACCTTGACCGCGAGCACGGCATCGGCCGCCACTTCGGGATGAACCTGCGCGGTCACATCGGCCGAATAATTGGCGTGGCGCTGAATCAGCACACGCCGCCCGGCCTCCGGTACGGAACTGCAATCGAGCGCCTGCCGTTCGAGCTCAAGCAAGACCGTCGGACACCGGTCAAGCTGGATCACATCCAGCGGCAAGGCAACATCGCTGCCTCGGCGCGGGTCAGAGTTGATCTGGCTGTCGATCAGGGACTCGATGGTGCTCGTGCCATCACCGACGACACTCACCTCCTCACCCCGACATGCCGCCACCACCCGGTCGCCCACCACCAGCAAGCGGTGCTCGTGACCGGGTATGAACTGTTCGACCATGACTTCGTCGCCTTCGCGCTCAGCCACCGCCCATGCCGCTTCGACCGCCTCGCGCGAATCGAGCGCGACCGACACACCACGACCATGGTTGGCGTCGCTGGGCTTGACCACTACCGGCAAGCCGATGTCTTCAGCGGCCGACCACGCTGCGGCAGCCGAATCGACGATCTCACCGGCCGGCACGGGGATACCGCAGGCCGAAATCAAGCGCTTGGTCAGATCCTTGTCACTGGCAATGCCCTCGGCGATCGCGCTGGTGCGGTCGGTTTCGGCGGTCCAGATGCGCCGCTGGCACACGCCATAGCCCATCTGGATCAGATTGCCACCGGTCAGTCGTACCGAGGGAATACGTCGCGCGTAAGCCGCATCGACAATGCAGGCCGTGCTCGGGCCGATCGCCTTCTTGTCGACCTGCGCACGCAGCCCCTTGACCGCAGCCTCCAGATCGAAAGACGTATCATCAATCGCGGCCTGAAGCAGCGCCAGACCCACGTCCAGGCAAGCGCGACCGATGGCTTCGGTGCGCGAACGGAAAGCGACTTTGTAGATACCGCGCTCGGGCGTCATGCGCGCCTTGCCGAAGCCTTCCGGCACGCCAGCCATGCCGTGCAGCTCGATCACCACATGCTCGAGAATATGCGCAGCCCAGGTGCCCTCACGCAGGCGCTCGAGAAAGCCGCCGCGCTCACCCACACCGCAGCGGTGCTCGACCAAACCCGGCAGCCATGCCGTCAGGCGCTCGTACAGGCCTGGAATGAGATTTGATGGCGCGTCTTCCAGATCATGGATATCCACCCAGGCCTCGATCACCGGACGATAGGTCCAGATGTTCGGGCCGTCGAGATAACGGACACGGAGTACTTGCAAGGTTCGATTGGTCATCGTCGGAAAAACATCCGCTGTTTCGGGTATCGAAAAAAGTGTCGCCAAGCGGCAACACAAGCAGTCGGCGCGTATCATAGCGACTGCAGCCGATGATTTTACGGCACAGCACACATATTCTTTTGTGAGTAATTGAAAGGGCTTCATCGCCGCCAAAGCAAGCGCGTATAGTTCGCTGCCTTGCAATGCAGCAAAGCTGCTGCAAATTGCCACCTGTTGTTTGTTGACCAACGCCATGGCCACCGCCGACACCGCCTCGACACCGCTCCTGCCCGATCCGTGGCACACCCATCTGCAAAGCGCACTGGCGCCCGATGAAAGCATCGAGGCCTGGCTGACGCTCGACCTCGATGACGCCCTGCGCTTTAGCGACTCGGTGCTCGTCCTGACGGCGCGACAGCTCATCGCCTGTACCGCCGGTGGTCAGCTCGTGGCATGGCCACTGGATGCCAGCTTTGAGCTGCACGCGCACGACCATGCCGGTGTGGGCAGCCTCACGCTTCAGGACGACACCGCCCGGCAAGCGATCTGGCGCTTCACGCTCACCCAGAATCCCTCGGCGCTGCGCTTCAGTCGGCGCTTCGACCAGATCCGTGACGCCCTGCGCGAAGGCCGCGAGGCAGACCCCATGTCGGCGGCGCTGTGCGCCCAATGCCAGGCCCCGCTGCCACCCGACGAAGACGACTGCCCGGCCTGCTCGGGCAGCATCGATCAGCCGCCCTCGACCTGGACGCTGTTTCGTCTGTGGCGTTTTGCCAAGCCCTACAAAGGGCAGCTGCTGATCGGCTTTCTGCTCACGCTGGCCGCCACCGGCGCCACGCTGGTGCCGCCCTACCTGACCATGCCGCTGATGGACAACGTGCTGATCCCGTATCAGAACGGTCAGCAGATCGACACCTCGCTGGTCGTGCTCTACCTCGGCGGCCTGCTCGCCTCGGCCGTGGTGGCCTGGGGGCTGGGCTGGGCGCGCACCTACATCCTCGCCCTGTTCTCCGAACGCATCGGCGCCGACCTGCGCACCACCACCTACGACCACCTGCTGCGCCAGTCGCTCGAATATTTCGGCAACAAGCGCACCGGCGACCTGATGGCCCGCATCAGCTCCGAGACCGACCGCATCTGCGTCTTCCTCTCGCTGCACGCGCTCGACTTCGCCACCGACGTGCTGATGATCATCATGACCGCGATCATCCTCGCCTCGATCAACCCCTGGCTGGCGCTGGTCACCCTGGTGCCGCTGCCCTTCATTGCCTGGCTGATCCACCTCGTGCGCGACCGCCTGCGTACCGGCTTCGATAAAACCGGCCGCGTGTGGGGCGAGATCACTAGCGTGCTGGCCGACACCATCCCCGGCATCCGGGTGGTCAAGGCCTTTGCGCAGGAGAAGCGCGAGTCCGAGCGCTTCCGCGAAGCCAACCGGGTCAACCTCGAAGCCAACGACAAACTCAACCGCGTGTGGTCGGTGTTCTCGCCCACCGTGGCGCTGCTCACTGAAGTGGGCCTGCTGGTGGTCTGGGCCTTCGGCATCTGGCAGGTCGCCAACAACGACATCACCGTCGGCGTGCTGACCGCCTTCCTCGCCTACATCGGGCGCTTCTACGGCCGGCTCGACTCCATGAGCCGCATCGTCTCGGTCACCCAGAAGGCTGCAGCCGGCGCCAAGCGCGTGTTCGACATTCTCGACCACGCCTCCAGCGTCCCCGAGCCGACCAATCCGATACATCTCAAAGGCGTGAAAGGTCAGATCACCTTGGCCAATGTCGGCTTCCGCTACGGCAACCGCGCCGTGCTGCGTGACGTCGATCTGGTCATCCAGCCCGGTGAGATGGTCGGCCTGGTGGGTCACAGCGGCTCGGGCAAGAGCACCCTGGTCAACCTGATGTGCCGCTTCTACGACGTGAGCGAAGGCGCCATCCGCATCGACGGCGTCGATGTGCGCTCGGTGCCGGTGGGCGAATACCGCAAGCACATCGGCCTGGTGCTGCAAGAGCCCTTCCTGTTTTTTGGCACCATCGCCGAGAACATTGCCTACGGCAAGCCCGAGGCCACACGCGACGAAATCGTCGCCGCCGCCCGCGCCGCCCATGCCCACGAGTTCATTCTGCGCCTGCCGCAGGGTTACGACTCGCTGGTCGGCGAGCGCGGCCAGGGCCTGTCGGGCGGCGAACGCCAGCGCATCTCGATTGCCCGCGCACTGCTCATCGATCCGAAGATCCTGATCCTCGACGAAGCCACCAGCTCGGTCGATACCGAGACCGAAAAAGAGATCCAGAAAGCGCTCGACAACCTGGTGCGTGGCCGCACCACCATCGCCATCGCCCACCGCCTGTCTACCCTGCGCAAGGCCAACCGCCTGGTGGTGATGGACCGCGGCCGCATCGTCGAAGAAGGCGATCACGACACCCTGATCGAGCGCGGCGGTTTCTACTGGCGCCTGTATGAAGCACAGCAGCGCCAGGTCGAAGGCGAGGCGCTCACCCCCAGCCTGACACCCAGCATGCCCAACGCCCACACCGCCGGCGTCGACGCCGAGCCGACGCTGAAGTGAGTGCGAACATGACGACGCAAGCCATGGACTTCACCCTCTCACGCGACGCCTTCGGGCATCTGAGCCTGACCGACGCCGCCGGCGAGCGGCACGACCATGTTCAGGTCGTCCGCGCCTTCCCCATCGCTGCCCCCGACGAAGGCATCTCGCTACTCAGCGCCGATGGCCACGAACTGGCCTGGATCACGCACCTCGACCAGACCGACCCGGCCACCCGCCAGCTGATCGACGAGACCCTCGCCGCACGCGACTTCATGCCCGTGCTGCAACGTCTCAAGTCGGTCTCGAGCTTCGCCACGCCCAGCACCTGGGCGGTGGACACCGACCGCGGCCCAACCCGATTCGTGCTGCGTGGCGAAGAAAACATTCGCCGGCTGCCGGGCGAGATGCTGATGATCGCCGACGAACACGGCATTCAATATCTGATCAAATCGCTGCCGGCACTCGACGCGCACTCGCGCAAACTGCTCGACCGCTTCCTTTGACCCGCGCTTAGCGGATCCCGGCGCGACGCTGGTGCATCCGCACATAAGCGGTGATATGCGCCACATCGTCGGGCGTCA
>JBFIJC010000310.1:0-4519 GCA_041600915.1 Nitrogeniibacter sp.
GGTCTGACGCGCGAACGTGCCGGCTTCGAGGTGCGCGACGTGCACCCGACGCACTACGGTCGTGTGTGTCCGATCGAGACGCCGGAAGGCCCGAACATCGGCCTGATCAACTCGCTGGCCGTGTATTCGCGGACCAACCGTTATGGCTTCCTCGAAACCCCGTACCGCAAGGTGGAAGACGGCAAGGTTACCGATCAGATCGATTACCTGTCGGCGATTGAAGAAGGTCGCTACGTCATTGCGCAGGCCAACGCGCAGGTCGACGACAACGGCAAGCTGACGGGCGACCTCGTGTCTTGCCGTCACAAGGGCGAGTTTTCGCTGGCTGTGGCTGACTCCGTTCAGTACATGGACGTGGCGCCGGGCCAGATTGTGTCGGTGGCCGCATCGCTGATTCCGTTCCTTGAGCACGACGACGCGAACCGCGCCTTGATGGGCGCCAACATGCAACGTCAGGCCGTGCCGTGTCTGCGTCCGGAGAAGTCCTTCGTCGGTACCGGCATCGAGCGTCTGGTGGCGGTCGACTCGGGTACTGCCGTGCAGGCAACGCGTGGCGGCTCGGTCGACTATGTCGATGCCAACCGTATCGTGGTGCGTGTCAACGACGACGAAACCCTGGCGGGCGAAGTCGGCGTCGACATCTACAACCTGATCAAGTACACCCGTTCCAACCAGAACACCAACATCAACCAGCGTCCGATCGTCAAAGTGGGTGACCGTATCGCTCGCGGCGACGTGATCGCCGACGGCGCATCGACCGACCTGGGCGAACTGGCACTGGGCCAGAACATGCTGGTCGCGTTCATGCCGTGGAACGGCTACAACTTCGAAGACTCGATCCTGATCTCCGAACGCGTGGTGGCCGATGATCGCTTCACCTCGATTCACATCGAGGAGCTGACGGTCGTTGCACGTGACACCAAGCTCGGACCTGAAGAAATCACCCGCGATATCGCATCGCTGGGCGAGTCGCAGCTGTCGCGTCTGGACGAATCGGGCATCGTGTATATCGGTGCCGAAGTCGAAGCCAGCGATGTGCTGGTCGGCAAGGTGACGCCGAAGGGCGAAACCCAGCTGACGCCGGAAGAGAAGCTGCTGCGCGCCATCTTCGGCGAGAAGGCCTCTGACGTGAAAGACACCTCGCTGCGCGTGCCCTCGGGCATGAACGGCATTGTCATCGACGTGCAGGTGTTCACCCGCGAAGGCATCGAGCGTGACGTTCGCGCCCAGTCGATCATTGATGATCAGCTGCGTAGCTTCAAGACCGACCTGGCCGACCAGATGCGTATTGTGGAGCGCGATGCGTTCGCACGTATCCGTCGCATGATCGTGGGTCAGAAGGCCAACGGCGGTCCGAAGAAGCTGGCCAAGGGCACCGAGATCACCGAGGCCTACCTCGACAGTCTCGAGTCCTACCACTGGTTCGACATCCGCATGGCGGCTGAAGAGCTCGCCACACAGCTCGAGGCGGTCCGTGAAGGTCTGGAGAAGACCCGCAAGGACTTCGAGCTGGCCTTCGAGGTCAAGAAGAAGAAACTCACCCAGGGCGACGAACTGCCCCCGGGCGTGCAGAAGATGGTCAAGGTCTACCTGGCCGTGAAGCGTCGCCTGCAGCCGGGTGACAAGATGGCCGGTCGTCACGGTAACAAGGGTGTGGTGTCGCGCATCGTTCCGGTTGAAGACATGCCGTACATGGAAAACGGTACGCCGGTCGACGTGGTGCTCAACCCCTTGGGCGTGCCGTCGCGGATGAACATCGGTCAGATTCTTGAAACGCACCTGGGCTGGGCGGCTAAAGGCCTGGGCAACAAGATCGACACGATGCTTCGTGCCAATGCGGCATCCAAGGAAGTGCGCGCGCTGCTGAACCAGATCTACAACACCAACGGCAAGAAGGAAGCACTCGACACCTTCTCCGACGGTGAAGTGCTGGAGCTGGCCGACAACCTGCGCAAGGGCGTGCCCTTCGCGACCCCGGTGTTCGACGGCGCGACCGAGCGCGAGATCGAAACCATGTTCGAGATTGCCGATCTGCCCATTTCCGGTCAGGTCACGCTGTTCGACGGTCGTACCGGCGAAGCCTTCGAGCGCAAGGTCACCGTGGGCTACAAGCATGTCTTGAAGCTGCATCACCTGGTTGACGACAAGATGCACGCGCGTTCGACCGGCCCGTACTCGCTGGTGACCCAGCAGCCGCTGGGTGGTAAGGCGCAGTTCGGTGGTCAGCGTTTCGGCGAGATGGAAGTCTGGGCGCTGGAAGCTTATGGCGCGGCTTACACGCTGCAGGAAATGCTGACGGTCAAGTCCGACGACGTGACCGGCCGGACCAAGGTTTACGAAAACATCGTCAAGGGCGAGCACAAGATCGATGCGGGCATGCCCGAGTCCTTCAACGTGCTGGTGAAAGAAATTCGCTCGCTGGCCATCGACATCGACCTGGATCGTATTTGAGCCGACTGAGCCCACAGCTCAATCGGATGGAGTGACACATGAAAAGCCTGCTCGCTGATCTGTTCAAACAGACGCTTCCCAATGAGGAAGAGTTTGACGCGATTACTATCGGTCTCGCATCGCCGGACAAAATCCGGTCCTGGTCCTATGGCGAAGTCAAAAAGCCAGAAACCATCAACTACCGCACGTTCAAGCCCGAGCGCGATGGTCTGTTCTGCGCCAAGATCTTTGGCCCGGTCAAAGACTATGAGTGCCTGTGCGGCAAGTACAAGCGGCTCAAGCACCGTGGCGTGATCTGCGAAAAGTGCGGCGTCGAAGTGACGCTGTCGAAAGTGCGCCGTGAGCGCATGGGCCACATCGAACTGGCCTCGCCGGTTGCCCACATCTGGTTCCTGAAGAGCCTGCCCAGCCGTCTGGGCATGGTGCTCGACATGACCCTGCGCGACATCGAGCGCGTGCTGTACTTCGAAGGCTTTGTGGTGGTCGAGCCGGGCATGACCCCGCTGACCCGCGGCCAGCTGCTGACCGAAGATGACTACCTCGCCAAGGTCGAAGAGTACGGCGACGAGTTTGATGCTTCGATGGGCGCAGAAGGCGTGCGCGAACTGCTGCGCACGCTCGACGTGGCTCAGGAGATCGAACGCCTGCGGGCCGACCTCGAAGCGACCAGCTCCGATGCCAAGATCAAGAAGTTCTCCAAGCGCCTGAAGATTCTCGAGGCCTTCCAGCAGTCCGGCATCAAGCCGGAGTGGATGATTCTGGCCGTGCTGCCGGTGCTGCCGCCGGATCTGCGCCCGCTGGTGCCGCTGGACGGTGGCCGTTTCGCCACCTCGGATCTGAACGATCTGTATCGCCGCGTGATTAACCGCAACAACCGTCTGAAGCGTCTGCTCGAGCTGAAGGCGCCGGAAATCATCGTGCGCAACGAAAAGCGCATGCTGCAGGAGTCGGTTGACTCCCTGCTCGATAACGGCCGCCGCGGCAAGGCCATGACGGGCGCCAACAAGCGTCCGCTCAAGTCGCTGGCTGACATGATCAAAGGTAAGGGCGGTCGCTTCCGTCAGAACCTGCTGGGCAAGCGCGTCGACTACTCGGGCCGTTCGGTCATCGTGGTGGGTCCGCAGCTCAAGCTGCACCAGTGCGGCCTGCCCAAGCTGATGGCGCTGGAGCTGTTCAAGCCCTTCATCTTCAACAAGCTCGAGCTGATGGGTCTGGCCACGACCATCAAGCAGGCCAAGAAGATGGTGGAGAGCCAGGAACCGGTGGTGTGGGACATCCTCGAAGAGGTGATCCGCGAACATCCGGTGCTGCTCAACCGCGCACCGACCCTGCACCGTCTCGGCATCCAGGCCTTTGAGCCGGTACTGATCGAAGGCAAGGCCATTCAACTGCACCCGCTGGTCTGCGTTGCGTTCAACGCCGACTTCGACGGTGACCAGATGGCTGTCCACGTGCCGCTGTCGCTCGAAGCGCAGATGGAAGCACGCACGCTGATGCTGGCGTCGAACAACGTGATTTCGCCCGCCAACGGCGAGCCGATCATCGTTCCGTCGCAGGACATCGTGCTGGGCCTGTACTACGCCAGCCGCGAGGGTATCGGCGAGAAGGGCGACGGCATGGTGCTGCAGGACGTCTCCGAAGTGCTGCGCGCCTACGAGACCGGTGTTCTGTCGCTGCACGCCCGTATCACGGTGCGCCTGAAAGAGGCCGACATCGGTGAGGATGGCGAGCGTGTCGAGCGTGTCACGCGTTATCAGACGACCGCTGGCCGTGCGCTGCTGTCCGAGATTCTGCCGGCCGGTTTGCCGTTCAGCGCCATCGATCGTCCGCTGAAGAAGAAAGAAATCTCGAAGCTGATCAACGCCTCGTTCCGCCGTTGCGGTCTGAAAGCGACGGTGGTGTTCGCCGACCAGCTGATGCAATTCGGTTTCCGTCTCGCGACGCGTGCCGGTGTGTCGATTGCGGTCAAGGACATGCTGGTGCCGGATCAGAAAGAGCCGATCATTCGCGCCGCTGAAAACGAAGTCAAAGAGATCGCCCAGCAGTACGCCTCCGGTCTGGTGACCGA
>JBFIJC010000311.1:0-4482 GCA_041600915.1 Nitrogeniibacter sp.
GATGCGCGCGGCGAACAGCTCGCCGGCACCACCTTGTTCTGGTTCGCGTGGTACGCCTTTCACCCCGACACGGCCGTCCATCGGGCGCCTTGAGCCGGCGCTTGGTCCACATCAAGAAAACGCCACGTCGTTCTGGCCGCGGCGTGGCGGGCTGACCATACTTAAAGAACCCCATGTCAGAGCACGACACAGCCGATGTCGACCGCCACCGCCACCTTCTCCTCGCCCCCCGCGCCTGTCCTCGGCCGTATTCCGGGCAACAAGGCAATCTGGGTAGGCATTTACTGCGAGCTCACCGAGTTCGCGCTGATGTTCATCGTCTATTTTCTGGCCCGCGCCCACCACCCCGACGCCTTCCGTAACGGGCCACAGCAGCTGTCCACGCTGGCCGGTGTTACCAACACGGTGATCATGCTCACCAGCAGCTACTTCGTCGCCCGCAGCGTGATGGCCATGCGCCGTAACGCGCGCAGCACCTGCCTGAAGTGGCTCACGGCGGCGCTGGTCGTCGGCCTTGGCTATCCGGTGGTGAAGTTTTTCGAGGTGCAATGGAACGTCGCCAACGGCCTGTCGGGCAACGGCGAAGTGTTTCAGATGACGTATTACTACCTGACCTTCAACCACCTGGTGCACGTGTGCTGGGGGCTGCTCGGGCTGCTCTATGTCATGGTGCGCACCTGGGTGGGTGCCTACGACGCCAAGGACCACGCCGGTCTGGAGGCCTTTGCCAGCTACTGGCACGCCACCGACCTGATCTGGCTGATGATCTTCCCGCTCTTCTATGTGCTGCCATGAGGAAGCCAGCCATGCATAGCGAACGCACGCTCACCCTCGCCTGGCTGGTGCTGCTCGGCCTGACGCTGATCGGCAGCGCTGCGGGCAATGCCAGCAGTCCGGGCCTGTGGGTCACGGTCGCCGTGGCGGCAATGATGGCCTTCAAGGGGCATGTGGTCATCGACCACTTTCTCGAGCTTGGCGGCGCCCACCCCGCCATCCGCCGACTGGTACGCTTTTACGCCACCGCGCTACCGGTTATGCTGATCCTCACCGACCTGTTCGGCCCGCAGATTGCCCGTCTCACCACACTTTGAGCCGAGCCTCCTGACACCACCAACGATGAGGTAACCATGTCTGCGATCGTGATTTTCGATGTCGAGATTCGAGATGTGCCGCGCTACCAGGACTTCATCCAGAAGGTGAAGCCCGCGCTCGAAGCGGCGGGCGGACGTTATCTGGCACGCGGCGGCGCCCACAAGGTGTATGAGGGCGACTGGTCGCCGCGGCGCCTCGTGGTGCTCGAGTTCCCCTCGGTACAAGCCTGGGAAGACTTTTACAACG
The DNA here is from genome assembly GCA_041600915.1 of Nitrogeniibacter sp. Classification (GTDB taxonomy): domain Bacteria; phylum Pseudomonadota; class Gammaproteobacteria; order Burkholderiales; family Rhodocyclaceae; genus Nitrogeniibacter. The sequence continues at coordinate 1,339 of JBFIJC010000311.1, forward strand.
GCCCCATCTACCAAGGCCTGAAAGCCATCCGCGACGAGTGCAGCTCGTCGCGACTGGTCATCGTCGAGGGGCTCGACCCGTAGGGCGCGCCCCCGCGCTTACAGCCGCCACACCAGCGAACTGGTGTAATTGAAGTCATTTCGACCCACACCGGACTCGCGCGCAGAGTCGTATTCATTGGTCACGCCAATCTGCAGCCCCGCGCCCAGGCTCTTGTCCAGATCAATCACCCAGTCCACCGAAGTGATGTTGCGGAACACACCCTGCTCACGCACATTGGGGTGATACGCATTGGTCAGGGCCACCGAATGCTGTCGTGTCACCCGCCAGTTCAGGTCGACGCCGAACAATAGCTCGGGCGCAAAGTGACTGCCCTCGGCGCCGCCCCAGGTCTGGATCGCGCCCACACCGCTACGGCCGAGCAAACGCCAGCGTTCGGTCGACACGAACTGGTAACCGATACCGGTGTTCACGTTGAGGCGGTTGCCCCAATCCTTGAAGTCGTCGCGCACATACTGGCCACCGGTAAAGTAAAAACGCGGCGAGCCCGGCACCAGACCGTCCCGGTTGAGCGCAACCGACAGCGTCTGCGAGGTCGTCTCGCCTTCTGACTGGCGGCGATAGAAACGTGTGCGGTGGTTCCAGCGCTCTTCGGTGTCTTCAAAATCGGCCATGAAGCCGACGTTGACGCGCTGGTTCTCCGACTTGCCCGCAGCACCGCTCACGCCCACTTCCATACGGCGGCGCCAGTCGGTGAGCCAGCCCGAGCCAAGCAAACCGTTGTCCGGCACGCTGGCAATCGTCGGCTTGGGGCGCGGCGGCGTCACGGTGTCGCCGTCTTCCAGCGTACGAATCTTGTCGCGCGCCACCACCACATCGCCCAGCATCGGGTGCTGCAGGCGCAGTTCGGTGGGCGTCTCGGCCACCAGCTCACCGCGCAGGCGGTCGCCGTTCTCCAGCGTAATGGTGACCATGGCCAGCGCCTGGCTGGCTAAAACCAGACTCGCCACGGCGAGCCCTGAGCGAAACGTCCGCCCCATGCAATGTCCTTTCACAAAAAGCCGCGCCGCCTCGCCTCATGGGCGGCATCACGGTGTGCGTCGACGCCCGATCAACAGCGTCGTCGCCAGGGCCACGACAATCAATGCCGCAGCAAAATAATCTTCCACAAAGGGCTGCTCGCCGGTCAGCACCATCGCCGAACCCAGGCCGATCACTGGAATGAACATGATCGACAAACCACTGGCCACCGGCGGCACGCTGCGCGCGATCGAGAACCACAAAATCTGTGCAATGCCGTAATTGATGGCAAAGCCGTACACCAGCACCACCCACATCGTGGACGAAAAATCCAGACTCGGCACCGGCTCCAGCGACACCGCCAGCACCCACACCAGCGGCACGATGAGCCCGATCATCCATACGGTCAGCGCCTCGGTGGACAGCGGCACAGACACACGCTTGAGCAACAAGGTTCCGAGCGCCCAGCAAAAGGCCGCCGACAGCATCCACAGCACACCCACCGGCCGACCACTAAGGGCGTCCAGCTCATGCCACAGCAGCAGCACCACCGCCCCCGCCGAGCAAGCCGTGGCCAGCCACAGGCGCGCCGTCATCTTTTCGCGGAAAAACAGCACGCCGAGGATCACCACCCAGATCGGCATGGTGAAGCCGACGATGGCCGCCCGCCCCGAGGCCAGCGCCTGCACGCCAAAAATCGACAGCGCATGCCAGCCGAGGATGTTGGGCAGCGCCAGCATCAGCACCTGCGGCAGCGCCGACACGGGCATGCGCAGGCTGACGCGGCGCGAACGATACCAGCAGATCAGCAGCAACAGGCCGCCGCTCATCGTAATGGCGCGAAAATACAGCGGCGACAGCTCACGCAGCGACAGCTTCATCACCGGCCAGTTGATGCCCCACATCAGGGTCAGCACCGCCAACCCGAGCAGATTGCGGGCGGGAATCACGGCAAATGGCCCGGACGGCGGATAAATGAATCAGCGCTCACTGCGGACTCCCATAGCAAACAAAAAACGGCGGACCGCAGTCCGCCGTTGCGTCGTCAAGTCAGCGGCTTTACTTGAGCGCTGCCAGCGCGGCTGCGTAGTTCGGCTCGTCGCCGATTTCGCCGACCAGCTCGGAATGCGTCACTTTGTTGGCTTCATCCAGCACCACCACCGCACGCGCGGTCAGGCCGGTCAGCGGGCCATCGGCCAGGGCCACGCCCCAGTCCTTGGCAAAAGCCGGGCTGCGGAAGTTGGACAGGGTCTTCACGTTCTCAAGGCCCTCGGCCACGCAGAAGCGCTTGGCCGCGAAGGGCAGGTCGGCCGAGATCACCAGCACCACGGTATTCGCCAGGCCGGAGGCCTCGGCGTTGAACTTGCGAGTCGAGGTGGCGCAGGTCGGGGTGTCCAGGCTGGGCACAATATTGAGCACTTTGCGCTTGCCGGCAAAGGCATCCAGGCCGACATCGGCCAGATCGGCACCGGTCAGCGTCAGCGCGGGGGCGGCGTCGCCTTTTTGGGGCAGGCGGCCGGCCACGGCAACCGGATTGCCGTGCAGAGTCACTGTCGTCATATAGCTTTCTCCTGTTGAAATTGGGGGCGCGCTTCACTGTATCGCGAAATCACACAATGTCAGTTTGGCACAGCCGGCTTGCGTTGGACACCTCGATCCATCGATCATGCCTCTGTCACACTTTTCGGCCCCGCCCATGCGCTTCATCGCTTCATCGTTCATCGCTGCCGTGTTTACCGCCGCCGCCCACGCCGCGCCGCCGCTGCCCTCGCTCGGCGTGCAGGCCGATCACATCACCGTCTCGGGCATCTCCTCGGGCGGCTATATGGCGGTGCAGTTTCATGTCGCCCACTCGGCCATCGTCGATGGTGCCGGCGTGCTCGCCGGCGGGCCCTACGAATGCGCGGCCGGCAGCATGTGGCAGGCGCTGTCCAACTGCATGGAACCGAGCGACGGCAAACCGGTGCCCGACGCCGCCACCAGTGCCGCGCGGGTGGCCGAGGACGCCGCCGCCGGTCGCATCGACCCGGTGGCCGGCCTCAGCGCCGACCGCGTCTGGCTGCTCTCCGGCGGGCAGGATCGCACCGTCGCCCGTCCGGTCATGGACGCGCTCGACGCCCTCTA
>JBFIJC010000312.1:0-4447 GCA_041600915.1 Nitrogeniibacter sp.
GCGGAAACCGATGGCGCCGATCGCAACCATGCTCAGCAGCACGATACCGGCTACCGCGATGCGACGGCGGATCCGGTCGAGCTGCCGGCTGCGGTGGACATAGGACGGCAGTGTGCGTGGCGTGGCACGCCAGAAGCGCTGGAAAAGTCCGGTCAGGTACACGCTGGACAGAGCCTGGATGACGGTTGGCAATCGTCACAGCATAAACCCCGGCCCGCGCCGGAACAATTCGTCAGACGCGCCGGCGGCAGCAGAAAATCAAGCTTGCGAGACCGACACCGATGGCATCGGCCAGCCAGTCCCAGCCATCGCCCATGCGGTGAGCAGTCAGCGACTGGGCGACTTCGATCAAGGCGCCGTAGGACAGCAAACCGAGCGCCACCCTCCGCCAGCGGTCAGCCCACGCCATGTGGCCAAGCACACCCAGCGCCAGAAAGGCGATTGCGTGCTCGAGCTTGTCCTGCCAGGAAAACATCATGTGTCCGGCGGGCACCGGCGCCAGCGACAACACCAGCACGGCCACCAGCGCCGCCCAGAACACGAGCCGCAAGACCGCCGGTGTCATGCTGCGATCAGACCGCCGGTGTGGCCAGTTCGCCGCCCAGGATACCGATCACGGCGGGGATGAGCTGGCGCAGCTCGCCGGTCATCAGCGCAAAGTGCGCATCGAACAGCTCGGCCGCATCTTCGCTGCCGGCGCTGGCTTCTTCCTGAACCACGTCGAGAAACTGCAGACGCTTGATTTCGCCCTTGTCGGTCAGCAGCAAGGACACCCGGTCATTCCAGGTCAGCGCCAGCTTGGTGGGCAGCTTGCCTTCCTGCAAGTGGGTTTTGATGTCATCGCCATCGAGGCTGTGGCGCACATAGCGCACCGCAGCCTTGTCTTCGGTGATCGACTTGAGCTCGCAGTCCATGTCGATGGTGAAATTGCCCGGCACGTCGCCGCCAGCCAGCCAGTCGCTCATTGCCGATACCGGGCTCAACTCGGTGCGCACCAGTGTCAATGGGAAGCTGTCGAGGCTCTGGCGCAAGGCTTCGAGAATGTCTTCGGCGCGGGCCACACTGGCCACATCCACGGCCAGCCAGCCGTCCTGCGGGTCGATCCACGCATAGACCTTGCGACGACGGGTGAAAGCGCGCGGCATGAACTCCTGGGTTACCTGATCACGCAAGTCCTTCATCTGCTTGCGACCGGGCTTGAAGCCTTGCTCAAGCTCGATGCGCGCGGCGCGTTCTTCGGCTTCCTGCTTGACCACCGAAGAGGGCAGCAAACGGTGTTCGATGCCCAACGCGATCAGCCACTGACCGCCAACGGCGTGTACCAGCGGACCGTCGGCCACCGGCGGCAACCAGCCGCGGGATTCCGGATCTTGCGAACCGCAGGGCATGAATGCACGACGGGCAAGTTGGTCTTCGAGTTGATCGATGCGCAAATCCCAGCGCACCGGCAAACGATAAAGCTGCAGGTTACGAAACCACATGAGGCAAGCTTCTCTTCTGAATCTATTCTGTTCGGGTGGATTCGGCGATGGCGCGCACGACTCTTACCGTGTCCAGATCGGATTGATGGTAGGCGGACCGTACATAGTCTGCATATTTTGCGTCTTCACCGGCTGTCTCGGACAAGCCCGTACGGTAGGCGAAACGCAAAAACAGGGCGGCGCTGTCCGGCTCGGGTTGTTCGACGGTGATGGTCAATCGACCGCTGGGATGCTCGGCAGTGGCCGCTGACTCAAAGCAGATCCAGTCCATGGCCTGCCAGCGCACTGCGTCGTGAATCTGCAGCTTGCCGAAACTCAGGCGACGGGTCAGCGCGGTCTCGCTGCGGGTGATCACCTCGCAGCTGTCCAGCCCGGGCAGAAACGGACGCGGATCTTCGGCCCGGCACAAGAGACCGAACCACACTTCTTCGCGGGTCAGATTCGGTACGTCGGGGTCGTCGAGGAGATTGACCTCGACCAGATGTTCGAACTCCAAAACACCAGCTCCAATCGGTTGAGGCGGGAGTGTAGCGTAAAGCTCGGGACGATTCGGTAAACTGACGCCATGCAAATCGCTCGCCTCCTTCAAACCCAGGGCTTCGGCAGTCGAAAAGACTGTCGTTTGCTGGTCAGCGCCGGCCTGGTCACCGTCAATGGTGCGCTCATCAAAAACCCGAATGCCGAGGTCGATCCGGCCGGTCTGGTATTCACCGTGGAGGATGAAGAATGGGCCTACCACGAGAAGGCCTACCTGATGCTCTACAAGCCCGAAGGCTTCGAGTGCAGCCGGGTGCCCAAGCACCACCCCTCGGTCTTCAACCTGCTGCCACCGCAACTCGGCGAACGTGGCGTACAGACCATCGGCCGGCTCGACCAGGACACCACGGGTCTGATCCTGCTGTCGGACGACGGGCAGTTCATCCATGTCTGGAGCTCCGGCAAGAAGCAAACGCCCAAGCGGTATCGGGTCACGCTCAAGCACGCTCACACGCCCGAACTGATGGCGGCATTGCGCGCCGGGGTGGAACTGATCGATGAACCCGGCGAGCTCGTTGCTGCGGTGTCGGTTGAGCCAATCGACACGCACACGATCTGGATGACCATCACCCAGGGCAAGTATCACCAGGTCAAGCGCATGCTTGCCGCGGCCGGCAATCGGGTCGAAGCCCTGCATCGCGACCGTATCGGTGGTTTTGATCTGCCGGCAGTGCTCGAACCTGGCGATTGGGCCTGGCTCACCGAAGACCACATGGCCGCCCTGGCTGCGTTTCCCGACTTCAGCTAGACCACCCCATCACGTCACCCCAACGCGGTCGTCCTGACCGCGTTAGCGTCGCTCCTGACGCTATCTGCACAGCGCACCGGCTGTTCTTTTGCAAGTTCATCTGCTGTGCGATCGCCTCTGTCGGCGAATCCATCAATGCCTGTGAATCATTCCATCACTGAGCTTCCCTGAGTTCGCTGTTTTCCGTGGTCTGGCCAGCGGTTTGTCGATGGCAGGCCACTGCTCTGGCTTTTTTCTGCCAAGCCAAAAAGCGGGGCTTCAAGGCCCGCCAGCTTTTGTCTACAGGGGTGTTAACTGTTTTATTAATATAAATAACAATAATGTTTACGCTCGGCACTTTTCTGTGGAAAGGTGTTTTTTAGTTTTTATTTTCAGACACTTACGACAATGATAAAGCTGGTGGTAAGCCTGCCCCTGAAGTGTGAGCGGATTGTTCATGGAATTTACCTCGCGCTGAAAACACGGGCTTGTCCACAATTCATCCCATGGATACAAGGCCACTTGTGTACATTCGATCGATAGACGAGGGATTTGGTCAATGCAGTGGGATATTTTCTGCCGGGTTGTGGATAACTTTGGGGATATCGGTGTGTCGTGGCGCCTGGCGCGCAGCCTGGCGGAGAAAACGGGTCTGGCGGTGCGGCTCTTTGTGGATGACTGGAATACCTTACGCCGCCTGATACCGTCGGCCCCCGAAATGCCGGCACCGTTCGTCGTTTCTGGTGTGACGGTTCAGCCTTGGTCGTCGGCCGAGACTGTGTCCACTGTTGCCGATATCGTCATCGAAGCTTTTGCCTGTCACCTGCCCACGGCCTACCTGAGGGCCATGCGTGAAGCGCAGCGGCCGCCGGTATGGATCAATCTCGAGTACCTGAGTGCCGAAGACTGGATTGATGATTGTCACGGCCTGCCTTCGCCGGACCCCGCGACGGGTTTGCCGAAAACCTTTTTCTTTCCGGGTTTTACCGCGCGCAGTGGTGGTCTTGTTCGGGAACCTGATGTATTTGCGCGACGTGATGCAGCGCAGGGACCAGACGGTCGCAAAGACTGGCTGGCTGAGTATCCGGTGTCGGACGATGCCGCATCGGCGATGTGGATATCACTGTTTTCGTATGACAACCCGCGACTGGCGCAGGCCTTGATCGACTGGCAGGCCAGCGATGCGCCGATCGTGCTGTGGGTGCCGGAAGGAAGCACCTTGAACGCCGTCTCCCGATGTCTTGGCGGAACCGCCTTGACGCCAGGCGCATCGCGTCGGCTGAAGGCATTGACCGTGCGTGCATTGCCTTTTCTAGCCATGGACACCTACGACAGGCTGCTTGCGGTGTGCGACCTGAATTTCGTGCGCGGCGAAGATTCTTTTGTGCGCGCGCAGTGGGCGGCACGACCCTTTGTCTGGCAGGCTTATCCACAGGCCGAATCCGTGCATCTGGACAAGCTCGACGCCTTCTTAGGCCGTTATCTGGGCGGAGTAGATGCCACGCTGGCCACGGCTGTGGATTGTTTTTGGCGAGACTGGAATGGCGCGACGCCCTCAGCAACCCACTGGACGGACTTCAATCGCGCCTTGCCGGCGCTCAGAGCGCATGCGATCCGGTGGTGTGGTCGTATCGGGGCGACGGACGGTCTGGTCGACAGGCTGGTGAAAATGGTTCAACCCGACGTAAAATAGCGGGTTTTA
>JBFIJC010000313.1:0-4428 GCA_041600915.1 Nitrogeniibacter sp.
CCAGCACGAAGCACGGCGCGACTACCCCGCCGCCCGCGAGGCCATCGCGCCACTGCTCGGCCACCCCGACGCGACCACCGACCGCCATGCCCGCTGGCTCGACTGGCGCTACGGCGTCGACGCCGCAATCGCTGACACCACAGCGCTCACCCTCCCCCCCCCGCAGATCGACGCCCTGCGCCAGATCGCCAGCGACCCGGCGCTACCCACCGCCGACCGGCTCGCGCTCGTGATCTACGCCGCCCGCCACGCGCCCACCGACATCGCCACTGCCGCGCTCAACACCCTGGCCACCGACCCCCACATCGACGCCGACACCGCCCTCGACCTGGCCGAGCGCCTGCGCCACACCCCGCACGCGGCACTCACCGCCCGCGCCTACCTGCTCGCCCGCGACCGCAGCGAGGGGGTCGCCGCACAGCGTCAGCACTTCCTCGCCGCGCTCAAGGCCCTGCAGGCGGTCAGCGACTTCCCGACCGCACTGGCCATCGCCGACCAGCAGCTCGGTGCGCTCGCCGACGACGCCCCCACGCTGACCTTCCTCATTCAGCTCGCCCGCGCCGCCAACCGCCCCGACCGCGCCGCTGACTACGCCCGCCGCCTGATCCGCCTCAGCCTGCGCGAACAACTCGACGGCGGCATCCGCCTCGTCGCCCTCAACAGCGATGCCGACCCCGCCCTGCCCTTCGACGACGCCCGCTACCGCCTCGCCTACGACACCTTCCTCGGCGCCGGCGCGCTCGACGACGCCTACGCCCTCAGCGCCTCCGCCGTACGCCAGGCGCCCGACAGCGCCGACTGGCGCCGCCGCCTCGCCCAGGTCGCCGAGTGGCACGGCAAGCCGGCCGAAGCGCTGGCGCAGTGGCACCACCTCGCCCGCCACGGCGACGACTCCGCCTGGCCGCAAGTGCTGCGCCTCGCGCCCGGCCTGTTCGAGCACCGCATGCTGCTCGACGCGCGCACATTCGAGCTGCGCCAGCATCCCCGCGACACCGCGCTGCTACGCGACATTGCCGCCCTGTATGAACGCCTCGGCGAGCCCGACGCCGGCATCACCGCCTTGCAGGCCCACGTCGCGCGCCATCCGTCCGACACCGCCTTCGACGCGCTCGCCACGCTCGCCGAACGCGCCGGCCAAGGCGCCATCGCCGACGCCACGCTGCTCGCGTGGGAACAGCACGCCGGCGCCTCCCCCGCGCTCAGCCTGCGCCGCGCCGCCGGGCTGATCGCCCGTGGCCAGCTCGAGGCCGCCATGGTCGCCCTCGACACCGCCCGCGAGCAGGCGCCGGACACCGCCACCGACTACTGGCAGCTGCGCGCCTCGCTCGCCGGCCTGCTGCAAGACCGCAGCGCCCAGCGCGAGGCCCTGAGCCGACTGGTGCCCCAGACCACGGCGCGGCCAAACGACTTCGCCGACCTGATCGAACTGCTCCGCCCGAGCCACCCCGACCAGGCCGCCCGCCTCGCCACCCGCGCCTGGGATCGCTTCGACACCCCCGACTGGCTGCTGCGCAGCCTCGACCTGCAGCTGTTCGTGCGCAACTACGCCGCCATGGGCGCGCTGATTGACGGCCTCGACGACACCCGGCGTATGGCGCTCGAACGCAATGCCAGCTTCCTTCGCCTGCGCGGGCAGTGGCGGCAAGGCATCGGCCAGTTCGACGCCGCACGGGCCGACTTCGAAGCCGCGCTCGCTCACGACCCGGCCAACACCGGCGCCCGCGCCTCGCTGCTATGGCTGCTGATCGACGGCGGCAAGGCCGACACCCTGAGCGCCCTGCTCGCCCGCCACGAGGCCCGCTGGGCGCAAGACGGCGATCTGCACGACGCGCTGGCCGCCGCCAACAGCATCGTCTCCCGCCCGCAGCGCGCCCTCGATCACTACCTGCTGCCGCGCGCGCGCGAGAAGCGCGACGACTTCCTGTGGATGATGGGCCTGGCCGACGCCCTGGAGCAGGCCGGCGACGTCGACCGCGCCTGGCAAGAGCGCGAACAGCTGTGGCAGCAACAGCGCCAACGCGCGGCAGGCCACGTCCCGCCAGAAGACGCCGCCGATCTGAGCCGCCGCGTGGCCGAAGTCCGCCTCGCCCGCCAGCAGCGCGCAGGCGACGCCAGCGATCAGCTCCTGCGCGCCCTGATGCGTCAGGACGGCGACGCCGACCCGCTCGACACCCCGCTGCTGCGCGATCTGGCCATGAGCTGGCTGCTCGACCAGGGCGACGCCGAGGGCGCCCGCGGTTTTTTGTGGGAGCGCTACGCCCGCGCCCTGACCCGCCCGCTGTGGGCCGAAGCCGCCGTCGCGCTGGCCGGCGACGAACGCGCCACACTGGCCGAGATCCTGGCCCGCCGCGACACCGCCTTGCCCGCCGCCCAGCGCGCCGAGATCGCCGGGCGCCTCGGCCGGCCCGAACTCGTCGCCAGCGTCACCCATGCCGCGGCCGACGACCAGCGCCACAACACCGACCTGCACTTGCAGATGAGCGACGCCCTGCTCGACCAGGCCCACCGCCTGCGCCTGGACGCCGCCACACGCAAGCTCGACGCCTTCAAGGAACAGTCGCAGCGCGCCGAGCTGCGCCTGCGCCTCGCCCCCCGGCTCAAGCTCAGCCTTACGCTCGGCAGCATCCAGCGCCGCCTGAACGGCAGCGGCGCCCTCGCCGCCGCGCCCAACGAGCGCCAGGCCAGCGTCGAAGTGGCGTGGACCACTGACGCGGGCGTGACCCGTCTCGGCGTCGCCCGCCGCCACGGCCTGACCGACACCACCCCCGTCTGGGCCGGGCACGACGTCACCCTCGACCAGCGCTGGGCCTTCGCCCTCGACGCCGGCGTCGCGCTGCCCGCCAACGAGAGCGCCGCGCTACGCTCCGCCGGCATGAAGGACGAAGTCCTCGCCAGCGCCGCCTACGGCCTCAGTTCGCGCGAGCGCATCGCCGCCCAGTGGGCGCACAGCCGCTACAGCACCCAGCACGGCCTCGGCCTGGGCCGCGCCGATCGCTGGCAGCTCGACTACACCCATCGCCTGACCCGCGGCCGGCCCGAAATCGAAGCCGGGGTGTATGTCGGCGGCTATCGCTTCCGCGCCGATGTGGGCGAGGACGCCGGCGACCGCGCCGCGCTGGCATCCATCCTGCCCGGTGGCCTCGGCCCGCTGCTGCCCGACAGCTACCTGTTTCGCGGCGCACGGCTGACCGCCAACGCCCGCCAGCGCCACGGCCTGCAGCGCGCGCTGGTGCCTTACGCCACGGTCGATTTCAACCACGTCAGCGGCCGCGGCTATGGCTACGGCGTCGAGCTCGGCCTGAGCGGCCGGCTCTTTGGCGCCGACCAGTTCCTCGTCGGCGTGCAACACGACAAGGGCGGCGAAGGCGATGCCGGCCGCAGTTCCGCCCTGTTTCTCGACTATCAACTGTTCTTCTGAGCCCACGGGATCGACATGAAAACCTTGCTTGCCCACCCTGTCCTGCGCCTGATGTGCCTCATCACCGTCCTCAGCGGCTGTGCCGTCACCGACCACGTGCACGATCGCAGCGCCTCGCCCGAGGCGCGCTGGGCCGTGCTCACACTCGAAAACACCACCACCACGCCCATGGCCGGCGCCCGCGCCGAGGCCGTGGCCCGTGCGCTGCTGCACACCCTGGGCGTCAAGGAGGTAGTGCGCCCGCCAGCGCCGGCGCGCGACGCCTTGTTCGACCCCGCCCCGGCGGCCGACACCGACGCGGCCATCCTTTGGGCGCGCAGCGCCGGCGTGCGCTATTTGCTCACCGGCACGGTGGACGAATGGCAGTACAAGGTCGGCGTCGATGGCGAGCCGGCGGTGGGCCTGGCCTTGCACATCATTGATGTCGAAGACGGCAGCACGCTGTGGAGTGGCGTCGGCGCGCGCACCGGCTGGGGACGCGATTCGCTCGCCGCCGTGGCGCAGACGCTGATCAAGTCGCTGCTCGCACCGGTCGTTCGCTAAGCCGCCGAATGCATTTCCGACGTCTGCTCGCCCCACTCCGGGTGCCCGCTCACGCACTGGCAGAGACCGTCGTCCTGCCGGTGCTGCTGCTTGTGCTGGCGTGGTGGATCAACCCGGCCGATCCGCTGTTTGCCTGGGCCAGCTTTCCCTGGCCCATCCTCGGCCCGGTGCTGATTGCGCTGCGCTACGGCCCGATGCTGGGCGTGATCGGCAGCATCGTGCTGCTCGGTGCCTGGCTCGCGCTGGTCAACACCGGGCGGGTCAGCGCCGCCACGCCGCAGCTCTATTTTCTGGGCACTTTGGTGCTGGTCATGGTGTGCGGCGAATTCGCCTCGGTCTGGCGCAGCCGCGTGCGCCGGGCCGACACCCACGCCCGCTATGTGCAGGAGCGGCTTGACCAGCTGACCCGCCAGCACTACCTGCTGCGCGTCTCGCACGACCGGCTGGAGCAGGATCTGATCAGCCGC
>JBFIJC010000314.1:0-4373 GCA_041600915.1 Nitrogeniibacter sp.
GATTGGCCATGCAGCACTGCGGAAGGCTCTGTATATGCCAGCCATGGTCACGCTCTACCACACGCAGTGGGGCAAGCGCTTTCATGACCGACTTGCCCAAGCGGGCAAGCCACCCAAGCTCATCATCGGTGCCATGATGAGAAAGCTTGTGTATGTCGCCTTTGGCGTCTTGAAGTCTCGGCGACCGTTCGATCCGAGCCTTCATGGGGTTTGACGGGGGCAACAGTATCTACGCGACCGGCACCACTCCGCCGATAGCGTCCGCGGTCACGCGCCGAAATCGCGACAAAAACACCCGCCGACGATTGTTTGATGGCGGCAAGCCGCCCCGCCGACAGAGTCCGCCGCCACGCCGTAGGGTGGGTGGCTCGCCACCCACCACCATCTGCCGCAAGTAAAATAACATTTGCATATGACAATGACGTTGTTGTAAGGTTTTTTCTCTTCAAAAAGAGGTAAAAAAAATGAAAAAAGGATATTGCCTGGCGCTTTCTCTGGGGCTGTCGGTGGTGGCTCTTCCGGCATCAGCTGCGCTTCCCGAAGTGGGTGATCTGTCATTTGTGGCGGTCAACGCTGGTGAAGACGGATTTGCCCTTGCGTCATTTGTCGATCTGGCCGCCGGCACGCAGTTGTTCGTTACCGACAAAAGCTGGAATGGTCTGGCCTTGGGTGCGGGTGGGGCGTTCGATTCGGGAGAGGGCCTGCTCAGCTGGACCTTGTCGAGTGCGCTGCCGGCTGGCGGCGTGGTGCGTTTTTCGGCGGTGGACTCGGCCGCCAATGTGGCGGTGTCGCACGGCACGGTGAGCCGAAGCGGGAGCTTCTCGCTGGCTCAGACCAACGAGAGTCTGATGCTCTATCGGGACGACGGTTTTGGCGGGGTGTTGCCCCTGGCGGCGCTGGGCTACGGCACCAGCTTTGCCAGTGAGATTGCAGGTTCGGGTCTTGAGATGAAGGCGGTTGCACTCAGCGGGACGGTTAAGTTCGCGGAGTACACCGGTGACCGTTCGAGTGCGGGTGGATTTGCGGGCTATGCGGAGAGCGTCGGTGATCCGTCGCAGTGGACCAAGCTGTCGAGTGGTGATGTGTCGCTGATGGCACCCAATCTGACGGCGTTCACGGTGATGGCGCCGGTGCCGGAGCCCGAGACTTACGCCATGCTGCTGGCCGGGCTGGGTGTGGTTTCTGCGGTGGCGCGACGTCGCAAGCGCATGGGCTAGCCGCTGAAGCGTTTTCAATGAATGGCAAAAGGGCGCCGGATCGTGCAGATCCGGCGCCCTTTTTACGCGCAACAGCACGCCAGCGCGGTTTTAATCCGGCAGGCGGCGCTCGAGTGCGAACAAGTCGGCGATTGTTTCGCGCTCGCGGATGAGGTGGCACTGCGCGCCATCGACCATCACTTCGGCCGCGCGGGCGCGGGTGTTGTAGTTGCTGGCCATGGTCATGCCGTAGGCGCCGGCGGACAGGATGGCAAGCAGATCGCCGTCGATGACCTTGAGTGCCCGGCTGCGGGCAAGGAAGTCGCCGCTTTCGCAGATGGGGCCGACGACGTCGTAGGTCTGTGCCGGCACGTCGCGCGGGATGACGGGCACGACTTCATGGAAGGCGTCGTACAGCGCCGGGCGGGCGAGGTCGTTCATGGCGGCGTCGACCACGGCGAAGTGTTTTTCCTGGCCCGGCTTGAGGTATTCGATGCGGGTCAGCAGCAGGCCGGCATTGCCGATCAGCGAGCGGCCGGGTTCGAGCAGGATTTCTTCCTCGCGGCCGGCCAGCGCCTTGAGCACGGGGGCAAGATAGTCGTCAGCCACGGGCGGGGTTTCGTCGGAGTAGCGAATGCCCATGCCGCCACCGATGTCGATGTGGGCGAGGCGGATGCCTTCGTTAGCCAGTTGCTCAACCAGGGTGAGCACGCGCTCGGCGGCCTCGCCGGCGGGGGCGGGGTCGAGCAGTTGGGAGCCGATGTGCGAGGCGATGCCCTTGATGGCAATGCTCGGCAGCGCAGCGGCTTTGCGATAGAGCGCCAGCGCGTCGTCGAAGGCGACGCCGAACTTGTTGTTCTTCAGCCCAGTCGAGATGTAGGGGTGCGTTTTGGGATCGACGTCGGGATTGACCCGGAAGGCGATCGGCGCGACCTTGCCGCACTCGGCGGCCACATGGGCCAGGCGATCGAGCTCGGCCGCAGATTCGACATTGAAGCAGCGAATGCCGGCGTCCAGCGCCAGGCGCATTTCGTCGGCCGTTTTGCCCACGCCCGAAAAAACCACCTTGGCAGCGTCGCCACCGGCGGCGATCACGCGTTGCAGCTCGCCACCCGAGACGATGTCGAAGCCCGCGCCGAGCCGCGCGAAGGCGTTGAGGATGCCGAGGTTGGAGTTGGCCTTGACCGCGTAGCAGATGCTCGCCCGACGACCGGCCAGCGCGTGCTGGTAGGCTTGAAAGGCTTCTGTCAGCGCAGCGCGCGAATATACGTAGGCGGGCGTGCCGAATTGTTCGGCAATGGCGGTCAGCGAGACGGCTTCGACCTGCAGGGCGGCATCGCCCGTGAGGGTCGGCATGGGATAGGTGGTCATTGTGCGGAGCGGGGTGCTTGGGGTTTGGTACTATCCGCAGCATTGGCAGCGGGTCGTTCCGGAGTATAGAGATCGCCCTTGATGCCACAGGCAGCAAGCGAAAAGAGCAGGGCGAGGGACAGGACGGCGCGTCGGATTGTCATTGATGGGCCGGAAAAAAAGCAAAATCGTAGCAGAAAGGGGGTGAGGCATGGATGAATCGACATTTGTCGCAGTGGCTGAGCGAGAGCTTGAGAAGATCGAATATGCGCTGGAGGCCTGCGGCGCGGAGCTGGATGTCGAAGTGCAGCCGGGCGGTGTGCTCGAGGTGAGCTTTGACGATGACAGCAAACTGGTGATCAATCGCCATGTGGCCGCGCAGGAGATCTGGCTGGCGGCGCGCAGCGGGGGCTTCCACTTTCGGTTGCAGAACGGGCAGTGGGTCGATACGCGCGGCGGCGAGGAGCTGTATATCGTGCTGTCGCGGGTGACCAGTGATCAGGGCGGACGCGCGGTGACGGTGATGCCCGCAGCGGCCTGAGCGGCGGTATAAACGCACAAAGGGGCGACATGCGATGTCGCCCCTTTGCGTTGGTTTGGCCCCGTTTCAGCTTTTGGGGCTTGAATCCGCCATCAACGTTGCGGCATGGCGCTGATCGAGTTGCGGTTGATGGCCGGCGCTGGCGTCGGGCGCAGATCTTCTACCGGCGCCGGTGCCTGCGTTTTTGGCATGGCGGGCATTGCCGGGGGCGGGCTGCGGCGGCCGCCGAAGAGCTCGGCCGGAAAGGCGGGAATCGCTTCGTTTGGCGCTTCCATGGCCACGCTGCCGTCTTCGAGCATCATCTCGGGCAACTCGGGCGGCATGGGTGCTTCGTTTTCGGCATAGACCCAGTCCGGATCGACATCCGGCCGTGCGCTGATGTGGTTGAGACGGCCCGGTTGCGGCATCTTGATTTCAGGCCGGCCCTCCAGCGCAACCTTCATGTAATCAATCCAGATCGGCAGGGCGGTGGCGCCGCCGGTTTCGCCGCGGCCAAGATTCTTGGGCTGGTCGAAGCCCACCCAGGAGATGGCGACGATTTCCGGGTTGTAGCCACAGAACCAGGCGTCGACATAGTCGTTGGTGGTGCCGGTCTTGCCGGCCAGATCGCCCCGCTTGAGCTTGAGTGCCCGCGTGGCGGTGCCCGAGCGCACGACGTCTTGCAGCATGGAATCCATCACGAAGGCGTTGCGCTCGTCGATGACCTTGGCTGCGGTTTTGCCGGCCACCGGCGGGTCGACCTTGGCGATGGTGTTGCCGTTGTCGTCGAGAATCTCTTTGACGATGTAGGGCTGCACGCGATAGCCGCCATTGGCGAACACGGCGTAGCCCGTGGCCATCTCCCAGGGGGTGGCGGCACCGGCACCGAGCGCCATGGTGAGGTAGGCGGGGTGATTTTTTGGCGGGAAGCCGAAGCGGCTGATGTAGTCCTGCGCATAGGCCGGGCTGATCGATTGCAGCAAGCGGATCGACACCATGTTTTTGGACTTGGCCAGCGCGCGGCGCAGGGTGATCGGCCCTTCGTATTTGTGGTCGTAGTTGCCGGGCTCCCACTCCTGGCTGCCGGTCACGCCGGCAGGGAAGTAGAGCGGCTCGTCTTCGACGTAGGTACCCGGGCTGAATGTGCGCTCCAGTGCGGCCGAGAAAATGAAGGGCTTGAAGCCGGAGCCCGGCTGGCGCAAGGCCTGCGTGGCGTGGTTGAACTTGTTGCGGAAGAAGTCGAAGCCGCCCACCAGGGCGCGCACGGCGCCAGTGTCGGAGTCGATGGCGACCAGCGCGCCTTCGAC
>JBFIJC010000315.1:0-4365 GCA_041600915.1 Nitrogeniibacter sp.
ATGCTGTTCATGGTATTCATGCCCCGGCCGCAACACATTGCGCTGATTGGCCTGGGCGGCGGATCGATCATCAAGTTCTGCCGCCAGCACCTGCCCACGACACAGCTCACCGCCATCGAACTCGACCCCGACGTGATCGCCTTGCGCGACGTCTTTCAGGTGCCACCGGACGACGCGCATCTGCAGATCATTCAGGCCGACGGCGCCGACTACCTCGCGAACACTGAAACGGCGATCGATGTGTTACTCGTCGACGCCTTCGACGCCACCGGCTATGCACCCAGGCTGGGCGACATCACATTTTTTGAAAACGCGATCGAGAAACTCTCGGCGCGCGGCATGCTGGTGCTCAACCTGGCGGGCGAGCAAGCGCAGTACGCAGGGCTCATCGGCAATGCGCTCGAAGTCTTTGATGACCGGGTGATCGTTTTACCCATCCGCGAAGACGGCAACCATCTGCTGTTCGCGTTCAAGGACCGGGCATTCCGGCCCGACTGGCGTCGGCTCGGCAAACTGGCGCTTCAATGGCAGAGCCGCTGTGATCTCGACCTGCCGATCTTTGTCGACCAGCTGGCGCGCGCCGGCAAGCTGCGTTTTGCGCAGCGGGCGCTTCACCACGGCGCCTGAGGGCGCATCTTCTGCTGCCGTAAACGACACAACGCCGGCCCGATGATCCGGCCGACGTCGGTCTGTCCGCATGGTCTTATCGACCGGGCAGATAGCTGCCGTGACTGCGATTGAGCTCTGTGGTGGTCACTTCGGCACGTTGGTCAGCGTTGATTACGCCGGCGGTCGGTGCGGTGAAGTGCTTGATGCCGTATTCGCCATCGGCGCTGGCGGTGCCGGCAAAACCTGCCAGTGCGAGGGTGGCGGCGATGCCTGCGATGATGTTTTTGGTTTTCATATTATTACTCCGTCAATTTGTTTGAATTAGAGCCGCGTTGTTCTGCCTTGCTGATTGGATGTTTCGTGCGCCGGTTTTCTTACAGCTCAATAAAACTTTTTGTTTAAACCGGCGCACTAAGCATTTCCATCACCGGCCGTTGACATAGGTATTGAAAACGCCATCCACTTTGGTCTTCTTCATCATGCCATCTTCCTTCGCATGCTCCTGCATGGCTTGCGGTACCTTGTAGTGGTTGATTCCGTACTCACCTTCTGCACTGGCCGGACCAGCAAGACCGGCGGTCAAAGCGAGGGCGGCGACAATACCGGCAAAAGTGTTTTTGGTTTTCATGATGACTCTCCTGTTGTTTTAAATGGAAGCGCCTGTTTTATGCAGCGCTCGGAACAAGAGACAAACAAGGCGGTGGTTTTCTTACGGCGCTTTTAAAAATAATTTTTTATTGCAGAAATCGCAGCCTCTATTTGGCCGCGCCACCTGGCGCACACCGAGCGGCGCCGGCTTCGGTTAACATTGCGCATCCCCACTTATCCGGAGCACGCTCCCATGGCCGGTTCGTCCGCCCTGCCCGACCACCGCCTGCGCACCATCTGCGACCCCGCGACCTTCCCGTTCGACACCACCGAGCAGCTCACCGGCCTGCCCGACGCCACCGTGTCGCTCGGCCAGGGCCGTGCCGAGGAGGCGCTGCGCTTTGCGCTGGCCATGCACCAGCCCGGCTACCACGTGTTTGTGCTGGGCGCGCACGGCAGCGGCCGCCACGCCATCGTCAATCGCTTGCTCAAGGAGCACGCCGCCACCCGCGCCGTGCCGCCCGACCTGTGCTATCTGCACAATTTCGACGACCCGCAGCGCCCCCAACTGCTCAGCCTGCCCGCCGGTCGCGGCGCGCAGCTGCGCACCGACATGCAAACCCTGATCCGCGAACTCGGCCCGGCCATTGACGACGCGCTCGACAGCGAAACCCATGAGGGTCGCGTCTCGGCGCTGCAAGAGGCGCACAAGGCGCGCGAAGAAGGCGCGCTGCGCGAGCTGGGCGAGCAATGCCACGGCGACGGGCTGGCCTTTTTGCGCACGGCTGAGGGCTTTGTGTTCGCGCCGACAGTGGACGGCGATCCGATGACGCCCGAAGTCTTCGAAGCACAACCGAAAGACGCGCAGGCCGCGGTCGAGAAGAAGGTGGGGGAGTGGAGCGACCGCCTGGCCGATCTGCTCGACGATTTCCCCAGCTGGCGCCAGGACCTGCGCGACGCCATCGAC
Organism: Nitrogeniibacter sp.; assembly: GCA_041600915.1. Lineage (GTDB taxonomy): Bacteria > Pseudomonadota > Gammaproteobacteria > Burkholderiales > Rhodocyclaceae > Nitrogeniibacter. The sequence goes on from JBFIJC010000315.1 coordinate 2,165, forward strand.
CGCGCCGAACGCGAAGTGCTCGGCCCGGCCGTGGCGCTGCTGCTGCGCCCGCTGCGCGAGAAATACGCCGACCTGCCGCAGGTGCTGGCCTTCTTCGATGCGATCCGCAAAGACTTGCTCGACTCGGGCGCCAACTGGATCAGCCCCGGCGAAGAAGAAGAGGACACGCCCGCCGAGGACGGCAGCCGCTTTCACCGCTACCAGATCAAGCTGCTGGTCGACCACGCCGCCACCGAGGGCGCGCCGGTGGTGCACGAGACCAACGCCGGCTTCGGCAACCTCATCGGGCGTATCGAGCATGTGACCCAGATGGGCAACGTGGTCACCCACTACAACCTGATTCGCGCCGGCGCGCTGCACCGCGCCAGCGGCGGCTACCTGATCCTCGACGCCGACCGCATGTTTGCCCAGCCCTACGCCTGGGAAGGCCTCAAGCGCGCACTGCGCAGCGGCGAGATCCGCATCGAGCCGCCGGCCGAGGCGCAAAGCTGGTCGGGCGCACTGAGCCTGGAACCCGAGCCCGCCCCCTGTGCGCTCAAGGTGGTGATGATCGGCGACCGCGAAACCTTTTATCTGCTGACCGATCACGACCCCGAGTTTGCCGAGCTGTTCAAGGTGGCCGCCGACTTCGACGACGACCTGCCGCGCACGCCCGACAACGAGCAGCGCTACGCCCGCCTGCTGACCACACTGGCGCGCAACGCCAGGCTGCTGCCGCTCGATCGTGGCGCAATGGCCCGACTGGTCGAAGAAGGCGCCCGGCTGGCCGAGGCGGCCGACCGGATGACGCTGCACACCCGCCTGCTCTCCGACATCATGCGCGAGTCCGATCACTTCGCCCGCGGCGAGGCGGCCCCGGCGATTGGCCGTGCACACATCGACACCGCCCTGGCGGCCAGCGCCCGGCGCATGGCGCGCTATCCCGAGCAGGTGCGCCAGTCGATCATCGAAGGCACGACGCTGATCTCCACCTCCGGCGAACGCGCCGGTCAGGTCAATGGTCTGGTGGTGGTCTCGCTGGCCGGCCAGCACTTCGGCCATCCGGTACGCATTACCGCCACCGCCCGCGTGGGCGAAGGCGACGTGGTCGACATCGAGCGCGAAACCGATCTGGGCGGCGCGATCCACTCCAAGGGCGTGCTGATTCTCACCGCCTTTCTGGCCGCCCGCTACGCCCGCCACCAGCCGCTGTCACTCACCGCCAGCCTGGTGTTCGAGCAGTCCTACGCGCCGGTAGAGGGCGACTCGGCCTCGCTGGGCGAACTGTGCGCGCTGCTGTCAGCACTGGCGCAAGTGCCCATCCGCCAGAATCTGGCCGTCACCGGCTCGGTGAACCAGTTTGGTGAAGTGCAGGCCATTGGCGGAGTGAACGAGAAGATCGAGGGCTACTTCGACCTGTGCCTGGCGCAGGGCCTCACCGGCGACCAGGGCGTGGTGATCCCCTCGCCCAATGTGCGCCACCTGATGCTGCGCGAAGACGTGGTTGCCGCCGCCCGCGAGGGGCGCTTCCATGTCTACGCGGTGAGCACGGTGGACCAGGCCATGGAGATCCTCACCGGCATGACGGCCGGCGCGCCCGACACCAAGGGCGCCATGCCGCGCAACAGCATCAACTACAAGGTGGCCGCCGCACTGGCCGACATGGCCGCCCGCCGCCACGCCAGCCCGGACGAAAACAGCCGCATCTCACGCCATAGAGGGCGGGGCGTCGTGCGTCAGCAAGAAAGCGAGTAGGGCCGGATTCATCCGGCCAGCGGTATTGGCGGGTTGAAACCCGCCCTACGGTGCAGCCGGGGGTTTGGCCACGACCTGCGTAAACAGTCGCGTAGGGTGGGTGGCTTGCCACCCACCACAGACGCCCCGCACGAACGATGCCTAGTCGGCAGCGAACTGCCACCCTACGCGCCGGCCGCCGGGGGTTTGGCCACGGCCTGCTTGAACAGGCCATTGAGCAGATCGCCAGGCACCGGGAAGATCACCGTCGAGGTGCGGTCGCCCGCCACCTGGGTGAGCGTCTGCAGGTAGCGCAGCTGCATGGCGGCCGGTTCGATGGCGAGCATCTGGGCGGCTTCGAGCAAGGCCACCGCGGCCTGCTTTTCGCCTTCGGCGTGGATCACCTTGGCGCGCCGCTCGCGCTCGGCTTCGGCCTGGCGGGCGATGGCGCGGATCATCGACTCGTCGATGTCCACATGCTTGATCTC
>JBFIJC010000316.1:0-4298 GCA_041600915.1 Nitrogeniibacter sp.
GAGCTCTCGCGCCTCATCGCGGCCAGCGACGCGCCCATCGTGCAGACCTACATGGGCCGCGCCACCCGCCTCACCCACCTCAAGCGCGGTCGCGGCAAGGTGCATCTGTCGCGTCTGGGCGGCTATTACAAGCTCACCCCTTTCCGCCACGCCCACGCCTGGATCGGCAACACCAAGGGGCTGTGCGACTGGATGATCCAGGGCGGCCTGCCGGCCGAACGGGTGCACCACATCACCAATTTTGCCGACCCGGCCAAGCCGCTCGACGCCGAGGCGCAGCACGCCCTGCGTCAGCAACTCCTGCTGCTGCCCGAGGACTGGCTGATCGTCACCGCCGGCCGACTAATCGACGTCAAAGGCCAGGCCACGCTGATCGAGGCCTTCAGCCAGCTGCCTGCCGAGCTGGCCGGCAAGCGTCTGCGCCTGGCCATTCTCGGCGACGGGCCGCTGCGCGCAGCGCTCGAGACGCAGGCGCGCCAGCTCGGTGTGGCCGATCGGGTGCACTTCGCCGGCTGGCAGCACGACCCCGCACCGTGGTTCCATCTGGCCGACATGGTGGCCTTCCCCTCGCGCGATGCCGAAACCCTGGGCAACGTGATCCTCGAAGCCTGGGCCTATGGCAAACCGCTCGCGTGCACCGCGTTTCGCGGCGCCCGCGAGATTGCCCGCCACGGACAGGACGCCTGGGTCTCGCCCTGCGACGACGCACCCGCGCTGACCGAGAGCATGCACGAAGTCATCACCAACGAGGCCCTCCAGCGCGACATGGTTCGCGCCGGCACCATGCGCATTGAAACCGAGTTTGGCGAAGCCGCCGTGATCGACCAATATCGTGCGCTCTACGCCCAATTGCTGGACAATCGCTGACATGAGCACCGGCATCAACATCCTGATGTACCACCAGGTCGGCGACTTTGCGCCGATGAAGGGGCATCGCTCGACCTACTGCCATCACAAGCGCTTCGCACGCCAGATGGCCTACCTCGCCCGCTTCGGTTACACCGTGCTGTCGATGGACCAGGTGCTCGCCTGCCTGCGCGGCGAGGCGCCAATGCCGCCCAAGGCCGTGGCGCTGACCTTCGATGACGGTTACGAAAATTTCTATGAATACGCCTGGCCGGTGCTGCAAAAGCACGGCTTCCCGGCGCTGGTCTATCTGATCTCCGACCTGCTCGGCCAGCCCTCGAGCTGGTTTGCCGCCGACGGCCGTGCCACGCCGCCGCTGATGAGCGCGGCGCGGGTGCGTCAGCTACGCGGCGAAGGCGTGGACTTTGGCTCGCACACGGCCACGCACATCAAGCTGTCGGAGCAGGACACGCCGCGCGTGCGCGAGGAAGTCACGCGCTCAAAAGCGGCGCTCGAAGACGTGCTCGGCGAAGCGGTCAATCACTTCTGCTACCCCTTCGGCAGCCACGACCGCCGCGCGGTCGATGCGGTCGCCGATGCCGGCTACCTGAGCGGCACCACCTGCATCCGCTCCCCGGCGAGCGTCGCGGACGATCCGCTCACCCTGCCGCGCAAGGCGATTTCCTACGGCGACAATCTGCTGGGGTATTACTGGCGCCTGCACATGAAGAACACGCCCAAGCGGCCGTCCATCCGGCGCCCGGGCGAGACCTTCGACGCCCGCCCGGAAACTTAAGCCTGGCGATCGTCGCGAGCGTCGGCGTCGGGCGTGTCGCCGCGCGAGAAGCGCGACAGCGCACTGCGCATGAACTGCATCTGCCCGTCAAAGCGGCTGCACGCCGCGCACATCATCAAATGCATCCGGAACGACAGGCGCTCGCGCAGATTCAGCGGCCGGTCCAGTCGTTCTGACGCCAGTCGCGTCACCTGCTTGCAGCTCAACATGTCACCGCCTCCGTTTCAAACCACCGTTGTCGCAGGCATTCGCGCAACCCCATGCGTGCCCGGTGCAGCACCACATGGATATTCGATACGCTCATACCCGTCGTCTCGCCAATCTCGTCCGTTGCCAGCCCGAGAAACTCCCGCATCGTGAACACCCGCGCGGTGTTCTCGGGCAAATCGTTCAAGCACACTTCCAGCACCTCCCAGAAGGCGCTGTTTTCGGCCGCCTGATCGGGCGCCAGCCACACGTCGGGGCGGGCATCGTCCATCCAGCGGCCGTTGGTATCGAACAGCGCATCCAGTGCAGTTTGCTCGCCCTCCGACTCGGCGGCCGACACATCCACGAACCGGGCGCGACTGCGGATGGTGTTGAGCAAGGTGTTGCGCAAAATCGAAAACACCCAGGTCTTGATCGAGGCGCGACCTTCAAAACTGTCGCGCTTGTCCATGGCCTTGATGAGGGCGTCCTGCACCACATCTTCGGCCAGGGCGCGATCGCGCAATTGCAGTTCGGCAAAGCGCAGCATGTCGCGACGCAAGCGGGTCAGCGCAGCGGGATCGGTGAGCGGGTCGGGTGTCATGATGCCTCCTGCAGTCTGTGAGCGGGCACGCGAGGCCATCGGCATCACACCTGCTGCTGCAGACCGTGAAACATCAAGCGGGCTTACATGCGCCATGTCCATTCCCTTGCAGTGAGCGCAACGCACCCGCCCTGAGGCCGGCACGCTGCACGATGCTGAATAGACGCCGTGGGCGCGAAAGTCTTACACCAGGATTTAACGCCCCATTTTCAGGGCGTCCAGAATCTTGCGCCCGGCGCGGCCGTTGGCCTCAAAGCCCAGGCGCGTCTGTTCCTCGGCAATCGCCCCACGCGTGCGGCTACCGATCATGCCGTCGACCTCGCCGATGTCGTGACCGCGATCGAGCAGCAATTGCTGCAGCTCGCGCCGCTCATTGCGGCCGATGCCCGGATCATCCGTCGGCCAGGCCGTCACGAAGGGCGCGCCGCCGCGCAGGCGGTCGGACAGATGCGCAATCGCCAGCGCGTAACTCTCGGCGGCGTTGTAACTGTAAATGGCGTTGAAATTGCGGAACACCAGAAAGGCCGGGCCGTCGGCGCCCGCCGGCAAGAGCACCGCGGCCGAGCTGTCGTCCGGCGCAATCGCGCTGCCGTCGATGCGCTTCACGCCCATGCGGACCCAGTCGCTCACCGGCCGGCGCGTCTTGCGCCCGGCAATGCTTTCGTCAAAACCGGCCGGCAGGCGGATCTCGTAGCCCCAGGTCTCGCCGGTGCGCCAGCCGGCGCGCTTGAGATAGTTGGCCGTCGAGGCCAGCGCATCGGGCACGCTGTCGATCAGGTCACGACGGCCGTCGCCATCAAAATCGACTGCCACGCGCATGAAGGTCGAGGGCATGAATTGCGTGTGGCCAAAGGCGCCCGCCCATGAACCCATCAGGCGATCCGCGGCAATATGCCCCTCCTGCACGATGCGCAAGGTCGTGAAAAACTCGCCCCGGAAGAAGCTCTGCCGACGGCCCTCGCAGGACAGTGTCGCCAGCGAGGTGATCAGCGAGCGGCTGCCGAAGTTGCGGCCGAAATTGCTCTCCACGCCCCACACCGCCACCACCGTCGCCGGGTCGACGCCATACTCGGCCGACACCTTGTCCAGCACCTCGGCCCATTCCTTGAGACGCACCGCACCGTCATCGATGCGCTCCTGGTCCACCAGCGCGGCGAGGTAGTCCCAGATCGGGGTGACGAACTCCGGCTGGCGGTCCAGCGCTTCGAGCACCGTCGGGTCGGGCACGAGGCCGGCGGTGAGGCGGTCGAATGTGTCGCTTGTCACCTGCTTTGACGGCGCCTCGGTGCGCAGGCGCGCGAGACAGGCATCGAAATCGGCATTGGCATGAGCGGCCGGCGCGGTGACCAGCAAGAACAGGGGCATGAGCAGTTTTTTCATGGCGACATTCTATTCACTGCCGGCACACAAAGCAGTAAGGATTCGTAGCACACGCCCCAGGCGGCCGGCGCAGCGCTAGAGCGGCGCGCGAACCCGCCAGAAACTGGCAAAACGCGGCAGCCCGGTCGCCGTCAGCCCCCGGTATCGGAAACTGATCTGCGCGCCGATCGGCGGCGGCGACTGGCGCTCGGCATCGGAGAAACCGGTGCCGATGCGAAACTGCCGGCCGTCGCTCATCCGCACTTCCAGCGCGCCGAGCATGCCGGCAAAGCGCCCCAGCCCCGGCACATGCGCCGTCACAATCGCTTCGGCATCGCTCCATGGCTTGAGCTTGAGCAGCGCATCGCTGCGGCCGGTGACATACGCCGCGTCGGCCCGGTGCAGCATCAGCCCCTCACCGCCCGCCGCCAGCACCTCGGCCAGATGTGCGGTGAGCGCGGCACGGTCGGGTAGCCGCACTTGCTCGACCGCGCCAAGCCACGGCAC
>JBFIJC010000317.1:0-4290 GCA_041600915.1 Nitrogeniibacter sp.
CGATCACCCGGTGGTGATTGGCGGCATCAAGGTGGCACGCGCCATTGCCGACGCGCCCTCGCTCAAGAAACACATCATCGACGAGTTCGTCCCCGGCCGGCAGTTCCAGACCGACGACGAATTGCTCGAGGCGGCCCGCCGTTTCAGCCAGTCCATTTACCACCCCGCCGGGACCTGCAAGATGGGGAATGACCCAATGGCGGTCGTGGATGCTCGCCTTAAGGTACACGGGCTGGGCAATCTGCGCGTGGTCGATGCTTCGATCATGCCGGAGCTGGTCTCGGGCAACACCAATGCGCCAACAATCATGATCGCCGAGAAGGCGGCCGACATGATCCTGGCCGACAAGCGCTGAACACCGCGATACCTATAAAACGCTTCACAAAGGGCAATCATGCCCGCCCTGCCACCCAGAGGAGACACTCAAATGGCTAACGACAACACCCTCGATCGCCGCGGATTCCTGCGCATTGCGAGTCGCTACGGCCTGACGTCAACCGCCTTTGCCGCGGCCAGCGTTGCCGGCCCGCTGACACTCAGCAGCGTCGCTCACGCAGCCTCAAAAACCGCCGATGCCCGCGCCAACGGCACGCCGCTGGTAACACTCAAATTCGGCGCATCCGGTTTTAACGAAACCAACCTGAAGATCCAGGAGTCGGGCCAGCTATGGTTTGCCCAGCAACTGGAGCAGCGCAGTAACGGCGCGATGAAGATCGAATTCATCGGCAGCAACGCGATCTGCAACCAGCTCGACTGCGTCAAGAAAACGCAGCAAGGCATTGTGGACCTGTTCACTGCCAGCACGCAGAACTCGGCCGGCGCAGCACCGTATTACAACGTGCTCGACTTCGCCTACATGTTCCCCTCGCGCGCCGCCCAGCATCACTTCTTCTATCACCCGAAGAGCGAAAAGCTGCTGCGCGAGCCGATGCGCAAGCTGCACAACATCCAGTTCCTTTACACCCACTGCGAACTGCGCGGCCTCATGCTCGGCAAGAAATTTGCCGACAAGCCGCTGATCACCAGCATTGATGAACTCGCCGGCACCAAGAACCGCGTGACGGGCACTCAGCTTGGCCGTATCGCCATGACGCTGATGAACCTGAACCCGGTACCCATCGCCTGGGAGGAGACGCTGGACGGCCTCAAGCAAGGCCTCATCGACGGTGCCGAAACCTGGATGGGCGCAGCCGCCTACGCCAACATGTCGCCGGTGCTGTCGCAAGCGGTGGATCTGAAGTTCTTCTGCGGCACCGAACACACCGCAATGAACAACAAGACCTTCGAAAAGCTGCCCTCCACGCTGCGTGACATCGTGATGGAAACGGCTTACGACGCGCAGCAATACACCCAGCGCGAGCAGGAAAAGGCACTCATCGACGTCGTCGGTGCCGTGCCCAACCCGGGCCCGGACACCGTCTTCGGCAAAAACGGCGTGCGCGTTGCCACGCTGTCGGATGCTGAAATTCTCAAAGCCGAGAAGATGTGCTCGCCCGAGTACCAGCCGAAGCCGTGGGAAGAGTGGCGCGAGCGTCTCAACAAGATGTCTGGCGGTCACGACGTCTACAAGGAAATCTACGCCATCGCGCGCGAGATCCCGAAAGACATGGCCGCCGCTGATGTGAAACCCAACCGCTGGTGGAAGAGCGCCTGACCGGCGCCTGATTCACCGTTTCAAAACACCCAGCCCCGGCACAGACCGGGGCGGGTATGACTCCCCCTGACTTCGGAGGCCACCTCATGTCTTACCTGATGGCACTACTTCGGTGGCTGGATCGCAACGCCGAGCGCACGCTCATTCTGATCGCCTATACCACCATGGCGCTGATCATTGTGTATGCGGTCTTCGAGCGTTACGTGTTCAGCACCCAGATTCCCTGGAGCTCCTCGATCCCGATCTACCTGTTTCTGTGGGTGACCTGGGTTGGCTGCGCCTACAACGTCAACAAGCGCACCCACCTCGTCTTCAACGAGTTCCGCCTGCGCATGTCCTACGGCTGGCAGTACGCCATGATGTGGCTCGACGCCATCCTGTGGATCAGCTTCGGCTCCATGGTGGCCTGGTTCACCATCGAGCAGACCCAACTGGCCTACATGAACTTCGCCATCGTGCAGGGCACCGACAACGTCATGCAGTGGTGGTTCTACCTCGCCACGCCGATCGGCTGGGGCCTGCTGATGTTCCGCGCGCTGCAGAACCTGATCGAAGACATCGGCCGCTATCGCCGCGGCGAGCCCTTCCTGGTCGACATCCAGACCATCGGCGGAGACTGAGATCATGGACCAAACACTGCTCATCACACTCGTCACGATTGGCGTCGGCCTCCTGTTTCTGGTCGGCGTACCGATCTTCCTGGTCATCGGCTTCTGGGTGACCGGGGTGTCAATCGTCATCGACTTCACGCTCGCCAACATCGGCGTCACGCTGTTCGAAGGCCTCAACTTCTTTGGTCTGCTGTCGCTGCCGCTGTTCATCCTCACCGGTGACCTCATCGCCGCAGCCGGCATCGCCACCCGACTGGCCAACTTCGCCCACGCCTGCCTGAGCTGGATGCGTGGCGGTCTCGGGCTGGCAACGATTGGCTCCTGCGGCCTGTTCGCGGCCATCTCGGGTTCCAACTCGGCCACCACGGCAACCATCGGCGGCATCATGCATCCGCTGCTGGTCAAGGATGGCTACGACACCCGCTTCGCCGCAGCCACGGCTGCCGCTGGCGGCACGGTCGGCATCATCATCCCGCCGTCGATCATCTTCATCGTCTATGGCTTCCTGATGAACCTGTCGATTTCCGACCTGTTCGTCGCCGGCATCCTGCCGGGCGCGCTGATGGTGATCGCCATGCAGGTGGTGTGCTGGTGGATGTGCCGCAAGCACGGCTGGGGCACCGTCACACCGCTGGACATGAAGCGGGTCGTGCGCACGGCAGGCCACGCCTACCTTGGCTTCTTCGCCATCTTCATCGTCATCTTCGGCATCTACTCGGGCATCTTCTCGCCCACCGAAGCGGCGGCCATCACGGTGGGCTTCTGCCTCATCGCCGGTTTGCTGGTAACGCGTGAAATCAAGTGGAAGGCGCTGCCCGACATCCTGCTGCGCTCCGGACAGCTCACCGGCATGCTGGCCCCGATGATCGCCATCTCCATCGTCATGCAGCAGGTCTTCGCCCTGCTCGGCGCAGCCGAGACGGTGCAAGCCTTCGTGGCCTGGTTCGGTGACGGCGAGATTGTGGTGCTGCTGGTGTGCATGGCCATCGTGCTCGCGGCCGGCTGCATTCTGGAGAGCCTGCCGGTGACCGTCATCTTCGCCCCCATCCTGGCGCCCATCGCGGTGGCCACGGGCGTCGATCCGGTGCATTTCTCGGTGATCTTCCTGGTCGGCGCGGCCATCGGCTTCATCACCCCGCCCTTCGGCCTCAACCTGTTCGTGGCCAGCGGCGTCACCGGCATCCCCTACGCCAAGCTGGTGAAGTTCGCGGTGATGTACATGATCGGCCTGGTCATCTCCTGGCTGATCATCGCCTTCATCCCGTGGCTGTCACTCGGGCTGATCCCGGCGCCGGGCTGAGTCCGAAACACACGCCTCACCGCACGACCCAATGCCCTGACGGACAGCTTTGCCCGTCAGGGCATTTTTGTCGGCGCAGCCAGCTGCAACGCCGCGCAGCACCGACGCTTTCGGGAGAACACCATGCACTTCCTGCGCACCAGCATTCGCAACAAACTGCTCCTGATCTGTGGCAGCGGAACGATACTCCTGCTGATCGCCGCGGGCCTCGGGCTCTACCTTCAGTGGCAGGCCATTGCCACCATGACCGGCGAAGTCGAAGCACTCCACGCCCAACAACTCGTTGTTGCGCAGAAGAAGGCCGACTATTACGACCAGCTCCTTGAATGGAAGAACGCGCTGGTTCGCATTACCGACGACCAGGCCGCAGACGAACACCTGGCCGCCTTTCTGAACAAGGGCGCACAACTGCGTCTTGCGCTTGCCCCCTTCGCTGACGCGGGCACGCCGGACAGCGACACTCGGGCACTCGCCGCCCGGTTTCTGGCCGAGCACGAAGACCTTGGGCAGAAATTTGCCAAAGCGATTGCCGACTACCGCGTCACCTTCGCCATCTACAAGCTCGAAGAACAATCTCGCGACTCTGACAAGAGCGTCGGCCTCTTGCTGGACAAACTCGTCGCCAGCGTGGACGCCCAAATCACCCGGCGCACTGAAGCAATCAGCGGCGAGGCCAATCGCGTCATCACCATCAGCCTCGGCTTGATGGTGCTGGCCTGCGCCAA
>JBFIJC010000318.1:0-4263 GCA_041600915.1 Nitrogeniibacter sp.
CCCGAGAGCAGGGCGTTCACCCCTTCGGTAATCGGCATTTCGATTTGATGGCGATGCGCCAAAGCCACCGTTTCACGCGTGGTCAGCACGCCCTCGGCGACATGGCCGAGATCATCCAGAATTTGCGCCAGTGGCTTGCCTTCGGCCAGCGCAAGCCCCACCCGGCGATTGCGTGACAGATCGCCCGTGCAGGTCAGCACCAGGTCACCCATGCCGGCCAGCCCCATGAAGGTTTCGTGCCGCGCGCCCAGCGCGAGGCCGAGCCGTGCCATTTCGGCCAGGCCGCGGGTGATGAGAGCAGCGCGACTGTTCAGGCCGAACCCAAGTCCGTCCGACACGCCAGCGGCGATGGCCATGACGTTTTTGACCGCGCCACCCACCTCTGCGCCCACCAGATCGTCGTTGGCGTATAGCCGCAGTCGGGGTTGGTGCAGATGGGTCGTCCAGGCAGACGCAAACGCGGCGTTTCGCGCGGCCAGCGTAATGGCGGCCGGCAGACCGGCGGCCACTTCGGCGGCAAAGCTCGGCCCGGTCAGCACGCCACAGGGAAAGTCTTCGCCCAGTTCGTCGGCGACAACTTGATGCGGCAGTTTTCCGGTGCCGGATTCAAAGCCTTTGCAGGCCCAGATGAGCGGCGCGGTGCGTTTTTCTGCGGCAATATGGCGGGCAATATCGCGCAGTCCGGCAACCGGCGTAACAACCAGATGAAGCTCTGCGCCCACGCTGGCGCGATGAAGATCGGCTTCCAGCACCAGTGCGTCAGGAAAGGGCGCGTTCGGGAGCAACTGTTGATTGACCCGTGCTTTGGCGCAGCAGGCGAGGGCGTCGGTGTCACGCCCCCACAATGTCACCTGATGCGATTTTGCGTAGGCGATGGCCAGCGCCGTGCCCCAGGCGCCGGCGCCATAAACAGTGATTTTCATGCTCAGCCGACTCCCGACAAGGTGGTGTCGCGGTGTGTTCGTGATGGTGTGACGACGGAAGTCATTGACCCCAGACGTCGACTCGCCGGATAAAGCCGTGATCGCCATCGGCGTGTCGCACGGGCAACCAGGTGCCTCTGGCCTGCCCGGAGATGTTCAGGATGACGCCGCGGACGGCCTCGAAACTCGTCGGGGCATTGTATTCGGCTTGTTGGCGAACGGTGGCGCGCTCGGCAGTGACCACGACGGTCTGGCCGTTGGACAGGGCGCTACGCTCGATCCAGGCCAGATGGCCTTCGCGGTCGCGCACCTTGACCCATTTTTCGAGGGTTACGATCACTTCGAGCGGGCTGCCGGCGGAGACAACAAAAACGCGCTTGCCTTGTGCCGACGGCGTGTCGTACAGAATTGCGGGACCGGCCGTCGCCCGGAAGTCCAGGGCGGCGGCCGGCGCGCAGGCAGCGCCGGCCAGAATCAATGTGATGAGGCGGGCGGCGCGCATGATCACTGAACCGGCGTGTCCTGAGCTGCGCCTTGTTGTTCTTGCTGGCGAGCCTGGTACAGCGCTTCGAAGTTGACCGGTGCCAGCAGCACGGGCTGGAAGCCGGCGCGGGTGACTGCGTCGGAGATCGCTTCGCGTGCATACGGGAAGAGGATGTTGGCGCAGCCGATCATCATGATCGGTTCGATGTCAGAGTCCGGCACATTGCGGATCTGGAAAATACCGGCTTGTGCCGCTTCAACCAGGAACACCGTCTTCTCTTCGCCGATCTTGGCGGTCACGGTTACCGTCAGCACCACTTCGTAGACGCCAGCGTCGATGTTGTTGGTGTCGGTGCGCAGCTGCACGTTGATCTGCGGGGTTTCGCGATCGAGGAAGATCGTCGGGGCGTTGGGCACCTCAACCGACAGGTCGCGAATATAGAGCTTCTCGATCGTGAAGACGGGTTGCGTGTTTTCAGTGGCGTTGGCTTGGTTGGTTTCGGGCATGTCTGAGCCTTGTATGAGATGGATAAGAGTTGTTCAGGCCGCTTCAGCGTTCAGAAGCGGGTCGAGCTTTCCTGCCTGGTCGAGTGCGAAAAGATCGTCGCATCCGCCCACGTGAACATCGTTGATGAAGATCTGGGGCACGGTACGCCGGCCGGTGATCATCATCATTTCCTCGCGCCGGGCGGGGTCGAGATCGACGCGAATCTTGTCGATACCGGTCACGCCCTTTTGGTTGAGGAGTGCTTCCGCGCGAACGCAGTAGGGGCAACCGAGGGTTGCGTACATACGAATCCTGGGGGCCATGCTTACTTCCTCTTGCGGGTCACCGGCTGCCCGGCCTGCTGCCAGCCAGCGATGCCACCCTGGAGGTTGAACACCTTTTCGCAACCGAGTTTGCGCAAGGTTGCGGCGGCCGCATTCGAGCGCGCGCCTGAGGCGCAGCATACGATAATCGGCTGTTGCTTGAGTTTTTCCAGCTCGGCTGAACGCTTTTCAAGTGCGGCGAGGGGAATGTGCCGGGCGTTGGGAATGTGGCCTTTCAGGAACTCATTCTGCTCACGGACGTCGATGATGGCGGCATCTTCGCGGTTGATCATCATGGTTGCCTGTATCGGTGACAGGCTGCTGCTGTCGCCGCGCTGGCGGAGGGTTTCAATCAACAGGAATGCGCCGCTGGCAACAGCCAAGGCTGCCCAGTACCAATTTTGCTGCAAGAACTCCACGGAAATTTCCTTCTTGTAATGTCAGGGCTGAGCGGGTGTTTCGCCGCAGAAAACCTCGCGCATGAGGACGATCAACTGCAATGTGCGCTGGTCTCCGACCCGGTAGTACACCCGGTTGGCGTCCTTTCTGGTGAGCAAAACGCCTTTGTCACGCAAAATGGCCAGGTGCTGGGATATGTTGCTCTGGGATGTGCCGACGGCCTCGACGATGTCTTGTACACAGACCTCGCCCTCTCCGATGACGCACAGGATCTTCAGCCTGAGCGGATGGGAGATGGCTTTGAGGGCACGGGCGGCGGTTTCTATCTGCTCGGTCTTGCCGATCAGATCAACAATGGGATGACTATTCACGATCAGCGATCGATTCGACAAAGATGAATGTAATAAAATACCATTTTTTGCTGTAGCGGCGACTTGGCGCGACGCAAGAACCCATGTTTACCACCTTAGCGAGTTGATAGTTCCTCATGTACAAGATCGTATTGCTTCGCCACGGAGAGTCCACCTGGAACAAGGAAAACCGGTTTACCGGCTGGACTGACGTTGATTTGACCGACAAAGGCGTGGAAGAAGCGCGTGCAGCCGGTGACCTGCTGCGCGACGAGGGCTACGCCTTCGATGTGGCTTTCACTTCGGTGCTCAAGCGCGCCAACAAGACGCTGAACATCGTGCTCGAGCACATGGCGGCGCTGTGGCTGCCGGTGGAGCACTCCTGGCGCCTGAACGAGCGTCACTACGGTGCGTTGCAGGGGCTGAACAAGGCAGAGACCGCAGCCAAGTTCGGCGACGATCAAGTGCTTCAATGGCGTCGCTCTTACGATACGCCGCCGCCCGCGCTGGAAGCCGGTGACGAGCGCCTGACGCCGAATGATCCGCGCTATGCCAGCCTGCCGGCCGATCGCTTTCCGCACACCGAGTGCCTGAAAGACACCGTGGCCCGCGTTGTTCCGTACTGGGAAACGGTGATCGTGCCGCGCGTGCTGGCCGGTGACCGCATCCTGATCGCCGCTCACGGCAACAGCCTGCGCGCGCTGATCAAGTACCTCGACGGCGTGAGCGATGCCGACATCGTTGGCCTGAATATTCCGACTGCGCAGCCGCTGGTGTATGAACTTGACGCCAATCTGCGCCCCATCCGCAGCTATTATCTGGCCGATGAAGACACCATCAAGGCCGCAGCTGCTGCGGTCGCAGGGCAGGCAAAAGCCAAGGCCTGAGGACGTGACCCTTTTCGCCGCCAAGCCTTGGCGGCTACCGGCGGCGCTCGCGCTGATGCTGGCGTTCGCCGCGTTCCCCATTTCCGTTCTCGCTGACGATACGCAAGCGCGCATCAGTTCATCGCAGAGCGATCTTGATGCCGTCAAGGCGCGTTTGCGTTCGGCGCAGGCCGAGGTGGCCGATACCGAGTCGACGCGTGCCGAGGCCGCCAAGGCGCTCAAGCAGGCCGATGTGGCCGTGTCGCGCATCTTGCGGCGCGTGCGTGAGCTGGTGCGTCAGCGCAAGAGCGCCGATGCGGCAGTGGCAAAGGTCGAGGCCGCGCTGCGCGAGACCGAGGCTCAGGTGGCGACCGGCCGGGAGGCGCTGGCCAACTGGCTGCGGCGCTACTATCAATACGGCGGCGAGCCGGG
>JBFIJC010000319.1:0-4252 GCA_041600915.1 Nitrogeniibacter sp.
CGCTGATTTTTCCGGCTGAGAGGGCTTTGATCGAAGGTGTGCGAGGGGCGGTGGCTGTCGTCATGAGTCGTGGTCAGAAATTTTTGCGAAGGTCCATGCCAGCGTACATTGATGCGACCTGATCGGCGTAGCCATTGAAGGGCAGCGTCTTGCGCTTGAGGAAGTCACCAATGCGACGCTCCTTGGCCTGGCTCCAGCGCGGGTGGTCCACATCCGGGTTCACGTTGGAGTAGAAACCATACTCCCCCGGGCCGGCATCATTCCAGGAGGTATTGGGCTGTTTATCGGTGAGCCGGATGGTAACAATCGACTTCGCGCTCTTGAAGCCGTATTTCCAAGGCACCACCAAGCGCACGGGGGCGCCGTTCTGGTTGGGCAAGACCTCGCCGTAGAGGCCAACGGCCATCAGCGTGAGCGGGTGCATGGCCTCGTCCAGACGCAGGCCTTCCTTGTAGGGCCAGTCGAGGACCGGGCGGGTGTCCATCACTTTCGGGTCGAACAGCGAGACGAATTCGACATACTTGGCGCTGCCCAGCGGCTCGACGGCCTTGAGCAGGGCGGCCAGCGGAAAGCCCACCCACGGAATCACCATCGACCAGGCTTCGACGCAGCGCAGGCGGTAGATGCGCTCTTCGAGCGGCGCGAGCTTGTAGATCTGGTCGAGATCGAACGTACGCGGCTTGCCGACCAGGCCTTCGACCTTGAGCGTCCAGGGGTCGGTTTTCATGCGGTGCGCGTTGATCGCCGGGTCGCCCTTGTCGGTGCCGAATTCGTAGAAGTTGTTGTAGCGGGTCACATCCTTGCGCGGTGTGAGCGGCTCGTCGACGGTGAAGGGGCTTTTGACCAGCGGACCGAGGTCGCGTGCCTGCGCGGCCAGCACCTGAGCCGGGCCGCCGAGTGCGAGTGCAGCCGTGCCAGCGCCAGCGAGGCGCAGAAAGCGGCGGCGGTCGGCGTACAGCTCGGGTGCGGTGATCTCGGAGGGGCGAATATCGGCGGCGTGTTTGATCAGCATGGCGGACTCTTTTTGAACGTGTCAGAGCATCTGACCGGCCGGGGCCGGCGATGCTTACAGTCAGATGTGATTTCGGGCGCAGGGTTCAGGGGTTGAGTGCGCGATAGACCGAGGTGGCAACGGTCAGCAGCCGCTCGCGCGGCAAAGTGCCCGACAGCGCGTAGCCGTAACCGGCGTCGACCCAGTAGAACACCTTGACCTTGTCATGCTCGGCAAAGCGGAATGCCGTGGCGCTGTCGCCGGTGTCGGCGCTCACAAAAAGGGTGAGCCGTTCGCCGCTGGCGTCCTCGTACATTAGCAGTGCGCCCGGGCCGGATTCGCCAGACAGCAAACGTCCGCCCACCAGCTGATACCCCAGCGGCTCGAGCGCCGGCGCGACAATGGGATGCCCCAGCCGCTTCGACAGCCAGCCCAGCAGATGGTCGCGCTGGTCGGCGCCTACTTCGACCGGGTGGCGCACTTCCGGTGCATAGACAGCATGTGCAATGGCCGCCTGGCGGGCCAGTGGCATGTGCGCCATTGTTGCGGGCGTGGTGTCGGTGTTGCGTCCGGCAATGAAGCCGCCGAAGAGCCCGATCGCCAGCCAGCCGATGGCCGCGGCCATGCCCCAGCGTGACCCGTTTGATGCGGATGCGGCGTTGCGCGCTGCCGCGAGCAAATGGGCGGGTACGGGCTCGTCCAGCACCGGGTCGTAGGCAGTGTGCATTGCCGCGCTTTGGGCTTGCCACTGGGCGACCTGGGCGGCCGCTTCGGGGTGGGTTGCCAGCCACTGCGCCAATTCGGTGTGCTCGGCGGCATCGAGCTGACCATCGGCGAAGGCTTGCAGCAGGGCGTTGTCGGGTTGTTTCATCATCATTTCACCCGCGTCAGGGCAGGTCGGGCGGTGCTACCGTCGAGCTGTGCCTTGAGCTGGGCGCGTGCCCGGTTCAGGCGTGACATGACGGTGCCGATCGGGACATTGAGCACGCCGGCAATTTCTTCGTAGCGCAGATTCTCAAGCCCCACCAGCAGCAGAATTTCGCGGTGATCGGCCGACAAGGCCTGCATCGCCCGGTCGAGATCGCGCAGCCCGAGGCCATCGCCGCTCGCGTCGCGCATCGCCAATTCGACGGTGTCGGCTTCGCTGGCGCCACGTAGCGCGTCGTTGCGGCGTATCTGGTTTACGAACACGTTGTGCATCAGCGTCAGCAGCCAGGCACGCAGGTTGCCGCCTTGCCAGTGTGCCGTTTTGCGCAAGGCGCGTTCGATGGTGTCCTGCACCAGATCGTCGGCCCGCGCCACGTCGCCCAGCAGCGCGCGGCCATAGCGGCGCAGGCGGGGCAGTTCGGCAACAAGGGCTTCGGTGTCGATCATTCAGGTCGTCAATTCGGTGGTGAGCACCATGCCGGAGTAAACATGGCGGAGGTGCAAATTATTCCGGCCTTCGGCGCGGCGGCATGCCCGCAGTGTGCTGGTGTGTCACGAACAGCGCCGCATTGCAGCAATCCGGCGGCGATTGGGCTACACTCAAGCGCTAAATTTCATTCAAAAAGCCACACGGAAAGCCATCATGCCTGCGTCAATCTTGCTTCATATCGACGATGTCCGCATCAAGGAAATCAAAGAACTGGTGCCGCCATCCCATGTTCTGCGCGAATTTCCGGCCACCGAGCGGGCTGCGGAAACGTCTTATGAGGCGCGTCAGGCGCTGCATCGCATTCTGTACGGTGCCGACGACCGCCTGCTGGTGATCATCGGCCCCTGTTCCATTCACGACTACGACGCCGCGATGGAATACGCCCGCCTGCTCAAGGAAGAGGCCGACCGCCTCAAGGACGACTTGCTCATCGTCATGCGCGTGTACTTCGAAAAGCCGCGCACCACGGTGGGCTGGAAAGGCCTGATCAACGATCCGTATCTGGACAACAGCTTCAAGATCAACGAAGGCGTGCGCCTTGCGCGCAAGCTGTTGTGGGACATCAACGAGCTCGGCCTGCCCTGCGGCACCGAATTCCTCGACATGATTACCCCGCAATACATCGGTGACCTCATCAGCTGGGGCGCCATCGGCGCGCGCACCACCGAAAGCCAGGTGCACCGCGAACTGGCCTCGGGGCTGTCCTGCCCGGTGGGCTTCAAGAATGGCACCGACGGCAACATCAAGATCGCCGTCGATGCCATCAAGGCCGCGCAGTCGCCCCACCATTTCCTGTCGGTGACCAAGGCCGGTCATTCGGCGATTGTGTCGACCCGCGGCAATGAAGACTGCCATGTCATTTTGCGCGGTGGCAAAAGCACCAACTTCGATGCTGCCAGCGTCGACGCCGCCTGCAAGGAACTGGCCGCCAGCTCGGTGTCGGCCCGCGTGATGATCGACTTCTCCCACGCCAACAGCCGCAAGCAACACCAGCTGCAGATCGAAGTGGCCGAGGATGTGGCCGGCCAGATGTCGGCCGGCGACGACCGCATCATCGGTGTGATGGTCGAGTCCCATCTCAAGGACGGCCGCCAGGATCTCAAGCCCGGTGTGGAGCTTGAATACGGCAAGAGCATCACCGACGCCTGCATCGGCTGGGAAGACAGCATTCGCGTGCTCAATATCCTTGCCGAAGCCGTGCGCAATCGTCGCGTGCAGCGCGCCAGCGTCTGAGTCTGTCGCCGTCTCCGGAGAAAGCCCGCCGTGTGCGGGCTTTTTCTTTTCGCGGCACACTTCGCTCCCATGATCCGAAAAATCATCCACTGCGATTGCGACTGCTTTTACGCCGCCATCGAGATGCGCGACGACCCGGCCCTGGTCGGCCGGCCCGTCGCCGTGGGTGGTCGGGCAGAAACACGTGGCGTGGTGGCGACCTGCAATTACGAGGCGCGCGCCTTTGGCGTGCGCTCGGCGATGCCGACGGGCCGGGCGCTGCGGCTATGCCCCGAGCTGGTGGTCTTGCCGCCCGACTTTGAGCGCTACCGCGCCGCGTCGCGCCAGATCCTGACGATCTACCGGGACTACACCGACAAGGTCGAGCCGCTGTCGCTGGACGAGGCCTATCTGGATGTGAGCGGGGTGGACCGCTGCCGCGGCAGCGCCACCTTGATGGCGGAGGAAATCCGCGCGCGCATCTTTGCCGAGGTGGGCATCACCGCTTCGGCCGGCATCGCGCCGAACAAGTTTCTGGCCAAGGTGGCGAGCGACTGGCGCAAGCCGAACGGCCAGTTCGTGGTCCGGCCGGAGGAGGTCGATGCCTTCGTGGTCGATTTGCCGGTGAAGAA
>JBFIJC010000320.1:0-4239 GCA_041600915.1 Nitrogeniibacter sp.
CAGATAGCGCACCAGCGCCTCGCCCACGCCGGGGTGCGCGGCCTGCGGCGCCACCGCCAGCGACCACAGGCTGCTGCCCTGCTGCGGGTCGGCAAAGGCTTCGACATGGTCGAGCCCCATCGCCACACCGATGATCTCGCCCGAGGCCGGATCCTCGGCCAGCGCCCAGGTGATATGCCGGTCGGTGCGCTGGGCCCAGACCTGCCGCGCCTCGACCGGGACCATCTTGCGGCTACTGTAGAGGGCGTTGATCGCCGCCACGTCGGCCTCGGTACGCAGGCGCCGCAGCGTGAAGCCGCGGCGCATCGGGCGCTGGGCGCGGTAGCCACCCAGCAGCAGGCGGAAGGATTCGGACGGATCGATGAAGAGCTGTTGCGGTGCCTGGGCCACCACCACATGCGGCCGCTCGACGTAGTAGGCAATGTCGCGCTGGCCGGGGCGCTCGTCGAGCAGGGCCGCCGCCAGTTCGCCCGCGTCGGCGTAGGTCTGGGCGGGCAACCAGCGGCCCCAGCCGCATTCGATCACCACTTTGGCGGGCATGTCGCGCTTGTCGGGCTGCCCCTCCGACAGGTGCAGCGGCTGATTGCCGGGGCGCAACGCGCGGGTGATGTGTTTTCGGATCATGAGCGCTGTCCGTCAGGCCAGATGTGTCTGCAGCCACCACTCCAGCAGCCCGAGCTGCCAGAGCTTGGAGCCGCGCAGCGGCGTGATGTGCTCGCCCGGATTGGCCAGCAGACGGTCGACATACGCCGCATTAAACAGGCCGCGTTCGCGCGCCGCCTGGCTGTGCAGGGCGTCGCGCACGGTGTCCAGCGTGGAGCCCTGCAGATACTTGAGGCCGGGCACCGGGAAATAGCCCTTCGGCCGGTCAATCACCGCCGAGGGAATGACCCGCCGCGCCGTCTCCTTGAGCACGCCCTTGCCGCCATGCGCCAGCTTGTGACGCGCCGGGATGCGGCCGGCGAACTCGACCAGCTCGTGATCAAGGAAAGGCACCCGTGCCTCCAGGCCGAAGGCCATGGTCATGTTGTCGACGCGCTTGACCGGGTCGTCCACCAGCATGATCGAAGTGTCCAGGCGCAAGGCCTTGTCGACCGGATCGTCCGCGCCTGGGCGGGCAAAGTGCTCGGCCACGAAACGGCCGCTGAAATCCTCTGCGTGATATTGCGGCTGCACCAGTGCGCGGTAGTCGGCGTGGTCGCGGTCGCGGAAGGCGGCGAGGTAGTCGCCCACCGCGTCGGTGCTGCCGTCGAGTTTGGGATACCAGTGATAGCCACCAAACACCTCGTCGGCGCCCTGCCCGCTCTGCACCACCTTGGTGTGGCGCGACACCGCCTCCGAGAGCAGATAGAAGCCGATGCAGTCATGGCTGACCATCGGCTCGCTCATCGCCTCGATGGCCTCGGGCAGGCGCTGCAGCAGCTGTGCCTCGGGCACGAAAATGCGCTCGTGGTTCGTATCGAAGCGATCGGCAATGATCTGGGCGAACTCGAACTCGTTGCCCTTCTCGCCGCCCACGTCCGCGAAGCCGACGTTGTAGGTATGCAGATCGCGCACGCCGGCCTCGGCCATCAGGCCGACAATCAGGCTCGAATCCACCCCGCCGGAGAGCAGCGCGCCCACCGGCACATCGGCCACCAGCCGGCGCTTGACCGCCGCCCGAAGCTGTTCGAGCAGCAACTCGCACCACTCGTCGAAGCTGCGCGCTTCGTCCTCGGCCGTGCGCACCGCCTGCATGGACCAGAAAGTCTTCTCTTCGCGGCGGCCGTCCGGATGCACCACCATCAGCGTGCCCGGCGCGAG
This sequence comes from Nitrogeniibacter sp., assembly GCA_041600915.1. GTDB lineage: Bacteria > Pseudomonadota > Gammaproteobacteria > Burkholderiales > Rhodocyclaceae > Nitrogeniibacter. The sequence goes on from JBFIJC010000320.1 coordinate 1,804, forward strand.
CTTGCGCACGCCCTTGAGCAAGGTATAGGGCGCCGGCACCACCGCATGAAAAGACAGATAGCTGTTGAGCGCGACCGGATCGATGTCGGTATCCACCCCGCCCGCCTTGAGCAGCGCCGGCTGCGAGGAGGCAAAACGCAGCGCGCCCTTCACCTCGCTGTAATAGAAAGGCTTGATACCGAGGCGGTCGCGGCCGAACACCACCTTGCCGGAGTCGCGCTCCCAGATCGCGAAGGCGAACATGCCGTTGAGGCGCTGCACGAAGTCCAGCCCCCAGGCGTGATAGGCCTTGAGCAGCACTTCGGTGTCGCCGTGGGAGTAAAAAGTGTAGCCCAGCGCTTCGAGCTCGGCGCGCAGTTCAGGGTGGTTGTAGACCGCACCATTGAAAACGATGCCCATGCCCAGCATTGGGTCGAACATCGGCTGCTGGGCGGCCTCCGTCAGATCCATGATCTTCAGCCGGCGATGGCCAAAGCCCCGTCCCAGCTGAACATCCAGACCCGCGCCGTCGGGCCCGCGGGGCGCCTGCGCCGCCACCATCCGCCCCAGCGCCGCCGCGTCGGGCATCTCGCCATCAAAACGTATTTCACCTGCAATGCCACACATACCTTGTCCTCAAAGCGTCATCACGCGCGGGCCGTTTCAACGACCACCACCCGCACCCACAAAACGCTCTGATTCACCCCGAAAAACAGCGCGGGGCGAGAGGAACAACGCCGCGACTTTTCGCCGTCGACACCGCATACACGTCGCAATACGACGCCTGGCCGTGGTCCGCAGACCTTGAGCGCTTTGCACCTGCATCCCGACCCGCGCCGGCCAAAGAGCGCGCCAGGACTCAAGAATGTTGCATTGTAACAAAACTATTTTGCACAAACGTTTCAAGACGAAACGCGTACGCATATCGGTTATCGGTGGCTGCGCCGTCAGCGCACGCCACTTGGGCGCGCCGCCCGAGCGCGCTATGCTGCCCTCCACACCAAGCACAGCGCGACCATGGCTTCCGAATTCGATCTCATCCGCCAACACTTCACACGCCCCACCCGGCACACCGATCTGGCCGGCGGCGACGATGCTGCGCTGTGGCAAAGCGCACCGGGCCACCAGCTGGTGGTGTCGACCGACATGCTGGTCGAGGGCCGGCACTTCTTTGCCGACGCCAACCCTGCCGACCTGGGCTGGAAGAGTCTCGCCGTCAATGTGTCCGACATCGCCGCCATGGGCGCCGCGCCACGCTGGGCGCTGCTGGCGATTGCCCTGCCCGACGCCGACGCCGGCTGGCTGGCGGCCTTTGCCGACGGCTTCTATGCCTGCGCCGAGGCCTTTGGCGTGGACCTGGTCGGCGGCGACACCACCCGTGGCCCGCGCAATCTGAGCATCACCATTTGCGGCGAAGTGCCCACCGGCACAGCCATTCGCCGCGACGGCGCACACGCGGGCGACGACCTGTGGGTCTCCGGCCAGCCCGGCCGCGCCGCGCTGGCGCTGTGGCATCTGCGCGATCAGTTGCCGCTCGATCCGGCGCATCGCGACGCCTGCCTCGCGGCGCTGCATCGCCCCCAGCCACGCGCTGCGCTCGGCCTTGCCCTGCGTGGTGTGGCCAGCGCGATGCTCGACGTCTCCGACGGCTTGCTCGGCGATCTCGGTCACATCCTCGACGCCAGCGCGGTCGGCGCGCAGATCTTGGCCGCGCAACTGCCGGAATCCGCATTGATCGCCGCCTGTGGCGACGCGGCACTCGCCCGCAAGGCCTGCCTGTCGGGCGGCGACGACTACGAATTGCTGTTCGCCGCCCCCGCCCGCCAGCGCGATGCCATCAGCCGCCTGAGCACCTCGCTCGCCCTGCCGCTGCATCGCATCGGTACGCTTACGCCACCCGCGGCGGGCCTGACGCTGCTCGCCGCCGACGGCACGAGCGCGCCGCTCGCACGTACCGGCTTCGACCACTTCACCGCCTGAGCCTATACTCGGCCCTTTCCTGACCGCCCCAGCCCGATGCGCCCCACTGTCCGCTTCCTGTTCGCCAAACCGGCGCATTTCATCGCCCTCGGCTTTGGCTCCGGCCTGTCGCCCAAAGCCCCCGGCACCGCCGGCACCCTGGCCGCCTGGGTGCTGTTCCCCTTCCTGCTGGCGCCGCTGAGCGACACCGAGTTTCTGGTGTTCTTGCTCAGTGGCTTCGTGCTCGGCGTCATCGTGTCCGAGCGCACCGGCCGCGCACTGGGCGTGTCCGACCACGGCGCCATCGTCTGGGACGAGATGGTGCCCTTCTGGCTGGTGCTGTATTTCACCCCCGACACGCTGGCCTGGCAGAGCGCGGCCTTCGTGCTCTTCCGCTTCTTCGACATCGTCAAACCGCAACCCATCAAGTGGGCGGACAGCAAGGTCAAAGGCGGCTTCGGCGTAATGCTCGACGACGTCATCGCCGCCGGCTACACC
>JBFIJC010000321.1:0-4226 GCA_041600915.1 Nitrogeniibacter sp.
ATCAGATCACCGTCAACGCGCCGTTGTTGATCGTCACGGTCGGGCCGACCAGCGTGATCATCGCGCCCTTGCCGTTCTGGATGTAGATGCCGGTGTCGTTCACGATCAGCGTGGCGCCGGTGGCGCTCTTGAGCATGATGCCGCCGGTGGGGCCGGGCGTATCGGAGATGGTCAGACCGTTCTGCGCGAGCGTCTGAAAGGTGATGGCCTGGAAAGGCGGCAGGGTCGCGCGGGCGAGCGCAGGCACCTCGGCGGCGCTGCCCCAGTAGCACCCGACCCAGATCGGCTTCTCGGGGTTGCCCTGCTCAAACTCGATCCACACGCCCGAATTCGGCTCCGGCAGCGCGAACATGCCGTTCTGGGTGCCGGCCACCGGCACGCAGGGCATGGCCCAGGCGGAGGGGATGACACCATTGATGTCGAGCACCTCGACGAAGAGCCGCCCCTCCTGCATGGGGTCGATATTGGTCACGACGCGGCCGCGATATTTACCGAAAAACTTTTCAGCCATGTGCCCTCCTCGTCGGCGATACATGTGGGGTCGGCAGGCGTAGCCCGGATGCAGCGCAGCGGAATCCGGGGACATCGGCCCGATCGGGCACACCCACCCCGGATTCCGGCCTGCGGCCTGCATCCGGGCTACGCGAAAACGGGAAGCGGTCGTATCTCATGCCGGCACCGTCGGTGTGATGGAAATCAGTCCGTTGCGCGTCAGGTTGAAGCTCTGCTTGAACTCGCCGCGCTTGAGCGTGCTGGTGACGCTGCTCACGTAGTACAGCCCGTCGTAGGCGATGCCGGCGCCGCGCACGCCGACCAGCTTGCGGGCCTTGAGCATGCGGCCGTAGCGCAACACGTCGAGCGAGCCGGAGCCGCTCACCGAATCCTGCGATTTCTTGGCCTCGGCCAGCCCGCGCGAGATGGCCTGCATGGGGTTCATGCTGGCGGTGTCCTTCATCATCCTGATGTTGGCCAGCGGCGTGCTCAGCAGGCCCAGCGGCGGTTGCAGCGGGTTGAGGTTGGGAATCGGGATCGGGATGGGCACCCGCGTCATCTGGTTCTGGATGAAGACGATGGGCAGCACGCCCTTGGTCGGGTCGAAGCTGAAATTGAGCGACTCGACATTGGTATGGGCGTCCATGTCGATGTTGAGCGCCGGCTGCGGCGGGCCGACTTTGATCTCCGGCCCGAAGTAGGCGATGTTGGTCAGCGGCACCTCGCCCGGCTCGATGTAAAACACATGGCCGACCTCCTCGGCCATCTGCTGGATGTAGGCCAGGTCGGTGCCCTGCTGTGCGGGGATGCGCTGAATCGGAATGGGCACATCGGGGAAAAAGGCCGGAATCGGCAGCGGAATGATGCCGAAGGCGGCATATTTGGCGCAGATGAGTGCAAATCGCGCCTCCAGCGGCATGGCCGGATAAGGCAGGCCGGAGAAGTCGATCATGTCCATCACCTTGGACAAATCCTCGCCGGTCACCGTAATGCTGCCAGGCTGGCCTTGCGAGCCGGCCTGCACTTCGACATTGGTGACCACACCGTCGAACAGCGGCTGCGGCCGCCCGCCCAGGGTGACGATCAGCACCACGCGCAGCGGCGGCGTGCCGGCCGAGGTGTTCTGCCCCACGGCGATCAGGAAAATGGTGTTCAGCTCCGACTTGCTGTTGACCTTGAAGCGCAGCTGAAAGCCGCTGGCCGCGCCAGCCGAGGTGGTGGCGGTGACCGACTCGAGCGCGTCGATCATCATCGCCGGCACCGGGATCGGGATCACCGGGCCGATCAGCAAGGAGAGATGAACGGCGCTGCTACTCACCATCGCCTCCCGGCACGCCTTCGGGCAGCGTGATGCGCAGGCGACGGCCGACGGTGTCGGTCAGCGCGGCCGGGCGCACCGCGCCGTTGCCGTCGCACAAACGCCAGTATTGCTGCGGGTCGCCGAGGTATTTGGCGGCGAGGTTGTCGAGCCGGTCGCCACTCTCGACGCGGTGCTCCTGCAGGGTCGCGAAGTTGTCGGGCGGCGGAATGAAGCGGCGGCGCACATAGGTCACCGCCTCGCCGTCGGGCCGCGTCCATTGCGCGGTGTCGAGGCCGTGGTAGCGGCTGTCGGGCGCAAAGGCCGGCGCGGTGAGGGCGTTGGCCTGCATGAAGGCCTTGAGCGGATCTGTCATGGCAAACCTCCGATGCCCAGCGCGTCAAAGCCGAAAGTGGCGGCCTTGCTGGCCAGTTTTTCGCGCGATTGCAGATAGGCCATGAACAGCCCGCCGCCCTTGTGATCGAAGCCCAGATCGTCGATGGACAGCACCCGCAGGCTCAGATTGACCTTGGCGTTGATCGGGTTGAGCGCGGGGTCGAAGGCTTCTTCAGAAATGGAGAACTCGGTCACCCGCACCGGCGCGATGCGGTTGGCGCCCCACACAAACAACGCCAGCGCCGACTCCATGGGCGCGATCTCCAGCGTGCCCGCCGCCGCCAGCGCCTTGCCGGCGAGCAGGGCCGCCGCGCTCGGATTGACCAGCGACTCGAGCACCGCCAGCTGCGGTGCGATGCCGGCGGCGACCACGTTGGCGTGCTGGTCGGGGAATTCGAGCTGATCGGCCGCGTCGATGTCGGCCTCCAGGCGGAAGGTTTCGATCGCCGGCCCCTTCAGCCGCAGCGCCTCGGAGCGATCCGCCCCCTCGCCGGCGCCTTGCACCTGCAGGCTGCGCGAGAGTTTTTCGGGGTTGTACTGCAGCGCGATCACCCGGCGCACCTGCGCCGAGGCCGGGTCGATCAGCACGATGCCGCCTTTGACGATACGGGGGGACTGGCTATAGCCGCTCATGATGGGTTCCTATTTGGCCTTCGCCTTGGCGCGCTTCGGCTTGGCCGCCTTGGCGCGAGCGGTGGATGCCCTGGCCGGCGCCTTGGCCTTGCTGGCAGCCTTCTTCTTTGGCCGCGCCGTGGCGGGCGCGGCGGCCTGCAAAGTGATGTCGAGCGACCAGCGATTGAGCTTGCCGACATCGCGCGCCGCCAGATCCTGCACCTGCAACTTCCATTTACCCGCGCAGGGCTCGCCGGCCAGCGCCTGCAGCACGGCGACATCGGTCGAAGCAAACTGCGCGCGCAAGTTGTCAGTCCCGCCGCCGCTGCGGTTGTGCAGCACCACCGCGGTGCCGCCCGGCGAGTGCAGGGTGACGCGCAAATCGCCGATATAGGTGTGGGTGATGTCGACCGCCACCTCGATGGCCGCGATCTGCCCCACCTCGGCCACCGCCAGGGTGCGCGTGATGCCGGCCACCCGGTTGTCGGGAATCGACGCGCCCGGCGCGTCTTCGACAAAGACAGTGCGCGGCGGCACGAGCACGCCGAGTTCGAGCGACCATTCTTCGAGCCGGCCGGTGTCCACCGCCGCCTCGTCGCGCACCGACAGCGTCCACGGCCCGGCCGCCTCCTCGCCTTCGAAGCCGCGCAAGGCTGGCAGCGAGAGCGCCTCCCAGGTCACGGCCATATCATCGCGGCCGCCGCCGGCACGATCATGCAACACCACCTCATGCCCCGAGGGCGCGCTCAGCGACACCACCAGATCACCGATGTAGGAGTGCCGGATATCCACCGACACCCGCACAAAACTGACCTGGCCAGCCGTGGCCACCTGCACCACGTCGACGATGCCGCCGGGGCGGTTGTCGGGGATGGCGATGCCGGGGCGCGACGTCCAGCGATTGTCGGGCGCCGGCGCCGGGGCCTCGCCGCCGCCGCGCAGTTGCAGTGCCAGTGCCACCGCCTGCTCGGCATCGACCCGGCCATGGCCGAACCACGGGCTCCAGCTGCCATCGGCATGGCCGATGTCGGTGAAATCACCGCTTGCAAAGGGCGCGATGGGCGACACATCCCAGCTCGGGGTTGGGTCGAAGTTGGCGGCCGGCGTGCGCGGATAGGGCGTGGTGTCGAGGTCCTTGGCCGCCGTGCGGCGCAGCACCGAACCGAGCTCCATCGCGCTCAGCGCCGGATGGGCCGACAGCACCAGCGCGGCAATGCCAGCCACCAGCGGTGTAGCGCTGGAGGTGCCGCCAAAATCATGGGTCAGCAAACCCGCCTCACCGGTGGCGGTGGTCACGCCCCGGCCCGCCACCTGCATGCGGAAATAGGCGTGGCTGTTGCTCGACGGCGCGCAGATCTCGATGCCGGTGCCGTAGTTGGAATAGTGGCTGCGCTGCGCGGTGCTGGCCAGCGCCGCCACATGCATCAGG
>JBFIJC010000322.1:0-4225 GCA_041600915.1 Nitrogeniibacter sp.
GTTTTCGGTGTCGAGCAAGTCGAGCAATGTCCGCTGGCCAATGTCGAACTGCTTGCGATAAGCCTCGCGGGCCTTGGAGATCGACAGCTGGTGCTGGTTCAGATACTTGAGCTGCTCAGCCAGACGCTGAACATCATTGTATGCAATCGACAAGGTCTGGCGGATGTCGCGGCAGGACTTGTCGCGCAGGTCTTTGGCCTGATTCAGGCGCTGCGCAAACTGGCGAACCGTCGCGCGATCGGAGCCGCCCTTGAACAGGTTGAAGTTCATTACCAGTTCGACAACGCTGTCGCCATGCCGGCCCGTGGCCCCGTCGGTGTTGTAGTCAACGCTCTGGCGGGCACGCAGATCGACGCGCGGCTGATAGGCCGCCTCTTTGCCTTTGGCTTCTTCGGTCGCGGCGCGCACGCTCTCGACCGCGGCATGAAACGCCGGATGGCCTTCATAGGCCAGACGCAGCGCATCAGCCACCGAGGGGGGGAGCTGCTCAGCCAATCGGCCGATCGGCTGCAGTGCATCGCCCGGCAGCTCGCCGACGAGGCGCTGATAGCGGGCGCTTACGTCATGCAGATTGGACGCCTCGGTGAGCAGATTGGATTCGGCCAGGGCCAGACGGCCACCGGCTTGTTCGAGGTCGACCCGACGGCCAACGCCGGCACTGGCGCGCTCTTCGATCTGGTCAAACACTTCTTTGTGCCGCAGGAAGTTCTCTTGCGCCAGTTCCACCAGATCGCGGTAGCGCAACACGTCGGCATAGGCGCGCACCGTCTCGCCGGCGACCGACTCAGAAGCGTCAAGGATTTCAAAGTAGCGGGTGAGCTTGGCGTGGCCCAGACGGGCAACTTCACTCTGCGTGGCAAAGCCGTCATACACCATCTGATTCAAGGAGACCGTCGCGCCGCGGCGAGTGTAGTTGCGATCGGCCACGCCGGGGTCGCTCTGGCGCTCACGCCCAACACCCGCAGTGAGGTCAACACGCGGGTAATAACCACCGCGCGCCACATCCTGCTCTTCTTCGGCGGCGAGGTAAGCATGCCAGCGCGCCTGAACTTCCGGATTGCTGACCACCGCGCGCTGAACCGCTTCACGCAGCGACTCGGCGGGTACGGCCTGCAATGTCAGTGGCAATAGCGCGAGGGCAAGCGCCAGCGGTAGTCGGGTTATTTTTTTCATGGCCTCAAAAATGTCTCTGGTAGTCCGTTATCAAGTGAACGCACACGAAGCGTTAGCGGGCGATGTTAGCCGAAGACTTTGAAAGAAACCGTAAAAAAGTCGCGGTTCGGCCGACACTAATGGCGCACGCGAGCGTGAAGCTACGAAAGTTTTCATTTGGCATTATCCATGCAGCGCATTGGAAGAACCCCATTTCGGTGACGGACACGATTGCCATCGACGGACACATTACACTTGCTGGCACTATCCGGCGAGGCGTCTTGCGTGCACTGTTCGTGGCGGCAGCCTGCCTCACCGCGCTTGCCGACCCCCGCCTTGATCGGATCGAAGAAACAGCACGCCAGCGCTACGACGGCGCGGTCGTCGCACGTGTCCAATCCTGGCGCGCGGCGCTGTCGCAGATGCAAGGCAAGTCCGACACCGAGCAATTGCGCGAGGCCAACGACTTCTTCAACCGGCAGGTGCAGTTTCTGGACGACACCGTCGTCTGGCAGCAAAAAGACTACTGGGCCACACCGCTCGAGACGCTGGCCAAGCGCGCGGGCGACTGCGAAGACTTCGTGATTGCCAAGTATCTGTCACTGCGCCAGCTCGGCATGGCCGACGAAAAATTGCGTCTGATCTATGTCCGCGCCAAAATCGGCGGCGAACGCAGCTCGCTGACCCAGGCGCACATGGTGCTCGGCTACTTTGAGACGCCAACCAGCGAGCCGCTGGTGCTCGACAATCTGGTGGGCGACATCCAGCCGGCCTCGCGCCGCACTGATCTGTTCCCGGTTTTCAGTTTCAACAGCAGCGGCCTGTGGGTCGCGGGCGCCAGCACCGCAAGCGCCCGCCCCTCGGAACGTCTGTCGCGCTGGCGCGACTTGATTGCCCGCTTGCACGACGAAGGATTCGAACAATGATGTACGCACCCTGCAGAAGGACCCGGCCATGTCTCTGATCAAACAACTGTGGCTCGCCATCGTGGTGGTAATGCTGACCGCGTTCGGCGTCAGCTTTGTCGTCAGCACCTTGTCGGCCCGCGACTACCTCCAGCAGGAGTTGCACCGCAAAAACCTCGACAACGCCAACGCGCTGGCGCTGGCCATGACCCAGCTGCCGAAAGACCCGACCACGCTGGAGCTGCTGCTCGCGGCGCAGTTCGACAACAGCCACTACGAGTTCATTCGTCTGGTCGAGCCGGCCAACAAGACCGTCATCATGGAGCGCAGCATCGACACCGCCGCCATCGCCAGCGCCGCCCCCGGCACGGCCGACGCGCAAGCACCGGCGTGGTTCCGGGCGCTGGTGCCGATCCGCTCGGAGCCCGCCAAGAGTCTGGTCAGCGACGGCTGGACACCTTTCGCCACCCTGTCACTCAAGAGCGATCCGGCCTTTGCCTATGGCAGCCTGTGGCAAGGCACGCTCCAATTGCTGAGCTGGTTCATCGTCGGCGCGCTGCTGATCGGCGCACTGGGCAGTTTGTTGCTTCGCGCCCTGCTTCGCCCTCTCGGTCGTGTCGTAGACCAGGCCCGCGCCATTGGCGAACGCCGCTTCATCAGCACCGATGCGCCCAACACGCCTGAGTTTGCTGCGGTCGTCACCGCCATGAACACGCTCAGCACACGCGTGCGCACCATGCTCGAAGAGGAGTCCGCCCGACTCGAAGGGCTGCGTCAGGCGGTGCAGCACGATCCGGTCAGCGGCCTGCTCAACCGCGAGCACTTCCTGGCGCAGGTGGCAGACACCCTCGAGAGCGACACAGCCCCTCGCAACGGCGCGCTGGTGATCGTGCGCCTGACCCACCTGATCAAGCTGAACGAATCGCTCGGCCGGGCGACCGCCGACGCGTTGCTTCGCAAGCTGGCTGCCAGCCTCAACGCGATGCTCCCCGACGATGGCGCCTGGCTCGTCGGCCGCCTCAATGGCACGGACTTCGCCATCCTCGCACCGGCGCTCGACACGCCGGATGCACTGGCCAACATCCTCACCGAACAGCTCGAACTGGCCGTGCGCAACAGCCTGCCGGACGACTACCGCGCACTGCCGATCGGCATCGCCTGCTACCAGCGCGGTGATGCGCTGCCGCAACTGCTGGCCCATGCCGATGTCGCCCTCGACCGCTCCGAACTGCTGCCCGACACGCTGCCGCAGATCGAACACGTCAACCCGGCGACGCGGCCGGCAACCGACCTGGCCGGCTGGCGCGGCCTGATCGAGCAAGCGCTCGACACCGGCCGCTTCTACCTGGCGCAGTTCCCGGTCATGGACCGTCATCGGCAGCTTCTCCACACCGAAACGCCGGTGCGCATGCAACACCCGACCGATGGCGTCGAGCTCACCGCCGGCGATGTGCTGCCCTGGGCCACCCGCTGCGGTTTGCTCTCACGCATCGACGAGACCGTGGCCGAACAGGCTTTGGCGCTCATCACCAAGCAAGGCGCCGGCGTGTGTATCAATCTGTCGGCCGAATCCATGTGCCATGCGCCGACCATCCACCGAATCGCCGAGCTGCTCAGCGCGCAGCCGGCCGCCGCGAAGCAGCTTTGGATCGATCTGCCCGAGGGCGCCGCCTTCCGTCATGGCGTCGAATTCCGCGCACTGTGCCGGCGACTCAAACCCCTGGGCTGCCACATTGGTCTCGAACACGTGAGCCAGCAGGTGTGCCGCATCGGCGAACTGCACGATGTCGGGCTCGACTACCTCAAGATCAGCGCGGCGGTCATCCGCGGCATCGACCAGAACCCGGGCAACCAGACCTTCCTGCGCGGCCTGGCCACCATCGCCCACACCATGGGCATGCAAGTCATTGCCGAAGGGGTCACCACCCACACCGAGGCCGAGCAACTCGACGCGCTCGGTTTCGACGGACTCACCGGGCCGGGCATCCGCAACTGATCACGGCACGCATAAAGAAACACCCCCGCCGCGGCGGTAATGCAGTTCAGTTAAGGCTCTTTCAGGTGCCGAATTGGGTACCGAGCGGGTTTGGCTTTGACGACACGGGGGCATTTTCGCCCCCGTCGTTTTTCGATGATGGCCGTTTGTAGCCTTAAGCGCATGCGCGCCA
>JBFIJC010000323.1:0-4188 GCA_041600915.1 Nitrogeniibacter sp.
CCAAAGCCCCAGGCGTCCGCGCGCACATCGTCGATCACGATGTAGCTGGTCGGATCGCAGTCGGGGAGCAGGGCGGCGAGATCGGCGAACACGCGCTTCAGATAGCTCGCCTTTTGCGCCTTGGTGTTGGTGCCGTCGGTGATCTTGATGTCGAGATGAAAGGCGCTGCGACCGCTGTTTGCCAGGGTGACACCGCCGATTTGCCAGTGTCTCGGATCAACAAACTCGACGCGGATGGCCGTGACCTCGGGCTTTTTGCCGAGCAAGACGGTGGTGTGTTCGAGCAGCACGGCGCTGGCTTTGTCGGCGAGCGTGTCCGACGCCGCTGCGGCGAGGCGCAGGTGCAGGTAGGGCATTGGGTGGTCTCCGATGTGCCCGCCCCGGCCGGGGCGGGCGGTGGTTGTCAGGCGTTAAGGCCTTCAGCCTCGCGCGCGGCCTGAACGCTGGGGCGGGCGGCAACGCGTTCGAGGAAGGCGGTGATCGCCGGCCAGCGATGCACATCCACATCGACGAACTGACCCCAGCCAAGCACGGTGTAGAGGTAGCCATCGGCGACGGTGAATTGATTGCCGGTGAGGTAGTCCTGGCCTTCGAGGCGCTTGGCGATGCTGCCGATACGATTGGCCAGATGCGCTTTGGCGGCGGCCTTGGTGGCGTCCGGCGTGTCGGGCTTGAACAGCGGCGAGAAGCCTTTGTGGATCTCGGAATTGATCAGGCCGAGCACGGACTGCAGCTGGTAGCGCGCGATGGTGCCGTTGGCCGGGGCGAGGCCGCTTTGCGGTGCCTGGTCGGCGATGTACTGCACGATGGCCGGGCCTTCGGTGAGGATGGTGCCGTCGTCCAGTTCGAGCGCCGGCACATAGCCGTTGGGGTTGATGGCCAGGTAGTCGCGGCCGTCGGCGGTTTGCTTGGTCTTGAGATCGACGCGCACCAGATCGAAGGGCAGGCCCGCCTCGCGCAGGGCGATGTGCGGGGAGTGCGAGCAGGTGCCGGGGGTGAAATAGAGCTTCATGATGGGGTTCTCCTGTGGGATTGGCTGGGTGCCGTGATCTTGTGAGGCCAGTCTATACGTCCCGGCAGAGGGGATAAACCGGACTACAATCAATTCACTGTTGCAATAATCGGGTGAATCGATGGATCGGCTGGAAGCGATGCGCGCGTTCTGCGCGGTGGTGGAATCGGGCGGATTTGCCGCCGCTGCGGCGCGTTCCGGTGCGTCAACATCGGCGGTGTCGCGTCATGTGGCGCAGCTGGAGGCGCATCTGAATGTGCGCCTGCTGAGTCGCACGACGCGCAAGGTGAGCACCACCGACGCCGGGCAGGCCTACTTTGAGCGCTGCCTGCAGTTGCTGGCGGATCTGGACGAAACGGAGGCGGTGGTGGCCGGCGAGACCCATCGACCGACAGGGCGTTTGCGTGTGTCGGCGCCGATTGCCTTGTCGATTCATCGACTGGCGCCCGCGTTTGCTGCGTTTCAGCGGCGCTTTCCCGAGGTGACGCTGGACATCGCCTTGTCGGACAACGTGGCCGACTTTGTCGATGAAGGCCTGGATCTGGCGATCCGCGTTGGGCGGCTCGGCAGCGACAATTTGGTGGCCCGGCGGATCGACACTGCCCGCCTGGTGTTGGCGGCGTCGCCGGCGTATCTGCAAACGCATGGTGTGCCGGCGCACCCCGAGGCGCTGGCGGAACACAACTGTCTGGCCTACAGCTACGCCGCCACCGGCAATCTGTGGCAGTTCGAAGACGCACAGGGCGAGACCTGTGCGGTGCGTATTAATGGCGCCGTGCGCGCCAACAATGGCATGTTGCTCGCCGAGATGGCGGCTTGTGGCGAAGGCATTGTGCATGTGCCCGACTTTCTGGCGAGTGCGTTGCTCGATAGTGGCCGGCTGGTAGCCTTGCTGCCCGAGTGGTCCTACCGTGAATTGCCGATTCACGCGGTGTATCCGAGCCGGCGGTATCTGTCCGCCAAGGTGCAGGCGATGGTGGCTTATCTGAGCGACTGGTTTGCCGCGGGCGACGCAACATAGGTGTATCGGTTATCACGGATGCCCTGCGCGTTAACTGTGGATGCTCACAATGTCGCACTTGTTGCGGTGCGCCAATACTGTGTCACGCGAATCGAATTCTCATGCGCAGCGAACCAGGAGAGGCACCGTGGAAAGCATTCAAGTTCAGCAGGACGGCCACATCGGCATCATCACGCTCGACAACCCGAAGAAGCTCAACGCGCTCAGTCATGCCTTGGTGACGTCGCTCATCCATGCGCTGCACCAGTTTGCGGAACGCGATGTGCGCGTAGTCATTCTGCGCGCACTGCCGGGTGTCAAGGTGTGGTCGGCCGGTCACGATGTGGGCGAGCTGCCTGAGGGCCGCCGCGATCCGCTGGGTTGGGACGACCCGCTGCGCAATCTGGTGCGCAGCATCGAGAGCCATCCGACGCCGGTGGTCGCGATGATTGAAGGCACGGTCTGGGGCGGTGCGGTCGAGCTGGTGCTGGCCTGCGACATCATTATTGCAACGCCGGAGTCGACCTTTGCGGTGACGCCTGCGCGCCTGGGCGTGCCCTACAACGTGAGCGGCATGATGACCTTCATGAGCGCGTCGAGCCTGCGAATCGTCAAGGAGCTGGCCTTTACGGCGGCGCCGGTTGACGCCGTGCGTGCCGAGCGTGTGGGCATGATCAATCACGTGGTGGCGGTCGATGCGCTGGAGGCTTTTACCCTGGCGATGGCGGCCACGATTGCCGACAACGCACCGCTGAGTATTCGGGTGATGAAGGAGCAACTACGGGTGCTCGCCGGTGCCAAGCCGGTCAGCCCCCGCGGATTCGAAAAGGTGCAGGGCCTGCGGCGCGTGGTGTATGACAGTCACGACTACGCCGAAGGCATCCGGGCCTTCAAGGAAAAGCGCCGACCGGCGTTTCTCGGGCGCTGACGGGCGCTCCGACGACCCGTGGAGGGGGGAGGGTCGTCGGGGCGCTCTGTCAGCCATCTGGCTTAGCCGTTGCTGGGGAAGGCGAATTGCGCCTTGCCGGCGGTATCCACCGCCCAGCGTTGGGTCAGTGTTTTGCGGCGGGTGTAGAAGCGGATCGCGTCGGGGCCGTAGGCGCACAGATCGCCAAACAGTGAGCGCTTCCAGCCGCCGAAACTCTGGCAGGCCACGGGTACCGGCAGCGGCACGTTGACCCCCACCATGCCGACCTGCACCGCATCGCTGAAGTAGCGCGCGGCGGCGCCGTCGCGGGTGAAGATGCAGGTGCCGTTGCCGAACGCGTGGCTGTTGGTCAGGGCGATGCCGTCCTCGAGGCTGGCGACGCGCACGACGACCAGCACCGGGCCGAAAATCTCTTCGCGGTAGATCGTCATCTCGGGCGTGACACGGTCGAACAGGGTGCCGCCGACAAAGAAACCTTCTTCGGCGCCGGGCACCGTGAGGCCGCGGCCGTCTACTACCAGCGTGGCGCCCTCTGATGCGCCGGTGTCGATATAGCCGACCACCTTGTCGCGGTGTGCGGCGGTGACCAGCGGCCCCATGTCCAGCCCGCGCGTGCTGCCGTTGCCGATATTGAGCTCGCGTACTTTGGGCGCCAGCTTGGCCACCAGCGCGTCCGCGACGCTGTCGCCGACCGCGACGACCACCGAGATCGCCATGCAGCGCTCGCCGCAGGAGCCGTAGGCGGCGCCCATCAAGGCGTTGGCGGCGGCGTCGAGATCGGCGTCGGGCATCACGATGGCGTGGTTCTTGGCGCCACCCAGCGCCTGAATCCGTTTGCCGTGGGCGGTGCCGGTGGCGTAGATGTATTCGGCGATGGGCGTCGAGCCGACAAAGCTGACGGCCTGCACGCGCGGATCGGTCAGCAGGGTATCGACGGCTTCCTTGTCGCCATTGACCACGTTGAACACACCCGCCGGCAAGCCGGCTTCGGTCAGCAGTTCGGCGAGGAGCATCGAGGCCGACGGGTCTTTTTCGCTCGGCTTGAGCACAAAGGTATTGCCGCAGGCGATGGCCATGGGGAACATCCACATCGGGACCATGGCCGGAAAGTTGAAGGGCGTGATGCCGGCGACCACGCCCAGCGGCGGAAATTCAGACCACGAATCGATGTCCGGGCCCACATCGCGCGAGTGCTCGCCCTTGAGCAGTTCGGGCGCGCCGCAGGCGTATTCGACCACCTCGATGCCG
>JBFIJC010000324.1:0-4171 GCA_041600915.1 Nitrogeniibacter sp.
ACTTCGGTCGGGCGCAGCTTGGCCGCGACCTTGTCCATCACGCCGTTCACAAAGCGGTGGCCGTCGGTGCCGCCGTAGGACTTGGCCAGTTCGATGGCTTCATTGATCACCACCTTGTAGGGCACCTCGATGTGGCGGACCAGTTCGTGCGTGGCCAGCAGCAGCACCGCACGCTCGATGGGTGAGAGCTCGGTGACCGTACGCCCGATGTAGGGCGCAAACTCGGTTTCGAGTGCGCCGGTGTCGTTGAGCGTGCCGCGCAGCAAGGTTGAAAACAGATCGGCATCGGCTTTGTCGAAGCCCGGCGCGTTCCGGACCTGGTCTTCGATCATCGCCAGGCTGTTGCCGGAGAGCAGCGCCTGGTAGATGCCTTGCAGGGCAAATTCGCGGGCGCGGCGGCGGGCCGACTTGCTGCTCATGCCACCACCGCGCGCAGCAGATGAACCATCTCGACCGCAGTGCGGGCGCAGTCGCTGCCCTTTTCGTGCATGCGGGCGATGGCCTGGTCGTCGTCTTCGGTGGTGAGCACGCCATTGGCGATGGGCATGCCGGTGTCGAGGCCGACGCGGTTGATGCCGGCGGCCATTTCGTTGGAGACGATCTCGAAGTGATAGGTCTCGCCGCGAATGACCGCACCGAGGGCGATCAGCGCGTCGAACTGCTCCGAGTCGGCCATGGTCTGCAGTACCAGCGGGATCTCCAGCGCGCCGGGCACGGTGGTGATCAGGATGTCTTCGTCGGCTACGCCGAGATTGAGCAGTTCATCAACGGCGGCGGAGAGCAGGCCTTCGCACACGTCCTGATTGAAGCGGCTCATGACGATGCCGATGCTCAGGCCGTTGCCGTCGAGCTTGGGGGTAATTTCGGTGATGTTGTCAAAACGGGGCATGGATCAGGCCTCTGATGAATCGTTGGAATCGGTGGCATCGCAGCCCGGGTAGTAGCCAGTCACTTCCAGCCCGAAGCCGGCCATGCTCGGGATCTTGCGCGGGCTGGCGAGCAGGCGCATCTTGCCGACGCCCAGATCGCGCAGGATCTGCGCGCCCACGCCAAACAGGCGCGGGTCCCACTTGACGGCGGCGCGGGGCACGGCCGGGTCGTTGGTCAGCTGGGCGAGCAGGTCGCGACCGGTTTGCGGGCGATACAGCATGATCAGCACGCCGCTGCCGGACTCGGCGATGGTCTTGAGCGCCGAGTCCACCGGAAAGCTGTGACGGTCGCTGCCGGTGTCGAGAAAGTCGATCACCGAGATCGGTTCGTGCACCCGCACCAGGGCTTCGGTGTCGGCGGTGATGGTGCCGCAGGCCATGGCCAGGTGGATGTCGCCCGAGGTTTTGTCTTCGAAGGCGCACAGGCGGAAGGGGCCGTGGGCGGTGTCGACGGTCTTTTCGGAGACGCGCTCGATCAGGTGCTCGGTGGCGGCGCGGTATTCGATCAGGTCGCGGATCGCGCCGATCTTGAGCCCGTGCTGCTTGGCGAAGGGGATCAGATCGGGCAGGCGGGCCATCGAGCCGTCGTCGTTCATGATCTCGCAGATCACCGAGGCCGGCTCCAGGCCTGCGATGGCGCCCAGATCGCAACCCGCTTCGGTATGGCCGGCGCGGATCAGCACGCCGCCGGGGCGGGCCATGATCGGAAAGATGTGGCCGGGCTGAACGATGTCGGCCGGCTTGGCGTTGCGCGCCACGGCGCGCTGTACGGTGAGCGCGCGGTCGGCCGCAGAGATCCCGGTGGTGACGCCTTCGGCGGCTTCGATCGACACCGTAAAGGCCGTGCCGTGCGAGCTCTTGTTGCTGCGCGCCATCTGGCCCAGGCCGAGCTGCGCACAGCGCGCTTCGGTAAGCGTCAGGCAGATCAGGCCACGGCCGTACTTGGCCATGAAGTTGATCGCCTCGGGCGTGACATGCTCGGCCGCGATGACGAGATCGCCCTCGTTTTCGCGGTCTTCTTCGTCCACCAGCACGACCATGCGGCCCGCGCGGATGTCTTCAATGATTTCGGTGATCGGCGCGAGTGCGCTCACGGTGTTCTCCTGTCGGGCCGGTGGCCGCGGTTCGGTGTTGTTTTTATTCGCCCTGACGCCAGGCGAGCATGCGCTCGACGTAGCGGGCGATGATGTCGATTTCGAGGTTGACGCGCGAGCCGGCCGCCAGATGCTTGAGCGTGGTGACCTCGACGGTGTGCGGGATCAGGTTGATCGAAAAATCGGTGCCGGTGACGGCGTTGACCGTGAGGCTCACGCCATTGACGGTGATCGAGCCCTTGCGCGCGATGTAGCCGGCCAGATCGTGCGGCGCGCGGATCACCAGTTCGTGGCTCTCGCCCACCGGTTCGAATTTGACCACCTCGCCCACACCATCGACATGGCCGGTGACGATATGCCCGCCGAGGCGGTCGTCGGCGCGCAGCGCCTTCTCCAGATTCACTTCCTGACCGGCATTGTCGAGGCCAACCGTGCAGTTGAGCGTCTCGCGCGAGACGTCGAATTGCGCGCTGGCGCCGTCCATGCCGACGACGGTCAGGCACACGCCGTTGTTGGCAATGCTGTCGCCAATGGCCACGTCGTCAAGGCCGAGCGCGCCAGTGTCGACGCTGAGGCGCACGCCGTCTTCGAGGAGGGTGATCGACTGGATTCGGCCGGTAGCGGCCACGATGCCGGAGAACATGAGGTCTGGGTCGTGCTTAAAACGTTGCATTTTAACCTAGAAACGGCGGTTGACCGCTTGTGCTCCGGGGGTAACACCTTGCTTATGCGAGGGACTTACGGTATCGACAGCGATCACGAGGCCGACGAGAACGCTGCGCACCCGATTGCACGTCTGGCGGGTCGCCTGACTGCGTTGCTTCTCCTTGCAAGGTGCAGCTTGCGCGTCGTCGCGCCTTGCCAGACAACCCGCCAGACGCACACTCAGCTGCGCTCAGCCACCGTTTCCAGGTTTGCGATTCTGGCACCGCCGCGCCGGCGGTGTTGCGGGCGGTGCCGAACGGCCGGGGTGTCAGTTGGGTGAATGCAGGCCGACGCGGTTGCCTTCGCTGTCGATAAACAGCGCCATATAGCCGATCGCCGGCGTAATCGCCGTCTTGGGCAAGGCCACGCTGCCGCCGGCGTCGATGACCCGATCGAGGATGGCGCTGAGGTCATCGCCGCCGTTGAGATACACCACCGCGCCTTGCGTCGAGGGCGTCAGATCGGCGTGCTGGAACAGGCTGCCGCCCACCGCGCCGTCGGCATACGGCAAGGTGGCCACCTGGCCGCCGCACATCGGCGAAGCGTTCAGGGACGTGTCGAGGATGGCGCCGTAGAATCGGCAGGCGCGGGGCATGTCGGACACCGGAATCTCGAACCAGTTGATGGCGTTTTGCATGGAAGTGCTCCGTGGGTTGAAAGTGCCGCCAGTATTGCGAGCCCCTCCTGACAGCCTGGTGTCAGGAGCCCTCTGCCACGATGGGGCACCTCAAAGGAGAGTCTTGATGCGACGCGCTGACCGCCTGTTCCGGATCGTCACCTTGCTCGGCGGGGCGCGGGTGATGACGGCCCGCCAACTGGCCGAGCTGCTCGAAGTGTCGGAGCGCACCATTTACCGTGATGTGGCCGACCTGATCGGCTCGGGCACGCCCATCGACGGCGAGGCCGGCGTGGGCTATCGCCTGCGGCGAGACTACCGCTTGCCGCCGCTGCATTTTTCGGAAGACGAGTTGTCGGCGCTGGCCGTGGGTTTGCGCATGGTCGGTGGCTGGGCCGATCCGGCGCTGGGTCGGGCCGCCGAGCTGGCGCTGGCGCGTATCGATGCCGTGATGCCGGCGGCGCGGCGCAGCCTGCGCGATGCGCCGGTGATCGTGCCCGGCTTCCATGTCTCGCCGGCCATGGTCGCGCCGCTGGCCAGCCTGCGCGCGGCCATGTCGAGCGCGCAGAAGGTGCGCGTGGATTATGTGCGGGCCGATGGCGAAGCCTCGCAGCGGGTGTTGTGGCCGCTGGGGCTGATCTTCTGGGGCAGTAGCTGGACGCTGGGTGCGTGGTGTGAGCTGCGCGATGATTTCCGCACGTTTCGGCTCGACCGCATCGGCAGCATCGAGATCCTCGCCGAGCGCTTCGACGCCTCGCGTGGGCGCCGCCTGCAGGACTATCTCGACGCGGCGCGCTGCGACTGAGGCGGGTTCAGCGGATCAGGGC
>JBFIJC010000325.1:0-4151 GCA_041600915.1 Nitrogeniibacter sp.
CGCCGCGGCCGAGCGCTGGCAGTGCAAGAGCGTCGCCTTTACCTATAACGACCCGGTGATCTTCGCCGAGTACGCCATCGACACCGCCATCGCCTGCCACGCGCGCGGGCTCAAAACCGTGGCCGTCACCGCCGGCTATATACACGGCCAGGGCCGGGCCGACTTCTTCGCCCACATGGACGCGGCCAATGTCGACCTCAAAGCCTTCACCAACGACTTCTACCGCAAGCTGTGCGGCGCCGAACTGCAGCCGGTGCTCGACACCTTGGTGTGGCTGCGCCACGAGAGCCGCGTGTGGTTCGAAATCACCACCCTGATCATCCCCGGCGAGAACGATTCCAGCGAAGAAATCACCGCCATGGCCGAGTGGATCGTGCGCGAGCTGGGCGACGATGTGCCGCTACACCTCACCGCCTTCCACCCCGACTTCAAGCTCACCGACCGCCAAGCGACACCGCACGCCACGCTCACCCGCCTGCGCCACTGCGCACAGGCGGCCGGGCTGCGCCATGTGTACATCGGCAACGTGGCCGACCGCGACGGCGCCAGCACCCACTGCCCCGGCTGCGGCGAACCGCTCATTGTTCGGATCGGCTACGACATTCTCGACTACCGCCTCGACGAGCGCGGCCAGTGCCGGCACTGCGGCCAGCGCATCCCCGGCCGCTTCACCCCCTTCGAGCGCCCCTTTGGCAATCGGCGAATTCCGGTCGCCATTGGCTCGACAGCGGCCGAATAGCCGTGCGATGCTCACGCCATGTCGCTCACGCTCCGCCACTCCACACTCAGTCTCCCCGCCGGCCCGGTGTGGCTGGCCGCCCGGCTGGCCCACGCGCCTGACGTCCGCGGCCTCGTCATCATTGCCCGCAGCACGCTCGATGACGACGAAGCCGCCCGAGAACGCGCCATCAGCGACGCGCTCAACCGCGCCGGCTTCGCCACGCTCGGTCTCGATCTGGCCACCGCGCACGAAGATGAACGCGACCCCGACCTGCGCTTCAATACGCCGCTGCTCGCCAACCGCATCGAAGCCGCCCTCGCCTGGCTCGACCACCAACCCCCGCTGCGCAGTCTGGCGCGCGGCCTGGTTGCCGGCGGCACCGCCAGCGGCGCAGCCATTCGCGCCGCCAGCCGCTCGACCGAGCGGCTGAACGCGCTGTTCTGCCTCGGCGGTCGCATCGACCTGGCCGGCGCCGGCCCGCTCGGTGCGCTGGCACTGCCGCTATGCCTCACCGTCAGCCACGATGATCCCGCACGCCCGATGATGCGCAAGGCCTTCGACCTCATACATGCCGGTGCGGTCTGGCAAGAGGTCGACGCCGCCGGCCTCAGCGCCCCTGCTGCGATGGCGCGCGTCATCCCGCAGCTCGTGCACTGGTTCGAGCAACACCTGAGCACCCACGACATGGCAAGGCCTGAAAACACATAAGCCCTTGCCCTGCAAGGGAAATACACCCCTGCAACAAAGCCCATCTAACCCTTTTGCATGGCAATAGAACACGCTAAAGTAGAGCCGTTGATCGCCCGAGGGGATATTTCATGATGTCCGTGTCCGCCGCCCTGCCAATGCAATATGTCGCCCCGATGCGCGCACCGGCTGGCGACACCGCGTCGACAATCACCCCGGCCAAGGCCGACGCCGCCCCCGCACAAACCGACAACAGCAAGTCCGAATCCCGCGAAGCCGCCGCCGTGGCGGCCGAAGTCGCCGCACTGGCCAGCACCGATCGCAAAGTCCGCTCGCACGAAGCCGCTCACCTCGCCGCCGCGGGTGGACTGGCGCAAGGCGGTGCCAGCTTTTCAACCGTGCGCGGGCCCGATGGCCAAATGTACGCCGTCGGTGGCGAAGTCGGCATCGATGTCTCCCCCGGCCGCACGCCGGAAGAAACCCTGGCCAAGGCGCAACAGATTCAGCGCGCAGCACTCGCCCCGGCAGACCCTTCATCGCAGGACTACCGGGTCGCGGCCATTGCCGCCCAGCTGATTCAACAAGCACAACGAGAGTTGGCGACTCAGAACGAGCCGGTTGTCGGCGCCGATGGCGCCAGCCGTCAGTTGCAAACGGCGATTTCGCAGATTGAGCCCAACCCGGCCTCGGGCGAGCAGGTCAATATTTTCGCCTGACATCGTCAGGCATCGCGACGCTCAAGGGCGTCGCTCGTCGGGCTCATTCACCTCGCGGATCACCTCACCCTCAATCACCAGGCCATCCTGCGGACGCCCCGGCTGATTCGCCTGCGCCTCGCGCATCTGCTTGCGCAGTTTGCGCGTCTTCCACCAGAACCAGCCCCACACCGCCGCGCCCACGGTCAGCACCACCGCAAACACCACGACCGAAAACACCAGCGCCAAGCCGAACAAACCGATCGCCGCCACCGAGCCGACAATCTTCTGCCACGGGCTGAGCGGACGGCCATTGCGGCGCGCAAAGGCTTCAAAAACGCGCTGTTGGTTCGGATCGATACGCATGATGCTTCCTGTTTACGACATGGGTGCAATGCACAACGCTATCACCGATCGGACATCGATGCGCGGCACCCCCCTCAATTGGGGACGCCCCCGCCAATATCAACAATGCCATTCGCACGCCGGCCAACTACCCTGAAAGTACGGCGCCCGTCCGCGCCACTCAACACCAGGGAACTTGCGCACATGGCCTACACGCTCATCAAAGGCAGTTTTCACATCCACTACCCGCACATCCCGCTCAGCGGCCCCGAGCCCGATGGCGACACCATCAAGTTCCAGCCCGACAACCCACACCTGATCGAACGCCTGCCCCGCCCCAACCGCATGCCTGGCTTCAATATGGCCGGCATCACCAGCATCCGCTTCGAAGGCGTCGACGCGCTGGAGACCCACTTTGACGTCGAAGACACCGAATTCCACCAGCACCTGCCGCTCGCGCTCGCCGCCCGCGACGCGCTGATGGCGCGCATCGGCTTCGGCGCCATCAAATACTTCGACACCCACCCCTACAAAGTCGAATCCGTCGAGACCCACCCCGTGCGCGGCTACATCCTGTCCATGGGGCTGGACACCTACGGCCGCAGCGTCGCCTTTGTGTATACCGGCGAGCACCCCTCGATCGACGGCTCGCGCATCTTCATGCAGCCGCACATGCTCGACACCAGCCTCAACGCCTTCATGCTGCACCAGGGCCATGCCTATGGCGCCTTCTACCTCGGCCTGCCGCCCGAGCTGCGCGAACACCTGCGCCGCAGCGTGCGCCACGCACGCGACAACCGGCTCGGCTTCTGGGCGCAAGCGCCGTCCATGAGCACCGGCATCACGCTGGACGGCGTCGACACCCTGAAAAACAGCATTCTCTGGCCCAAGCTGTTTCGCCGCATCGCGCCCTACTTCCAGGCCGGCCACACCAATTTTGACGCTTTCGACGCCTGGCTGCGCGAAGACACCCGCAACCGCGACGACCGCCTGCTGCTGCCCACCATGGAGGTGGGCAACCTGCACGACATGATCCGCGCCCAAGGCACCACGCTGCGCCTCATGTTTGCGCCCGAAGACGTGGTCATTGTGCCCGACGACTACATCCTCCCCGCCACCGTCGGCGGCGTACTGCCCTCGCGCCCCCGCCACCCCAGCGGCGTGCGCATCATCTGCGCGCTGGTCAACCCGGTCGAGCGCCCCGAACACAGCCACGAAACCGTCACCCTGCTCAACGCCAGCAACACCGACATCGCGCTCACCGGCTGGCGCATCGCCGACGCCAAAGGCAGCCAGGCCATCGACGGGGGCATCGCCCGCGGCGAGACCCTGCGCATCACCATGACCAGCGCCGTCAAACTCAATAACGACCGCGACACCATCACCGTGCTCGACGCCGATGGGCAAATCGTCGACCAGGTCGACTACGAACCCAAAGACCTGCCCGACGAAGGCGTCAGTGTCGTTTTCTGACACCGCCAAAACGTAGCCCGGATGCAGCGCAGCGGAATCCGGGAGCAGTCGTTGATCACACAAGATGCGCCGTTCGGCATTCGACGACCGAACCCGGATTCCGCCGCGCTGCATCCGGGCTTGTATGTTATCGGTGCTCCCTTGTTCTCAGCGTGCGGGGGAGCCGAGGTGGAGGGACGATCCGGGCTATCTGCCGTGTTAGCGCACGGACAGACCTCTGTAGTGCTGTC
>JBFIJC010000326.1:0-4142 GCA_041600915.1 Nitrogeniibacter sp.
ACAGCGGCGCAAGATTGGCGACCTCCGACTCACGGCTGCCCGGCAATAGCGCAAACACGGGGGCGCTGTGAGGAAGGTGGAGACGCTCCCGGGCTTCCGCCTTGTGGGGCACGATCGGGAAGGTGTCCGCAAGCGGATGCCCGACATAGGTCGCCGGCACATCGGCCGCCTGATAGATCGCGGGCTCGAACGGAAACAGGCAGAGCATGTGATCGATGGCCGCACGGATCCGCTTGATGCGTCCGCCTCGCCACGCCCAGATCGAGGGGCTCACGAAGTGCACGGTGTGAATGCCGCGACGACGCAGTTGCTGTTCAAGCCACAGATTGAAGTCAGGCGCATCGACGCCGATGAAAACATCGGGCGGGTCTTTCAGCAAGCGCGCGAGCAGCGCCCGCCGCATGCGTGACAACTCACGGTAGCGCTTGAGTGCATCGACATAGCCGTGCACCGCGAGCCGATCGTACGGCCACCAGGCATCGAAACCGACAGCCTCCATTTTCGGGCCACCAATGCCTTCACAGCGCAGATCAGGCTGGCGTGCCTTGAGCGCCGCGATCAGGTGACTGGCGAGCAGGTCACCGGAGGCTTCGCCCGCGACCAGGGCGATGCGATGGCCCATAACTCAGCGCACGATCCCGCGGTTCGTGACCGCGATGAATTCCGAAAACAGCTTCACTGGCTCGTGTTCGAGTGCGGACTCTGCAATGACTTTGCGCGCCTCTTCCAGACTCAGCCCGGAACGATAGAGCGCACGATAAGCGCGTTTGATCGCCATGATGGACTCGGATGAGTAGCCCCGGCGCTTGAGCCCTTCGCTATTGATGCCATGCGGGCGGGAGGGATTGCCGGACACCGTGACATACGGCGGAAGATCCTGCAGCAACACCGTGCTGACGCCACAGAAGGAATGCGCACCAACACGCACGAACTGATGCACCCCCGTAAAACCACCGAGAATCGCCCAGTCGCCAACATGAACGTGGCCGGCCAGTGTCGCGTTATTGGCGAAGATGGTGTGGTCACCCACCTGGCAGTCGTGAGCCACGTGCACGTAGGCCATGATCCAGTTGTCGTTGCCGACCCGGGTTACGCCGGTATCTTGCGACGTG
This sequence comes from Nitrogeniibacter sp., assembly GCA_041600915.1. Classification (GTDB taxonomy): domain Bacteria; phylum Pseudomonadota; class Gammaproteobacteria; order Burkholderiales; family Rhodocyclaceae; genus Nitrogeniibacter. The sequence continues at coordinate 1,113 of JBFIJC010000326.1, forward strand.
CCGACGTTGAAGGAGCAGTACTCCCTGATCGTGTTGCGATCGCCGATTTCGAGCCGCGTCGGTTCGTCATCGTATTTTTTGTCCTGCGGACTCGCGCCGATCGAACAGAACTGAAAAATTTCGTTCTCGCGACCGATACGGGTGTGGCCTTCAATGACAACATGCGGGCCAATTCGCGTGTCAGCGCCGATCTCTACGTGGGGGCCGATGAGGCTGTACGCGCCAACACTGACCCCGTCGGCGAGTTTCGCGTCGGGATGAATGATTGCCGTCGAATGAATCATGACTTGGTCTTGAGCGCGCACATCAGATCGGCTTCGGCGGCAACCAGGCCGTCTACCCGGGCAACACCGTGGTACTTGTAGATATTGCGCTTGCTGTTGACGATCTCGACTTCCATCACCAGCTGATCACCCGGCGTCACCGGACGCTTGAAACGAACATTATCGATGCCGGCGAACAACACCAGTGAGTTTTCATCGGGCATGACACCCATGCTCTTGAACGACAGCACGGCAGCGGCCTGGGCCATGGCCTCGACGATCAGCACCCCCGGCATCACCGGATGATTCGGGAAATGCCCCGGAAAAAACGGCTCGTTGATGGTGACATTCTTGATCGCCACCACGCGCTTGCCCTCCTCCAGCTCGGTCACCCGATCCACCAGAAGAAAGGGATAGCGATGCGGCAGGTACTTAATGATTTCGTTGATATCGAGTGTGCTCACGACGAGGTCTCTCCCTTGTCCAGTCGTTTTTCGAGTGCGCGAATCCGTGCTGCCATGTCATCAAGATGGCGCAGATGCGAAAATTCTCGCACCCAGTCACCATGGGATTGCAGTGGCAGATTCGCGGTATAAACGCCGGGTTTTCGAATTGATTTGGTGACGAGCGTGCCGGCAGACACCACCACATCATCGGTGATCTCAAGATGGCCAATGATGCCGGCCTGACCGCCAATCATGCAGCGTGCACCGATGCGCGTACTGCCTGCGATACCCACGCAACCGGCAATGGCTGTCATTGCGCCGATCTTGACGTTGTGAGCAATCTGAATCTGATTGTCCAGCTTGACGCCATCGGCGATTACCGTGTCGTCCATCGCACCACGGTCGATGGTGGTATTTGCACCCACTTCGACATCGTTGCCAATGATGACGCGCCCGGTCTGAGGAATCTTGACCCAACGCCCGTCCTTCTCCCGCGCATATCCGAAGCCATCGGCCCCAATGACTGCGCCGGAGTGAATCCGACAGTCGGACCCGATTTCACAGCCGGCGTAGATCGTAACGTTCGCGTGTAGTCGGGTGCCGCTTCCGATCCGCACGCCACGACCGATCACGGTTCCGGCGCCGACAAAAACATTCTCGCCCAAGACCACTGACTCGGCCACGTACGCGCCGGGCTCGACACAGGCAGACGCCGGGACGGCGCTCTGGATGCGAGCGAAGTCAGACACGCCGGCGGCCAGCAGGGGTTCGGGATGCAGTAGCTGCGCGACGCGTGCGAAGTAAAGATACGGCGCATCGCAGACGATGTAGCTTTTGCCCGCCGGCGGCGTTAATCCAGCGCCAACGATAACGGCAGCCGCAGCCGTCGTATCAAGCTGCTTTCGGTATTTCGGATTGGCCAGAAAACTGATGTCTTCCGGCCCGGCGGATTCAAGAGGCGCCAGCGCCCGAATCAATGTCTCGGGCGCACCCAGCAATTCTCCGCCGAGGCGGCCAACGATCTCGTCAAGACGCATTGATGCCATGAGCTCACGCTCACTGATTCTCAGCAAGCGCCTTGATCACTTTGTCGGTGATGTCGATGCTTGGGCTGGCGTAGACCGCCTCCTGGAAAATGATGTCGTACTTTTCCGCTTCGGCAATTTTCTTGACCACCTTGTTCGCGCGATCAAGCACCGTCGCCAACTCCTCGTTGCGGCGCTGGTTCAAGTCTTCGCGGAACTCGCGCTGCCGGCGCTGGAAGTCACGACTGAGCTCGCCGAACTCGCGCTCTTTCTTGCGACGCTCCGCCTCGGGCATGGTCAGGCTGTTCTTCTCAAGGTTGCTCTGCATCGCCTGCAGTTCCTTGGAGATACTCTGCAATTCACCGTCGCGCTTGGCGAATTCTTTTTCGAGGCGTTGCTGTGCCTGCACAGCGGGCCCGGCCTCGCGCATCACTCGCTCCGAATTGACAAAGCCGATGCGCGCCTGGGCCATGGCGGAACCAGCACCCAGCATCAGGGCTGCAAACACAAAGACTGAAAAACGGGAAACCTTCACGCAAACCTCCGAATCATGACCGGGAGTCCGGGTTAAAACACCGAACCCAACTGGAACTGGAACCGCTGGATTTTGTCATCCTCTTGCTTCTTGAGCGGGAAGCCTACGCTGAGCTTCAGCGGCCCGATCGGCGAGCTCCAGGAGAATCCAAGGCCGGCACTATAACGCAGCTCGCTGAATTCGAGCTTCTCATCTTGCCCCCAGACGTTGCCCGCATCAAAGAAGGCCGACAGCCTGAAGCTACGATCCCGACCCGTGCCAGGCAAGGGGAAATAGTATTCCGCATTTGCGATCAGGCGTCGATTACCGCCGACGGCATCAAGGTCACCATCGGTGTTGAGAATTCTCGGGCCGAGCGAGCTTTGCTTGAAGCCACGCACGGAACCGATACCCCCGGCATAGAAGTTCTTGAAGAAGGGCAAGGGCTTGCCGCCGTAGCCGACAGCCCAGCCTACCTCGCCATTGACCATGAAGGCCGAGTCCTGGCCGATTGGAAGCCAGTACTGATGCTGATACGACGCCTTGGCGTAGCGCAATTCAGCCGGCGGGATGGCAACTTCGAGGAAGGCGCGCTGATACATGCCTTGGCGCGGATAAATCAGACTGTCGCGACCATCACGCGACCAACTCACCGAGCCGAGCAAACTGGTGGCTTCATTACCGAAGGCCGTGACGAAGTCCTTGTACTGAACAGGGCTATCGTCAAAGGTCGTGACCTCAGTGCGATCAATCGTCAGGCCGACGTTGATCCGGTCATCTTC
>JBFIJC010000327.1:0-4114 GCA_041600915.1 Nitrogeniibacter sp.
CGGCCAACTACGCGCCGCCGCCGACAAAACCGTCACCGTCGCCAGCACCACCGCCAAGCTCAAGGCCAGCGCCAAAACCCACCTTCTCGCCACAGCCGGTGGCGCCTATCTCAAGCTCGAAGGCGGCAACATCGAGTTGCACGCACCGGGGCCGGTCAAGCTCAAGGCGAGCTTGAAGAATCTGACCGGGCCGGCCAGTGCATCGGCTGCGGGGTTGAAGTTTCCGACCGGGGGCGATCCGGCGATCGACAAACATGTGCGCCAGGTGTTTGACGAACGATTCCGCGTCAACAACGAAGCGACTGGCGAACCGCTTCGGCACTTCAGTTACCGAATCGAAGACGAAAGCGGGCAAATCCTCGCGTGCGGCATGACCGACGGGGATGGTATGACCACTCGCGTCAAAGGTTCCAAAGCCCAAACACTCAAGATCGTTGCCGACGATGACTGACCACCATGGCTGAAACAAGCACGGCCCAAGTCCTGGGCGAGGCGCGCACCAATACGCGCAAGGACACCATCGTGGACGTGTTCGCCAACATCGACGAAGCGCTGCTGCTGTTCGATCCGGCCCGCAACCGTCTGATCGAAGTACCGCGGGAGCACGCCGTCGCGTTTCTCGAGGAAGCCAACCGGATGAAGTCACTGGCCCAGCGACTCGTCGCGGCGCGCCAGGCGGTGCTCGAATTGGGGGAACAGTTTGACGCGGCGGCCAACGTCCGGCAGCCGTCTCTTCAGCGGCTTGCCGTTCTCAAGGAGCAGATCGCCGAGGCGCGCAAGACATACGACGCCATATACGAAGACATCAAAAAACATTTGGGCGACGACGGCTACCTATCCTCCAAGGGCGACGGCAAGGAGCTGGTCGAGCTGATTCCGCTGTCGCGCCGCAAGGGCGGCGGCGCCCCACGGGAGTGGGGCCGCAAATGGACCTACGTGCGCTCCGACAAGATGAAAAACCACTGGCGTGAATACAAACTCGGCAAGGCCGACTCCGCCGTCGCGCAGGACGCGAGCTTCGTTCGTGAGGGAAGGATCGACACCAAGGCGTTGCGCGAGCAGTTCGGTAAATTGGATGCCGCCCTCAAGAACGAATGGTTCAAGGCCCATGACGCCGGCTATCTGTTCCCTAACCTGCAAGTGTGGGCCGACACGCTGAACCGGACGGCCGGAGAAACGCTACCAGCGCGTTTCAAGCCAGAAATCAGCCTGTTCCGCTACTTCGTGGGTTGCGGCGCGGGCGGCGAGTGGAAGCCGCTCGAAGGGAAGATGTCCGGCAAGCTCAACGGTAGCGCCGAACTAATGCTGGCCCATGGCGAATGCAAGACCGAAGGCTTCGCGCCGAGCGAGCACGGCTGGGTGCTGGGCATGGTCGGTGCCAAGAGTGGCACGCCATACCACATCGGCGCCATCCGCTTGGCCGGCAGCCTCAAGATCGAGGGGGCCGTGGGCGCCAGCGGGGCCGCCGAGCTGTCGGTCGAAGTCGGCTATTCGGCGCTGACCGGCAAGCCCAGCGTCAAGGGCGCGCGACGGCCGAAGAAGGCCAACGCCCTATCGAAAAAAGTGAGATTGGACGCCGTGGATGGCGGCGTCAGTGCGGGTGCTGACCTGTTCGCCGGGGTCAAGGTTGGCGGAGCGTTGACCGGTGCGATCCAGTACCGCAGTCCGGAGAAGAACCAGCAATTCGAGGACATCGCCAAGGTCGGGCCGAAGCTGGATGTGATGTTCGGGGCCGGGGCGGCGGCGTCATTGGTGCTGGATTACGACAGTGGGAAATTCAGATTCAAGGTCAAGGCAGGGTTGTGCTTCGGTCCGGGCGCCAAGGGTGAACTCGGGCTGGAAGTGGATCTGAATCAGATTGCCAGCTTCCTGCAATGGTTCTTCCATGCGCTGTCGAATGCGGGATTCGAGATTATGGAAGTGGTGACAGAACGGGCGTACAAGGCGGCGATGCAATTGCAGGTGTTGATGGTGAATGGATACAAGGACGCATACGCCAAGCTCGACTCGCTGTGGAAAGGGTTCAACGACATCGTTGATCGGGAAAAACTGAGAGTGCAACTCATGGAAAGTGTCCTCGCCGATCCAATGACGCTCCGCTTCAGCACGCCCGAAGCGCATGGCATTCTCCTGTGGGAACTCAGCCGTCACGGCAAACTCACCAAGTCAGCGTTTCTGTGGGAGAACTCTGAAAGCTGGGAGGTGCTCGGCCGGCGCAAGCGCGCAATCATGCAGATTCTCGAATGGCAACAGTGCCGCAGTCAGTTCAACAACACGGTGCAGCACATGCACTCGGAAGGCGAGAAGGGCGATTTCAATACCAACATGACGCACCTGCTCAACTTCATGGAAATCGGGCCGGGTGACAGCGACTACGATCAGAACCTGTGGGACTTCTACATGAGGTTGCCGGAGACGCCGCCACGGGGGTTTCCGGTGGCGCGCAACACGACCCACCAGTTCTGGCTGAATGCGAAGTTCGAGGAGTCGCCCGTGTACCTGGCACAGATGCGGGCGAAGACGGAGGCGATCGGCTAGTTTACCTTGGCTGGATGGGGTTGGTTGATGACGCAGCGGAAGCTCTGGTCTGAGAACGGTGAGCGCATTGTCTGCACGTCGCCCGACACCATTTCTTGTGTCCACTGAATGATTTTTGGGTTCTCGTGATACCGGTCGATGTGAGGAAAACCCGAAAACGTCATGCTGTCGATTGGCGCCTTTCCACGCATCACTTTCTCTGTCCCGGCGGCAGGCCCCTTTGGGTTGTGCGTTTCAGTCATGGTTTGGTAAGCATCGGGTGCGTACCAATCATTGACCCAGTCGAAGCCGTCTCCGACGAGGTCATAGAGCCCCAGTTTGGAGGGTGGAAAGCGACCAACCGGATAGAGAATGCCTCGTCCGCGCATCTTTTCAATTTGTTTGTAGGTTGGATGGTTGCGCCCCTCTTCAATCAGCCCCGTATCAGTCGGATAGGGCTCATGGTAGGTTTTGCGCCCCGCGCTGGCCGCGTACTCCCACTGCGCTTCCGTCGGTAGGTCGAACGGGAGCCCTGTGACTTTACCCATCCACTGGCAATAGTCCTTCGCCTGCTGCCAAGTCACTCCGGCCGGGATGTCGTCTGATTGCCGGGCGCGCTGCCAGGTTCTCGTGTAGGTTTCGTCACTCGCCTTCGGTGGATGCGCCGGCAACCCGTTCGCCGCCACGAACACATCGAAATCCCCATACGTCACCTTGTACTGCGCCATGGAAAACGCATCGAGCGTGACCCAGCGCGGCGGTTTGTTGTCCGTGCCGAGCGTGAAGGGCGGGTTGTCACCGAGTTTGGCATCCGGCCCGAGCACCGCGCCGCTTTTTTTCAATTCGTCGGTCATCAACTGGCCGGGGTCGCCCAGCCAGAAACCCCCGGCGGGGATATGGCTCATGTGCTTAAGCGTCATGTCGACCAGCGCATCCACCCGCGCCTGTTGCTCGGGTGTGAGCGATTCGGGCGGGCCACCTGCGAGCAGATCGCAGGCGTTCAGGCTAGCCACGAGGGCAAGGCTGATGGAAAGGCGCAGGGCGGCGGACGAGGTGGTGAAAGATGACGTCATACGGATCGACAGGCTGGCGAGGAACGGGAATTATAGCTTTGTCATGCCAACGGTGGGTTGGCCTGCTTTGTGATGCAAGGTCGCCGCCGACAAACTCCCGGCCAGCGAAGGGCTGACGCACGCCATCGACACCCTCGGCGCCACCACCACCACCGGAGGCGGGTTCAAACCGAACACCGCCCCGGTAGGGCCGGATTCATCCGGCCAAGCCATGTCCCAAACAAATACCGATGGCGGGTTAAAACCCGCCCTACAGCCGAGCGCCGCCACCGCAGGGCCAGTTTCATCCGGCCAAACCCATGCTTCCGGCAGCTTCAAACCCACCGCCGGTGGCGAAGGCAGCGTCCCCGCCTGGTCCGCCCCGCGCGTTCAATACAGCGCCTCCGGCGGCATCGCCCAACTCACCCCCGCCAGCGCTATCCTCGTCGCCGGCAAAACCCTCAGCCTCGCCGCGCAAGACATCAACCTCGTCGCCCAAGGCAGTCACAGCCTCGCCGTCAAGGACGGCCTCGCGCTATTCACCG
>JBFIJC010000328.1:0-4110 GCA_041600915.1 Nitrogeniibacter sp.
AAGCAATTTAGGTGCGTTCATAATGTGTACTCCTGGCGCGTAAGAGTGCGCCTTCAGCTAACGCCGTCTTTTGGACGACCTCGTCTCTGCGGGATGGTGCAGAGCAAAACAAACAACTGTTCGAATCCTAGCAAAGTCTTCGGTGCTTTGGAATTGAGTTAAGTTAAATCGTGTTGCAATGCACAAATAAACCTTACTCAATTGGTCGGGCTTTGGCAAGTAAGTGATTTCCCTAGCGAAAAACCATCCGACCGACGGCAGCTGGAGGGGTGGGTTAAACTGAGCGGTCATCCCGGAGACCGCATGACTGATCTGCTCGCAACGCTCAACGAAGAACAGGCCCGCGCCGTCACCCTGCCGGCCCAGCACGCGCTCATTCTGGCGGGGGCCGGTTCAGGCAAGACCCGCGTGCTGACGACGCGCATCGCCTGGCTGATCCAGACCGGACAGGCCACCCCGCAAGGCATTCTCGGCGTCACCTTTACCAACAAGGCGGCCAAGGAGATGCATGCGCGCCTGGCTGCGATGCTGCCGGTCAACCCGAAGGCGATGTGGATCGGCACCTTTCATGGCTTGTGCAACCGTTTGTTGCGAGCACACCATCGCGAAGCGGGCTTGCCGCAGCTGTTCCAGATTCTGGATTCCGGCGATCAGCTCTCGGCCATCAAGCGCTTGCTCAAAACGCTGAATGTGGATGACGAAAAATTTCCGCCGCGTGAGCTCCAGCACTTCATCAATGGACAGAAAGAGCAGGGCGTTCGCGCTGGTGCGGTCGATGTTTTCGACGACTTCAGCCGTCGCCGGGTTGAGCTTTACGCGGAATACGAGGCGCAATGCCAGCGTGAGGCGGTGGTGGATTTCGCGGAACTGCTGCTGCGCACCTATGAACTGCTCAGCCGGAACGAACCGTTGCGACAGCACTATCAGCGCCGTTTCCGGCACATCCTGACGGACGAATTTCAGGATACGAACAAGCTGCAATACCTGTGGCTGAAATTGCTGGCGGGCGGCGAAGGCGATGAGGCGACGGCCAGTCTGTTTTGCGTCGGCGATGATGACCAGTCGATCTATCGTTTCCGCGGCGCGGACGTCGGCAACATGCTGGCTTTCGAGCGTGAGTTCAAGGTGCCCAATGTGATTCGCCTTGAGCAGAACTATCGCTCCTGCGGCAACATCCTCGACGCGGCCAACGCGATCATCGCCAACAACACGCAGCGTTTGGGCAAGGAGTTGTGGACCGATCGCGGCGAGGGCGAACCGATCCGCGTGTATGAGGCGTTTACCGACGGCGATGAGGCGCGCTTTGTGGTGGACGAGATCCAGTCGCTGGTGCGCGACGGCATGTCGCGCTCGGATATTGCCTTGCTGTACCGCGCCAATGCCTTGTCACGGGTGCTTGAACATCAGTTGTTTTCGGCGGGCGTGTCTTATCGGGTGTATGGCGGCCTGCGCTTTTTCGAGCGCCAGGAGGTCAAGCATGCGCTGGCCTATCTGCGCCTGATTGCCAATCCGGACGACGACACGGCCTTCGCGCGGGTGGTGAATTTCCCGACGCGCGGCATCGGTGCGCGTTCGATCGAGACCCTGCAGGACGCGGCGCGAACCTATAACAGCAGCTTGTACGCGACGGTCTCGCATCTGTCGGGCAAGCCGCGCGCGGCGATTGGTGCTTTCGTGCAGTTGATTGAGTCGATGCGCAGCGCGACGGCGAACCTGCCCTTGCCCGAGGCGGTCGATCATGTGCTCCATCAATCGGGTCTGCGCGCGCATTACGAAAGCCAGAAAGAGAAGGACGGTCGCGAGCGTCTGGAGAACCTCGACGAGATCATCAGCGCGGCGAGCAATTTTGTGGCCGAAAACGAAGCGATCGAGCCGGCGGCCGAACATCCCTTGCTGGCGGATTTTCTCGCCCATGCCTCGCTCGAGGCCGGCGATCATCAGGCCGATGCCAGCGAAGATGCGGTGCAGCTGATGACGGTGCACGCAGCGAAGGGGCTGGAATTCGATGTGGTGTTTGTGTGCGGGCTGGAGGAGGGCTTGTTCCCTCATGAAAACAGCCTGATGGAGACCGATGGTCTGGAAGAAGAGCGGCGGCTGATGTACGTGGCGGTGACGCGGGCGCGTCAGCGCTTGTATGTGTCGCTGGCGCAAAGCCGCATGCTGCATGGCCAGACGCGCTACAACATGCGTTCGCGCTTCCTTGAGGAAATCCCCGAGCCGCTTACCAAGTGGCTCACCCCGCGCGCAGGAAGCGGCCAGGCTCCGACCCGTGCGAGTCATTTTGCGCCTTCACCCGCCCGTGCCCCGCGACGACCGGCCACTGCCGCGCATGCGCCAGGGCGGGATCTGGGCGGTTTGCGGATCGGGCAGAGCGTGCAGCATGCGCGCTTTGGCGTGGGCACTATCGTGGCCGCCGAAGGCAGTGGCTCCGATGCGCGCGTTCAGATCAACTTTGGGGCGCAGGGCATGAAGTGGCTGCTGATGTCGGTGGCCAAGCTCGATCCGGCCTGAGCGGACTCAATCTCCCGTGAGCGCCCGCTGCAACAGCCGGCGCACCGTGCCGGGATCGAAGGGCTTGTCGCAAATGCCCGAGACCCCGGCATTTTCAATGGCGGCCAGGCGGCTGGCGTCCTGTTCGCTGGTGACCATGAGAATCGGTACCGAGGTTTGCCAGCTGTGCTGGCGGATGTGCTCGGTCAGCGCCTTGCCGTCCATCTCGGGCATGTTGTAATCGGTCACCACCAGATCGACCATGGTGTCGCCCAGAATGCTGGCCGCTTCGGCGCCGTTGTCGGCTTCGATGAAATGGCAAAGGCCCAGCTGCTCAAGCACCCGGCGGATGCATTTGCGCGCATGCGGGCTGTCGTCCACCAGCAGCACTTTGAGCTCTTCCAGGTCCAGATCCCAATCGGTGATCGGTTCGATGGTGCGCATGTCGAGCGTGGCGTTGATGGCCTGCGCCAGCTGCTCGGTGGTGAAGGGTTTTGGCACGATGGCGCAGACGCCGGACTGGCGGACCGGATCGAGTGCCTGGGGGCGCGTCTCGCTGGACACCAGGATGAACGCGACTTCTTCGAGTTCGGGGGCGTTGCGCATGCTGTGAACAAGATCAGTGCCCAGCATGTCGGGCAGATACAGCGCGCTGATGACGATGTCCGGCCGTTGGCGGGACATGCTCGTGAGCGCCTGCGCACCATGTTCTGCGTGACGCGGTGAGCGAATGCCGAGCGCTTCGCAGGTCTGCGTGATGATTTTGCTTTGCATCGACGAGGGCTCGACGATCAGCAGATCGAGATCGGTGGTGTTGATCGTGGCGGCCATGTCGCGTCTCCGGGCGCATCAGTTCGTGAACACTTAGCGGCTTGTGCGGGAAATTCTTCAGTTTCGTATGGCCGACGCGGGAATAGTCGTGGCGCGCAGCTTGTTTACGCGGGTGAGCACGGCACCGACCGTGCGCTCACAACCTGTGAATGTCTGGAGAGTCAAAAATGAAGAAACATGTGATGCATCTCGCACTGGTCGTGGCTGCACTGAGTGTGTCGGCAGGCGTGTCCGCACAGATGAAGCCCGAAGAGATGATCAAGGCCCGGCAGTCGGGTTACACCTTCATGGCCTGGAATATGGGCAAGATCAAGGCGCAGGTGGTCGACGGCACCGTGCCTTTCAATAAGGATCAAGTCCTGGCCGCTGCCAACGTGGTCGCCGCCGTGGCGAACTCAGGCATGGGGGCGCTGTACGCGCCGGGCACGGATAAGGGCATGGGCTGGAAAGAGACGCGACTCAAGCCCGAGTTTTTTCAGGAGCAGGACGAAGTGCGCAAGATCGCCATGAACTACATTCAGCAGGCCAATGCCCTGCAGAAAGTGGCGGCCACGGGTGATCAGGCAGCCATCAAGACCCAGTTTGGCGAAGTGGGCAAAGCCTGCAAGGCCTGTCACGACAAGTACCGGACGGAAGAGTAAGCCTCGTCGCCTTGCGCCGCGGCCGCCCAAGGGCGGCCGTTATTGTTTGATGGCGCGGCTTACCACGCCGGCGTCTCAAGCGCCGCCGGCGGTGGTGGCGGTGGCAGCAAGGCGCCGCTGGCCATCCACGTCAGCGTTGCCGCGATGC
>JBFIJC010000329.1:0-4081 GCA_041600915.1 Nitrogeniibacter sp.
CCGCGCCGCGCCGAGTGCGGCCAACCCTGCCAGACCTGCCGTCATCGCTGCGCCTATGACGCCATCGACCGAAATGGCACCATCCGCTATCAGGACTGCTTCCAGTGCCTGGACTGCGTCGGCATCTATCACGACGCGGCCCGCTGTGCGCCACTGCTGCTGTATCGGCGCAAAGGCCGGCGGGTTAGCACGATCAAGTCGCTCTAGTCACCGCCGTTAAGCATTCAATAGAGGCCGATCGCCTCAAGCGATGCAGGAGCGGCACCGGATGCCCAATTCACTCAAACTGTCCGAACTCATCGGTGCACTCAGTCACGCCCTCGACATGACCGAGGGCCAGCCCCCCGGCCATTGCGTGCGCTGCTGCTGGATCGGCACGCACATTGGCCGCGAAATCGGACTCGATGACACGCATTTGTGGGAGCTGTATTACACCTTGCTGCTCAAGGATCTGGGCTGCAGCAGCAACGCCGCGCGTATCTGCGAGCTCTACCTGGCAGACGACCACCAGTTCAAGCGCGACTTCAAGCTCGTGGACGGCAACCTGCCGCAGGTGCTCAACTTTGTGCTGCGCCACACCGGTCTGAAAACCGGGCTGGCCGAGCGCTTCCGCACCATGCTGACGATCTTCCGCGACGGCGACCGCATCGCCCAGGAGCTGATCCAGACTCGGTGCCAACGAGGCGCCGATATCGCCCGCCAGCTTCGCTTTGGCGAGCAGGTGGCCATGGGTGTGCATTCGCTCGATGAACACTGGAACGGCAATGGCCGGCCCGATCGCCTGGCGGCCGAAGCGATCCCGCTGTATGCGCGCATTGCGCTGCTGGCGCAGGTGGTTGATGTGTTCCATACCGCCGATGGCGCAGAAGCTGCGCTGGCCGAGGCCGAAGAACGCGCGGGCAGCTGGTTCGACCCATCGCTGGTCGCTGCGCTCAAGCGCGTCGCGGCCGACCCCGGCTTCTGGACCATGCTCAGTGATGCACAGCTCGACACCGCCGTATTTGCGCTCGAACCCGGACGCACCGAAGTGGCGCTTGACGATGACTACCTCGACGAGATCGCGGCCGCCTTCGGTCAGGTCGTGGACGCCAAGAGTCCCTACACCGCCGGCCACAGTGCGCGGGTGGCGCTGTACACCGACATGATCGCCGAATCGCTCGGAGTCTCCGCAGAACGCCGTCGCTGGCTCAAGCGCGGCGCGCTGTTGCACGACGTGGGCAAGCTCGGCGTGTCCAACGCGATTCTGGACAAACCCGGCAAGCTCGACGACACCGAGTGGGCTGCGGTCAAATTGCATGCGGCGCACACCGAGACGATTCTGATGCGCATTCCGGCCTTCGAAGAACTCGCCCGTGTCTCGGCCGCGCATCATGAGCGACTCGACGGCGGCGGCTATCCGCGCGGCCTGACGGCCGAAGAGATCAGCACAGAAACCCGCATCATCACGACCGCCGACATCTTCGACGCGATCACCGCTGAGCGGCCATATCGCGGCGCCATTCCGATTCCGAAAACGCTTGAAATCATGGCAGAGAATGTGGGCACCGCCATCGACGCACGCTGTTTCGACGCGCTCAAAGCGGCCCTCGAACGCCTCGACGCCACGCCGCAAAACACACACGCCAACACCGCCACATCATCAGAGGTGGCCAACCCCAATGACAGCAAGCTCAAATCATCGCTAGACTAAAGCGATACGATGCCCGAGAAGATCAAAGATGGATTCACTCAGCTTCACTGATTTCGCATCCGCCAGCCGGGCAGTCCTGAGACACCTCCACCGCAAGCTTGGCTTCAAGCTCTGGATGGTGACCCGCACCGAGGGCGAAGACTGGATCGTGCTGGACGTCGAAGACCACGGTTATGGCGTTGAACCCGGCACGGTGTTCCGCTGGGCCGACTCCTTCTGCGCCGAGATGGTCAAAGGCAACGGCCCGCGCATCGCCCCGCATTCGGACGCGATCCCCGCTTACGCGGCCGCACCGATCGGCCAGCAGGTCGAGATCAAAGCCTATGTGGGCCTGCCGCTAACCCGCGCTGACGGCAGCCTGTTTGGCACACTGTGCGCCATCGACCCCGCGTATCAGCCCGATTCAATTACCGACGAACTTCCGCTCATCGAATTGTTTGGCGCACTGCTCAGCACCATCTTGCACTCCGAGTTGAGTGCGACCGATGAAAAGCGGCGCGCCGAGCGACTTGCCGCCGAGGCCATGACGGACGCCCAAACCGGGCTGTACAACCGTCGCGGCTGGGATGTGCTGATACGCCAGGAAGAAGCGCGCTGCCGTCGCTACGGCCACCCGGCGGCGATCATCGTTGCCGATCTGGATGGTCTCAAGGCCATCAACGACGCACGCGGCCACGCCGCCGGCGATGCGCTGATCGCACAAGCAGCCGATATCCTGCGCAACTGTGTGCGCGGCAACGACATCATCGCTCGGCTGGGCGGCGACGAGTTCGGCATCTTGAGTGTGGAATGTGATCGCGCCGGTGCGGATGGCCTGCTCAAGCGACTTCGCCATGCAGCGGACGAAGCTGGTATCGGAATATCTCTTGGCCTAGCCATGCGCGGGCATGTCACCGGCCTAGAAGATGCCTGCGAACAGGCCGATCAGGCCATGTTCGCTGACAAGCGGACGCGCAAGGCCGCCCGCAGCTGAGCTCAGGCCGAGGCCGACTCGATCTGCTCGGAGATCTCCAGCCAACGGTCTTCATGCTCGGCCAGCTTGTCGGTCAATGTCTGCACCTGAACACCGATTTCGCCAATCTGCTGGGGCGAGAGCTGCGACACCAGCCGCGCCTCAAGGCCGTGTTTTTCGGTTTGCAGGTCGAGAATGGTCTGCTCCAGCTTGCCCAGATCGCGCTTGAGCCCCTTGAGCTCGGCACTGTCTTTTTTGACGGGCGCAGGCGCCGCGGCGACCGGCGCAGCATGCTTGGCCGCTTTCACGGATTCTTTCACGCTCTCGCGCACGCGCTTGGCTTCGTCGAGCAGATAGCGCTGGTAGTCGTCCAGGTCGCCGTCAAAGGGCTCGATGCCGCCGCGCGACACCAGCCAGAACTCGTCGCACACCGAGCGCAGCAGCGAGCGGTCGTGACTGACCAGCATCACCGTGCCTTCGAACTCGTTGAGTGCCATCGACAGCGCCTCGCGGGTGGCGAGGTCGAGGTGGTTGGTCGGCTCGTCGAGCAGCAGCAGGTTCGGGCGCTGCCATACCAGCATGCACAGCACGAGGCGGGCTTTTTCGCCGCCGCTCATGGTGCCCACCGGCTGCTTGACCATGTCGCCGCTGAAATTGAAGGTGCCGAGGAAAGTGCGCAGATCCTGCTCGCGACCGCTCTGCCCGGCCGGCACGCCTTCCTTGGCCATGCGCACCATGTGCTCGAGCGGGTTGTCGAGCGGGCGCAGCACGTCGAGTTCCTGCTGCGCAAAGTAGCCGATGTTGAGGCCCTTGCCTTCGATCACATCGCCGCTGACCGGCTTGAGCGCGCGTGCGATGGTTTTCACCAGCGTCGACTTGCCCTGACCGTTGGCGCCGAGAATGCCGATGCGCTCACCGGCCATCACCGACTTGCTCACGCCACTGACGATGACCGTCGAGGGCGTGCCGGCCGGCGCGTCTTCGGCGGGCGGGTAGCCAAAGCAGGCCGAGTCCATCGCCAGCATGGGGTTGGGCAGGTTGGCCGGCTCTTTGAACTCAAAGGTAAAGTCAGCATTGGCCAGCACCGGCGCGAGGCGATCCATGCGGTCCAGCGCCTTCACCCGGCTCTGCGCCTGCTTGGCCTTGCTGGCCTTGGCCTTGAAACGGGCGATGAATTTTTGCAGGTGGGCGATCTTGTCCTGCTGCTTGGCGTAGGCGTTCTGCTGCAATTCCATCTGCAGCGCGAGCGTGTCTTCAAAGGTGCTGTAGTTGCCGCCGTAACGCGTGAGCTTGGCGTGATCAATATGCAGCGTCACATCGGTGATCGCGTCGAGGAATTCGCGGTCGTGGCTGATCACCACCAGCGTGCCGGCGTAGCGCTTGAGCCAGGCTTCGAGCCACACCAGGGCGTCGAGGTCGAGGTGGTTGGTGGGTTCGTC
>JBFIJC010000330.1:0-4069 GCA_041600915.1 Nitrogeniibacter sp.
CGCCGCCCTGCCGCTGACCGCCATCACCGCCTGGGAGATGCTGTTTGACCGCCTGCAACTGGTGCCGGGCAAGCAGCCGGCCCCCGCGCAGCTGCTGATCATCGGCGCCGCCGGCGGTGTGGGTTCGATCATGACCCAGCTCGCCCGTCAGCTCACCGACGTCACCGTCATCGGCACCGCCTCACGGCCCGAAACGCAGGACTGGGTGCGCGAACTCGGCGCCCATCACGTCATCGACCACAGCCAGCCGCTGGCCGCGGAAATCGCTCGCCTCGGCCTCGGCCCGGTCACCCACGTGGTGAGCCTCAACCAGACCGAGCAGCACTTCGCGCAAGTGGCCGAGCTGATCGCGCCGCAGGGCCGCTTTGGCCTGATCGATGATCCGGTCACGCTCGACATCAAGCTCCTCAAGCGCAAGAGCGTGTCGCTGCACTGGGAGTTCATGTACACCCGCTCGATGTTCCAGACGGCCGACATGATTGCCCAGCACCGCTTGCTGAGCGAGATGGCCACGCTGGTCGACGACGGCCGCCTGCGCAGCACGGTGGGCGAGCACTTCGGCACCATCAACGCGGCCAATCTCAAGCGCGCACATGCCCTGCTTGAAACCAACACCGCGCGCGGCAAAATCATTCTCGAAGGCTTCTGAACGCAAGAACGCCCGCGACAGATACGCTCTGTCGCGGGCGTTTTACCACGAGGCTGGGGTCAGTAAGCGCGAGTTCAGCGCCGTGCGGGTTTTCCCGCGTCCAGCCGCGCGACGCGCACACTTGCCTGGCGATGGCGGGTCAGCCCCAGCGCCAGCAAAGCCACGGCCAGCAGCGCCAGTGCACCGGGCTCAGGCACCGGAACGGTGCGCAACTGCAGGTTGCCGCGAATCTCACCGCCCGGGAAGGTCGAGGTGTGGACATTGACGTACACCTGCCCCGCGGCCAGCGCCGCTGCCATCGCGGATTGAGCCCCCGACGCAGTGCCGCCGCCCGGGCCATTCAGGAAGTTTGCGAAAAAAACGCTGCTATCGGTGAGATCAAACAAGGCGCTGTAGGTCGCCGCCGTCACGCCACTGGTAAATCCGGCCAGACCCACCGCCACACCGGCGTTAACACCGGGCGCCGCGCAGCAATGCAGATGCGACGCCGTCGTGGTGCCCGTCAGATCGGCAAAGCTCAGATCGACAGACAGCGTGTTGGCCATGGCGTCATAGCCCACGGTAATCGATCCCGATCCCGGCGATACGTTGCCAGGCACTTCGTTCGCACCGCTCAAGCTTGCGGTGTAATACACCGGATCTGCCCAGGCGGTGCCGACACACAAGGACAGCAGCGCCAAAACCCGTACGCAAAATGCTTTCATCGCCACCACCTCGCCCAGTACGCGTTCGTGAAAACCACGATCACCCGCAGCACTCCAAGCATAAGCAGCGCCAGCGCGGCTATCCAGTTGATTTTCAAAGTCTTTCAATCGATAAGCACGGCGCGAACGCCCCGCACTGTAAAGTGCCCCGACATCCTGAGCGCAGCACACGACTCACCGGCCAGCTTGCACTACCGCCGCCGCTTCGATTGAATCGCAGGTCCACGCCAAATCCGACACCACATGCACACCCACCTCGACCCCCGCGCCGCCGCGCTGATGATTCTGCTGTGCACCATCTGGGGGCTGCAGCAGGTGGCGATCAAACTCGCCACACCCGACATGGCGCCGGTGCTGCAATCAGCCATCCGCTCGATCGGCGCCGTGGGCCTGGTGTGGATTTGGGCGCGGCATCGCGGCATCAATCTGCGCCTGAACGACGGCACCCTGCGACCGGGCCTGCTGGCGGGGGTGCTGTTTGCCGGGGAATTTGCCCTGCTGTACTGGGCGCTGCTCTACACCTCGGCCTCGCGTGGCGTCATCTTTCTGTACACCGCACCCTTCATCGTCTCGCTCGCCGTGGTCTGGCGCCTGCCGGACGAACACATGCGGCCGACCCAATGGGCGGGGCTCGCGCTGGCCTTTGCCGGCGTGCTCGCCTTGTTCGGCGAAGGCTTGCTCAAGCCCGCCGGCACCACCTGGATCGGCGACACGATGATGCTCGGCGCCGCCGTGCTGTGGGCCGGCACCACGCTGACCATCAAGTTTTCGCGCCTCGCCACGGCCGCGCCGGAAAAGACCCTGCTCTACCAGCTGGCGGTATCGGCGGCCGTGCTGTCGGCCCTTGCGCTGGCCCTGGGCGAAACCCGCGTGGGCGCCATCACCCCCACCCTGCTCCTCAGCCTGGGCTTTCAGATCGTTGTTGTCGCCGCCATCAGCTATGCCGCCTGGTTCTGGCTGATCCGCCACTACCCGGCCACACGCCTGTCGGCCTTCTCTTTCCTGACCCCGGTGATGGGCGTACTCGCCGGCGTGGTGTTTCTCGACGAGCCGCTGACGCCACCGATCATGATCGCCATGACGCTGGTCGGCGTCGGCATCTGGCTGGCCAACCGGCGGCCAAAACCTGTGCTCACACCTTGAGCCTGTGAGCACGCCAGCGCATTGCCGGGCACGGGCCTGCCGATCAACCCGGCCCACTTATCAATGAGCGCCCAAGGGCCAGCAGGGCAGACAACTCACCCGCCGGCACGGGCCGCGAGTACCAATAACCTTGGGCAAAGCGACAATTTGTCTGCCTGAGAAACTGATGTTGCTGAAGACTTTCCACCCCTTCCGCAACCACGGTCATATTCATGTGGCGGGCCATGTCAAAAATCGTCAGCATCATGATCCGCCCCGACGATGGGGTGTCGAAGTCGGCCATGAAGTCGCGGTCCACCTTGAGGACATCAAACGGCAAGGAGGCCAGGGTTCGAAGATTTCCGTAGCCCGTACCAAAGTCATCCAGTGCCAGGCCGATCCCCTGCGCGCTCAGCTGACAGAGCGTACGCCGCGCCGCCTCGGGATCCCCCATGACGGCAGTTTCGGTCAGCTCAAGCATCAGCCGGTCCGGCGCGAGGCCACTGGCCTCCAGCGCCGCAGCAACAGCACGGTCGAAACGCTGACCCACCAGTTGCCTGGCCGACACATTGACGCTCACCCGAAACGTCTCGCCCTCACGACCGGGCCACAAGGCGGCAAGACGACAGCTTTCGCGGAGCACCCATTCGCCGATCGGTTCAATCAGGCCGGTGTCCTCGGCCACCGCGATGAACTCGCCAGGCAGGAGCAGCCCCCTGTCCGGATGCCGCCAGCGCAGCAAAGCCTCGGCCCCGATCGGGCGACCACTGGCCAGATCGATGACAGGCTGAAAGAACAATTCGAACTCGTCACGCTCGACCGCTTCGCGCAACGCCTCTTCAAGCGCATAGCGCTTGAGCACACTGGCATGGATCTCGGGCGTGCAGAAACGATAACCGCCGCGTTCGCTGCGCTTGGCCGCGTACATTGCCACGTCGGCTCGCTGAATCAGCTCACCTGCCTGCACACCGTCGAGCGGGAACACAGCGATCCCGATGCTGGCGCCGATACGCACGGAACGCCCATCGACCTCAAAATAACGCGAAAGTGCTGCAAGCAGTTTGCGCGCGACCAGCGCCGAATCATCAACAATATCAGCGGGTTCCCCCGCGCCAAGCACCACGACGAACTCATCTCCACCCTCCCGTCCGACCGAATCGCTCGCGCGCAATTCCGAGCCAATACGCTGAGCAACCTGCTGCAGCAGCACGTCACCAAAGGCATGGCCAAACGTGTCATTGATCGGTTTGAAATGATCCAGGTCGACAAACAGCACCGCGAGTTGATGACCATTGCGCGACGCCTGCCGTATGACCTGGTCCAGGCGGTCACGCAGCAAGCGGCGATTGGGCAGGCTGGTCAGGGTGTCGTGCGAGGCCTGATGGTCGAGGCGACGATTGGCCTCTTCCAGCGCCGACGTCCGCGCCCTGAGGCGGGCGGTGAGTTCGCGCGTATCGGCAAGCGTGTTGCGGCTGGTCGTCAGCAACATCAACATATCGCCGAGCGGGTTGTGCGCGGGCAGATCGTTCAGCGACAAGCCCCAGCCAGCCAGGTCGTCCCCATCGATGATCGACGGCCAGCCCAGAAACACCAA
>JBFIJC010000331.1:0-4059 GCA_041600915.1 Nitrogeniibacter sp.
GACGCCGTTCCACAGCCGACTGCCGAGCGTCGAGGCGTTGAGCAAACCGAACACGCCAAAACCGAGCACCACCGCACCGGCGAAGGTCCGCACCCATGGGCGGCGGGTCACGCCTTGCAGGCGCTTGAGCAGCATGCCGGCAAGCATCAGATTGGGCAAGGTACCGAGCCCGAAGGCGAGCATCAGACTTGCGCCGCCCTCCGCGGAGCCGGTCACCAACGCGGTGGCCAGCACGCTATAGACCAGTCCGCATGGCAGAAAGCCCCACAGCAAACCGAGCGGTATCGCCTGACGCATGCCGCGCACCGGCAAGAAGCGTCGGGTCAGTGGCTGCACCCGGCGCCAGAGCGACTGTCCGGCACGTTCCAGCGGTGCGAGAAGCCGGGTAAAACCGGTCAGATACAGGCCCAGCGCCACCAGCATGAGATTGGCCATGATGTACAGGCCCATCTGGATGGGGAGGAAGTCTTCGAACAACAGGCCCAGCGTACCGATGGTGCCAAACAAGGCGCCCAGACAGGCGTACGTGGTGATCCGGCCGAGGTTGTAAGCGAGATGGATGTGCCACTGCCGTTTGACCTGGCCGGGGATCTGCACTGTCAGCGCGCTGACAATGCCGCCGCACATGCCGACGCAGTGCGTGCCGCCAAGCAGGCCGATCAGAAAGACTGCGATATAGCCTGTTTCGGGCATGCGTCAGAGAAAATCCGGGAACAAAAAAACAGGGGCGAGACTATCACAGCCCGCCCCTTTGCCTGTTTGGCTAACGCCCGTCGTACACCGTCGGCCTCAAATCACCTTCGAGTAGCGGGTACGCTCGCGATCGGAGCGCAGATAACGATCAAAGACCATGGCAATGCCGCGCACCAGCATGCGCCCGGCAGGCAATACGGTAATCCACTTGTCTTCGAGCTTGAGCAGCCCGGCCGATTCCATGGCGCGCAGATCGCCGATCTCGTCGGCAAAGTAGCGCTTGAAATCAATCATGTGAGAGACCTCGATCGCATCGATCGATAGCTCGAAGTGGCACATCAGCGCCTGGATGATCGAGCGACGCAGGATGTCATCAGGCGTGAGCTCAATACCGCGCAGCACCGGCAGGCGGTCCTGATCGAGGATGTCGTAGTACTCATCCAGCGTCTTGACGTTCTGTGCGTAGGTCGGGCCCACCTTGCCGATGGCCGACACACCAAAAGCCAGCAAATCGCATTCGGCGTAGGTTGAGTAGCCCTGGAAATTGCGATGCAGGCGCCCCTGCCGTTGCGCCACCGCCAGTTCATCATCCGGCCGGGCGAAGTGATCCATGCCGATATAGACATAGCCCGCCTCGGTCAGCCGACGAATGGCCAGTTGCAGAATCTGCAGCTTGGTATCGGCCGACGGCATGTCGGACGGCTCGATACGGCGCTGCGGCTTGAACAGGCTGGGCAGATGCGCATAGCTGTACAGCGAGATGCGATCGGGCGACAGCTCGAGGACGCGCTCCAGCGTGTTATTGAAGCTGATGACGTTCTGCTTGGGCAGCCCGTAGATCAAGTCCATGCTCACCGACTTGAAACCGGTCTGGCGAGCAGCATCCTGCACCAATTTTGTCTCTTCGTAGCTCTGTACCCGATTGACCGCACGCTGCACATCGATGTTGAAATCCTGCACCCCGATGCTCATGCGATTGAAGCCGAGCTCGGCCAGCAAGGCCACGGTTTCGAAATCTACTTTGCGTGGATCGACCTCGATGGAATATTCTCCATCAGGCAGCAACGTGAAGTGCTCGCGCACGATGGCCATCAACTGGCGCAGTTCGTCGTGAGAGAGGAAGGTTGGCGTACCACCGCCGAGGTGTAACTGAATCACATTGCGCCCGCCATCCAGGCTTGCGGCCTGCATGGCGACTTCTTTGGCGAGATATTTGAGGTACTTTTCTGAACGCCCGTGATCCTTGGTGATGATCTTGTTGCAGGCGCAGTAGTAGCAGATCGTGTTGCAGAAGGGAATGTGGAAGTACAATGACAGCGGTCGGCCAAAACCACCGACGGTTCGCTGCCCCAACCAGCTTTCCAATGCCTCTGCGTTAAACGCCTCGACAAAACGGTCTGCCGTCGGGTACGAAGTGTACCGCGGGCCATTGACGTCGAACTGGCGGATCAATTGAGGGTCGAAAACGAGTTCTTTCTGGTTATCCATAATCTGGCTTTAACGTATTAGCAGTCACGATCTCAAAAAGCTGAACCAAGCGGGTTGACGTGGATCAAACGCCCCATTACCGGGCGAAAAACGAATCAAGGAGAATGCAGGCTATGCCTCATCAGGCCGTTGTGCCAATTACCGCCGAAGCGCTGAAAACCGCCTGTTCTCAATGCAACCTGCAGGAGCTGTGTTTACCTTTTGGCATGAGCGACGGGGACATCGACCAGCTAGACGGACTGGTCGGCGCGCGCAGAAAGATCAAGCGCCATCAGCATCTGTATCGCGTTGGCGACACCTTCGAAGCCATTTACGCGGTACGTACCGGCTCGTTCAAGACTGACGTGCTGCTTGAAGACGGCCGCGAACAAGTCACCGGTTTCCAGATGTCGGGCGAGATTATCGGGCTCGACGGCATCAGCACCGACGCGCACACATGCAACGCCGTGGCGCTCGAAGACAGCGATGTCTGCATCATCCCCTTCGACAATCTCGAGAAGCTGTCTCGCGAGGTTGAGTCGCTCCAGCACCAGTTCCACAAGGTGATGAGCCGCGAAATCGTGCGCGACCATGGTGTGATGATGTTGCTCGGCTCGATGCGCGCCGAAGAACGCCTGGCGGCCTTCCTGATCAACATGTCGCAGCGCTTTACGGCCCGCGGCTTTTCGGCAGCCGAGTTCCACCTGCGCATGACGCGCGAGGAAATCGGCTCTTACCTGGGCCTCAAGCTCGAAACGGTCTCACGGGCATTTTCGCGCTTTCAGGAAAACGGCTTGATCAAGGTCCAGCAAAAGCACATCCGCATCCAGAACATCGCCGGCCTCAAGGCCTTGCTGAGCCACCTGCCCAGCGTGTAATCACTTCGGCAAACGCCGACGCGCCACCATTTGCTCACTCAAGGCGCTTAAATCAGCCGGGGTGAGCAGCTGGGCGGCGTAGGGAAAGAGTTCGTTGTCTTCCCGGTCAATATGGCTGAGATATCGCGACGCAAAGTTTGCCACCTCATCGGCGCTCAGCTCGGCAGACTCGCCCGCAGCAATCGCCAGCAACTGAGGGCGCAAGCTTGCCCATGCCGCCATCATCTCGGCATGATCCCGCTCAATCCATTGGATCAGTGTCCGAAGGCGCGACCGACCGGTCGCAGAGACGCGTTCGAGCAGCAACGGAAACAGGCTGTCCTCTTCATCCTGGTGATGATTTACCGCAGCGGTGTCGAAGTAACGAACAATGTTCACCGCCGCCCGGCTTGCGTCTTCGTCAGCGCCATGATCAGGCAACCAGCGCACCAGGCGATCAAGCGTTTCCAATTGAGCCATCATGCGGCCGTGGCAGGCCGTCAGGACTTCAAGCGGCTGGTCCAGCCCCGGCGCCAATGGTTTCGACAACAAGGATTCGGTCATCCAGCCCCCTTCAAATCACGCTAAAAACGCCGGCGGGCGATTTGGTCAACGCCACCGAAACAATCCATCCGAACGTTAGCACGGCGGCGACAAGCGCCGCGCCCCGCTCGCCGGCGCTACGCCCGCGCTTGAGCGCAACCGTGCCGAAGCCGATGTAGGCCAGCAGTCCGATGACCTTGGCGCTTACCCAGCCATGCACAAATGGATACTGCGCCATCATGACCGACAGGGCAATCGCCGTACTCAGCAAGAGCGTATCCACGACATGAGGAAGAATCCGCGTCAAGCGATGCTTCAAGCGCGGCGAACCGCTCAACATCCACCAGGCGCGCAGCAGAAAACCCAGCCCGCTCAGCGTGACGCAGGTGATGTGAATATGTTTGATTGCCAGATACATCGCCCTTACCCCGCCCGACCGTCAACGCGTGCCCGCAAGTAGATCGGCACATATCGTTTGGCCCACAATCCAAAAACCACC
>JBFIJC010000332.1:0-4039 GCA_041600915.1 Nitrogeniibacter sp.
CGCCCCGTTCTACGCCAAGGTTGAAATCCCGGGTGGCCTGTACGCCGGCAACCCCGAGCCGACCCCGACCTATGGTGTGGTGGCCAGCTTCGTGAGCTCGACCAAGACCTCGCCGGAAGTGGTGTATGCGCTGGTCAAGGCGGTGTTCGAGAACCTCGACGACTTCAAGAAGCTGCACCCGGCCTTCGCCAACCTGCAGCAAGAGCAGATGATCAAGAACGGTCTGTCCGCTCCGCTGCATGAAGGTGCGATCAAGTACTACAAGGAAAAGGGCTGGATGTAACAGCCTGACTGCCGGCGGGGCGTGCCCCGTCAGCAGCAAAAAGGGCGGCCACTGCGGCCGCCCTTTTTGTATTTTTGCCCAGCCGATCTACACCAGCGACGGTCCATCCACGATTTCACGGGCTTCTTCGTCGGTCAGCGGTACGCCAGCGACTGCGGCCACATGGGCCGACAACCACTGCGCGAGGCGCTCGCATCCGTCGTCATCGAACGCCGTCACATGACACCCCGCAATGCCGGTATCTGCGGTTGCACCACGCACAAAATTAACCGCTAGGGCGCGGCCGCTCACGACGCCCTTCATGCCGCTGCGCGTGAGCGAAAACCGGAATTCCGACTGCGTGTCGGGTGCGGTCGACACATGCATCGAAAACCCCTCCAAGGACACGTCGCGCACCGCGATGGCCACGCCGTCGCGTTCGAGTCGAAATGCCGGCGCCGGCACATGCGCCGATTCGACCATGATCCGCTGACGCTGGCGGCGTTCGTTGACTTCACTCATCACCTGACTCCACTGGGCTGTTCTCTGCCCTATTACGGCGTCGCACCGCGGGACTTGACCCCTCAATCCGTATCGGGTCGCAGGACCGCCCCCGGTCGATTGGCCAGAATGACCCCTGCAATCACCATGGCGCCACCAACAAGGCTGGCAAGCACCAGACGCTCGTCCAGCAACACGACCGACAACACCACGGCGAACACTGGCACCAGATTGGTAAACAAGGTGGCGCGTGCCGGCCCGATCGCCGCCACGGCCTGGTTGTACCAGAAAAAAGCCACCGCCGTGCCAAACACCCCGAGATAGGCCATGGCCACCCACGACCAGGCATCGGGCCAGGCCAGGTCTGGCGACATCAGGTCGGTACTGGCCGGCACCAGCAGCATCAGCGTGCCCCACAAGGTCGACCACGTGGTGGCCGAAGCCGCGCTCATGCCGGTCAGGGTGTAACGGCCGATCACGGTGTAAGCCACCCATGAGGCCACCGCAATGAAGATATACAGTTCGCCGCGACCGATGGCACCACTGAAAGCACTGGCATAGTCGCCCCGCGTAATCACCATCGACACCCCGCTGAGCGACAGCAGCACGCCGACAACGCGCAACCAGGTCCAGCGCTCATGCGCGAGAAAACGCATCACGAACATGGTCATGATCGGCGACAAGGCCACGATGAGCGCCGCGCGCGAAGCCGGGATATGGCCCAGGCCGCCCAGAAAGAAGGTGTTGTAGGTGAACACCCCGGTCGCACCGAGCAACACGGTGCCGAGCAGCTGCCGCTTGTTGAGCCGGCCGAGGCCGCCACCAACGGTGAGCGTGAACAGAAACAGCGGAATCAGCGCAATCAGAAAGCGCCCGCTGGCCGCCAGAAAATGCGGCATCTGCTGCGCCACATAGCGCCCGGCAATAAAAGTGCCGCCCCAGAAGGCGGTCGTCAGCACCAGCTTGATATAGACAGAGGTGAGAGGAGGCGCGGACATGTGCGGGGCCGGTAAAAGATTAAGCGCAGCATAGCCGTACGGTCGCGTATCGACCAGAGACGCTTCGCCGCCGGCCGACCGTGACACCCCCGGGCGCTCACATCGCAACCGGGCTAAAGCGGCAAGCCACGCGGTTTGCGACCGGCCCGGGCAAAGACGCGGTCGTACACCGGATCGGGCAGCCAGCCCAGCACCCAGGCGACGATGCCCATCTGCCAGGGAATCACCACATGGCGCCGACCGGCGTCGATGGCCCGTGCCATGCGCGCCGCAGCCACATCGGGCGGCATCAGAAAGGGCATGGGGTAGCGATTGACCGCCGTCATCGGCGTGTCGATATAGCCGGGCGAGATGGTCACCACGCTCACGCCGCTGCCGTGCAACTCCACCCGCAGGCTTTCCAGATAGCGGCGCACGGCGGCTTTGGAGGCGCTGTAGGCGCCCGCGCCGGGCAGGCCGCGCACGCCGGCGACCGAGCCGATGCCGACCAGGGTGCCGCTACCCGCCTCGCGCATCGGCGCGACAAAGGGCTGGAAGGTGTGCACCATGCCGAGCAGGTTGGTCTGTATCACCCGCGCAAAGGCCTCGGCGTCTTCGGCGTATTCGGTCAGCGTGCCGACCGAGACGCCTGCACTGGCGATGACGATGTCGGGCACACCTGCCGCCGCCACAAATTGAGCGGCGGCAGCCTGCATGGCGGCCGCATCGGCCACATCGGCGACATACACCTGTGCCTTGCCCGCGCACTCGGCGGCCAGCGCATCGAGCGCCTCGCGCCGCCGGCCCACCAGGCCAAGCTGCACGTCGCCCTGCGCGTAGTGGCGCACCAGCGCGGCGCCGATGCCGCTGGTGGCACCGGTAATAAAAATGCGCCGTGGCCGACGCTCGGCATCACGGCGCATGATCACGCTCTCGGCGACGATTTAAGCGCGGCCCTGGGCCTTGCGCGCCTTGGCAATCAGCTCGTCGGCCACCTGCAAAGAGGCTTCGTGGCTGCCGGCCATGGAGGCGGAGGTGGTCCACTGACCATCGATGGCCAGCGTCGGCACGCCGTTGATCTTGTAGGCACGCGCCACCTGATCGGCGCGCTGAATCTTGCCCTGCACGCCGAAGGATTTGTAGGCATCCATGAAGCGCTTGGCATCGACGCCCTTGCTCGCCACCCACTCAGCCACGCCTTCCTCGGTGGTCAGCGGTACTTTCTGGTCCTGCAGCGCGACAAAGGCGGCTTCGTGGAGCTTGCCGATATCGCCGGTGGCTTCGGCGGCGTAGTAGAACTGCGCCAGTGCCTTGAGCTGGGGGTTGCCCCAGATCGCCGGCACGCGGATGAAGCTCACGTCGGCGGGCAGCTTCTTCAGCCAGTGCTCGAGCAGCGGATCGAAATCGCGGCAGTGCGGGCAGCCGTAGTGGAAGAATTCGATCACCTCGACCTTGGCCTTGTCGGCCGTCGGCTGGATCGGGCTGACCGGTGCAAACCGCGCGCCTTGGGCAAAAGCCGGCGTGCCGATGGCAGTGGTTCCGGCCAGGGCGGCCATCTGGAGCAACAGCTGACGTCGATTCATTGTCTCTTCCTGATCAATTAAGTGCCTGGTTCAGACGCAGGCCCGGGGACAGAGTTCCCCGAGCCCGGCGGATGCGGTCAGGGTTTGACCCGCACCAATGAGCTTTCCATGCCGGCGCGCGCCAGTTCGGCCCGCGCGGCATTCATGTCTTCAACCCGATTGTAGGGGCCGACGCGCACCCGGTGCACCGTGCCCTTGTTGGCCGATTCACCGCGCTGCACCGAGGCCTCGATACCCATCAGCGCGAGCCGTGCCTTGAGGTTGTCGGCTTCGGTCGGGTCTTCAAATGCACCCACCTGCAGATAGAAGCGCTCGGCAACCGGCCGCGTCGCCTCAACCGGCGCGACGGTGGCCGGCACTTCAACCGAGCCATCGCCCTTGGGCAGAATCTTGTAGAAATCGAACTGCGGCTTTTCAACCGGCCGGTCGCCCGGCTTGCCCGGCAAGACGCGCGGCGCCAGGGGGTTGCTGGCGTCGGCGGGGGCCCGCGTGTCCTGCCCAGCGAAGGGGTTGGACTGGGTGAGATACCAGGCCACGCCAGCGGCGAACACGGCGCCGAGCATCAGACCGATCACGATGCCGACAAAAACGCCGCCACCACTGCGCCGGGCCGGCGCCTTCTTGCTGGTTCTACGATTACCGCTCACGCCATCAACTCCTCGGCCGGGTTACATGGAGGTCGGCGCAGACACGCCGAGCAGGGCCAGACCGGACAC
>JBFIJC010000333.1:0-4038 GCA_041600915.1 Nitrogeniibacter sp.
AGCATCAGCAGCCAGCGCATGCGGAACCTCCATGTGGGCGACACGTTTTTTGTCGTGCCGAATCGAAGGCGACGCAAAACCGTGCCTCAAACCGCATGGCGAAAATACCGCTAAAACGGCAGATTTGACGACGCCCGCGGTCAGGCTGCGCGACGGTGCAATTCGGCGTTCGGGAAGATCGTCGTTTTTATCTTCCGCCATACTCGCCAATGACGAAACCCCGCCGGCATTGGTCAGTTTGCTGTGACAATCGGCAAACATCCGCCGCAGCCCTTGCACTGCATAGGCTGCGGGGCCATTGGCTTATGCAGCCACCGCGCCTTCTTGCCACAGACTCTTACACATTGAAAAAATACCGACTCACGTCGGCGCAGCCGTTTCTCGCGACTCGCCTGAACAGCACCTATCGAACATCAGAAAAAATAAACCCCACCGAAAAAGGTGGGGTTCGTCAGCAGTCTGAGCCGGCTCACGCCGGCGCCATTTCTTGATCAGCAAATAAATCAGCGCGACAAGCCCGCCAGGTCGGCCTGCAAATCGGCCACCGACTCCAAACCGACTGCCACACGAATCAGCCCCTCGCCAATACCACTTGCTGCCCGCGCTTCCGCCGAGATGCGTCCGTGCGTGGTTGAGGCCGGATGAGTGATGGTGGTTTTGGTGTCACCCAGATTGGCGGTGATCGAAATCAGGCGAGTCGCGTCAATCAGCCGCCAAGCCGCCTCACGCTCGCCGATCACGTCAAAACTGACAATGGCGCCGCCGGAGCCCTGTTGACGCAGCGCGAGCTGGTGCTGAGGGTGGGACGGCAAGCCGGGGTAATACACCCGCGCCACTTGTGGTTGCGCTTCCAGCCACTGAGCCAGCGCCAGCGCGCTGGCACTTTGCGCTTCCATGCGGATGCGCAGGGTTTCCAGTCCCTTGAGAATCACCCAGGCGTTGAAGGGCGACAAGCACGGGCCGGCCGTTCGCAAGAAGCGGAAAACTTCGTCGACCAGTTTCGCATTGCCTACAACCGCTCCGCCAAGCACCCTGCCCTGTCCGTCGAGATACTTGGTTGCCGAATGGAGCACCAGATCCGCGCCCAGCGCCAGCGGTTTTTGCAGCGCGGGGGTGCAGAAGCAGTTGTCGACAGCCAGCAGCGCGCCATGACGATGCGCCACCTCGGCCACCGCCGCGATGTCGACCAGCTCGGTCAGCGGGTTGGAGGGTGTTTCGACAAAAAACAGCTTGGTGTTCGGACGCGCCGCAGCGTCATAAGCCGCGATGTCCGCGGCCGGCACAAAGGTAGTTTCGATACCAAAACGCGAAAACACATTGCCGAACAACTGCTGCGTCGAGCCGAACAAGCCCTGCGAGGCGACGATGTGATCGCCGCTATTGAGCAAGGCCATGACGGTCGACAGAATGGCCGACATGCCGGAGGCCGTGGCCACGCAGGCCTCGCCGCCTTCAAGCGCGGCCAGACGGGTTTGCAAGGCCGTGACCGTGGGGTTGGTGAAGCGCGCGTAAACGTTGCCCGGCTCTTCGCCAGAAAAGCGCGCTGCCGCCTGGGCCGCGTTATCGAACACGAAGCTTGAGGTGAGATACATCGCCTCGCTGTGTTCGTTGAACTGACTGCGTTCTATTCCGGCTCGCACCGCCAGCGTATCGAAATCGAGCGAAAGCCCGGATTGGTCTGCCACGCGAATATCCTTGTTAATCCGAACTGCCCGACGCCAGATTCAGGTCGAGTTGATTGGCGACGGGGTCGCCATCGGCATCTTCAACGGTCACAGGCTGTGAGCCGCGACGATGCTCGATACCGTAAAGATAGTCGGCGGTCACATCACCGGTCACATACTTACCATCGAAACACGAGGTTTCGAAGTACTGGAGCGACGGGTTGATTGCTTGAACCGATGCACGCAAATCGTCCAGATCCTGATACAACAGACCATCGGCACCAATGGCGGCACAGATTTCGGCCTCGTCGCGGTCCGAGCCGATCAGCTCGGCGCGCGTCGGCATATCGATGCCATAAACGTTGGCGTGGCGAACCGGTGGCGCAGCCGAGGCGAAGTACACCTTGGCGGCACCCGCATCACGGGCCATGCTCACGATTTCCTGGCTGGTGGTGCCGCGCACAATCGAATCATCCACCAGCAATACCCGCTTGCCTTTGAACTCCTGGTGAATCGTATTCAGCTTCTGGCGCACCGACTTACGCCGAACGGCCTGGCCCGGCATGATGAAGGTGCGACCGATATAGCGGTTCTTGACGAAACCCTCGCGATACGGCACGCCGAGCTGGTTCGCCATTTCGAGCGCGGCCGGCCGGCTGGAGTCGGGGATGGGGATGACCACATCCACCTCGACATGCGGCATCGTGCGACGGAATTTGGCGGCGAGATACTCGCCCATTTTCAGGCGCGCTTCGTACACCGACACGCCATCGATCAAGGAATCCGGGCGCGCCAGATACACGTACTCAAACATGCACGGTGCGTGCACCGTCGACTCGGCACAGGCGCGGCTGCGGAAATTGCCTTCCATGTCGATCACGATCGCTTCGCCAGGCTCGACGTCACGCAGCAACTTGAAACCCAGCGCATCGACGGCGACGCTCTCGGAGGACACAATCCACTCAGTGCCTGCCGGCGCGTCATTGCGACCAATCACCAGCGGACGAATACCGTAGGGATCACGGAAGGCCAGCAAACCGTAACCCGCAATCATCACCACCGCGGCGTACGCACCGCGACAGCGGCGATGGACTGCTGCCACTGCCTGAAAAATGGCGTTTTCGTCGAGCTTGCAGCCATTGGAGGCCGCCTGCAGTTCGTGCGCAAGCACATTCAGCAGCACTTCCGAGTCGGAATTGGTGTTGATGTGGCGAAGGTCCGAAAGGAACATCTCGCGCTTGAGTTCTTCCGAATTGGTGAGGTTGCCGTTGTGGGCCAACATCAGGCCAAACGGCGAATTCACATAGAACGGTTGGGCTTCGGCCGGATTGTCCGCCGAGCCTGCCGTCGGGTAACGCACATGACCAATGCCCCAATTACCCTGGAGGTTGCGCATGTTGCGCGTACGGAACACATCACGAACCAGACCCGAGCCTTTGTGCATCAGAAAGCGGCCACCTTCGGTGGTCGCGATTCCGGCTGCATCCTGCCCGCGATGCTGAATCACCTGCAGTCCGTCGTAGAGCAACTGATTGACCGCCGTTGTAGCGACAACCCCTAGAATCCCGCACATGCCATCACCTATCGAAAACTCACCCGTTCAGCCACCACATTGGGCATCCAGGGTTTCGCCGCAACCACGGCCGTCTCAAGCAGCGGCGAAAACATAGCCGCCTCCCACCACGGGGCCCGAGACAGTCCGCTCGCACCCCCAAAAGCCACCAACAAGCACGCGATCGCGACCGCCTTGGCCGTCCCGAACATCGCGCCAAACCCTCGATCCACAAAGCCGAGCCCGACCGCGTGAATCAGCGTCCGGAGCACGTAACGAACAATTGCCACCAACACCAGCACGGCCAGAAAAATCAATGCAAACGCCGCCAGATAAGCGAACGCCGGCTCGCTGATCCAGTCGGCGAACAAAAACGCAAGCTGACCGGCAAACATGCGTGCAACGATAAAGCCCAGTATCCAGCCTGCCAAAGCCAGCACTTCGCTGATCAATCCACGCCAAAAGCCAAGGATCGCCATCACGCAGAGCAGGCCGAGAAACGCGTAGTCGAAAATTGTCATTGCTTTGACCTGCGGCTCATCCGCGGGCCATCACCACGCCTTTGAAACCGGCTTTTTCCAGTTGATCGGCGGCCTTCTCGGCGGCATCACGACTGCCATACGGCCCAACGCGCACACGCGTGCTGGTTCCAACCTTCTGGGTAAATACCTTGAAACCTTTCTCGCGCACTTTGCTCGCCTGCGAGCTTGCGCTATCCGGATTGCTGTACGCGCCGAGCTGAACGACAAAAGCCTCATCGCCAGCAGCCGGGGCCTCGGGCTTGAGGAGCTTGCCGGCCAGAATGGCTTCTACCCGTGCACG
>JBFIJC010000334.1:0-4025 GCA_041600915.1 Nitrogeniibacter sp.
GAATCCTCGGATCAGCGTGCCGCCCACTTGCCAATCTGGTTGCATCAGTACAACTGGCACCGACCACACGCCAGCTTGAAATATCTACCGCCGATCAGCCGGCTACCGAATGCGAATAACCTGGTGGGTTTACACACCTAGCCATCAACAAGGCCCAATAATTCACGCTTCGTCAATACCGGCTATCAGAAACTAAAATCCTTTAATCCAGATTCCTAAGTCCAAAAAATCACGATGAACCGTCCTATACAAGGCCGGAGTCGTCGTGAACAGACGCAACAAGATTCGTCACCCTCGGAAATCAGTAGACAAGCTATTTTCGCGCTCAAATGAAGCCTACCGTCGACGCAAGGCACTAACCGACCTGCTCGACCAACTCTTAATACTTGCGGGGGTTTTGTGTCTTGCAAGTATTACGGTCATTTGCTTGGAAAAGCTAGGCGTCCCTCCTCTCTTGATTTCCGCGGTGCTGGTATTTACGAGGTACGTAGTAAAAAGAAAATAGCCAGCGGCCCAATATCGCAGTTCAGATTTTCACTGTCCGCACCGCGTCCGCCAGCGTCTTCAAAGCCACCATCGGCGGCGCATCGCGCAGATAGATCATGCCGGTCGGCACCCTGCCCTCATTGTCGGGCAGTGCTTCGATCACCAGTTCGTCGGCATGCCCGGACTGCTCAACCACGGCGCGTGGCATCAGCGTCCAGCCGAGGCCGACCGACACGCAGCCGAGAATGCCTTCCAGCGTGCCGAACTCCATCGCGTCCGACACCGCATGCCCCATCGCACGCTGCCATGCGAGCGCGCGGGCACGGTAGGCGCAGCCCTCGCGAAAGAAGATCAGCGGATGCGTGACCGGGCTGATCCCCGGCGCCGAGACCTGCACCAGCTCTTCGACCACCAACTCGTCAAACTGCAGCGACGGGTGGGTGACCGGGCCGGCGACAAAAGCGCAGTCGAGCTTGTGATCAAGCACCGCTTCGGCCAGCGCCGCACTGGTATTGGACTTGACCCGCAGTTCGAGCAAAGGATGCTTGGCACGCACCGCCTTGAGTGCGCCCGGCAGATGCAGGGCGGCAAAAGTTTCCATCGTGCCGATGCGCAGCTCGCCACTGCCCTCGCCAATCTGGCGCACCGCCGCCGTCGTCTGGCGTTCTAGCTGCAGCAGGCGTCGCGCATAGGCCAACAGCACCCGCCCCGACGGCGCCAGCTCCAGGCCACGGCCCTTGCGGAAAAACAGCTCAACCCCCAACTCTTCTTCCAGGCGACGGATGCGACCCGTCACATTGGACTGCACCGTGTTGAGCTTGCGCGAGGCCGCCAGCACGCCGCCTTCCTCAACCACCGTCTGAAACGTACGCAGCGCCACCAGCTCCATGCGATATCTCCAATAGAGAACAAACCGTTCTCAACAAATCATTTGTATTGATACATTAGCCCGTTTATCGTGCGTGCACCAAACAGAAAAAACACCCCAATGAGCGATCAACGCGAACGTATCAAAGTCCTGAGCGCCGGTATCTTCAGTCTGCTTCTGGCACTGGGCGTGGCGCGCTTTGCCTACACGCCCCTGCTGCCTATCATGCAGGCGCAGGCCGGCCTGGGCGTGGCCGAGGCCGGATGGCTGGCGGCCATCAATTACGCGGGCTATCTGTCGGGCGCGCTGATTGCCTCGCTGATCAGCGATCTCGTCCTCAAGGACCGGCTCTATCGCATCGGTCTGGTCGTGGCCATTCTCAGCACCGTAATGATGGGCCTGTCGACCGACGTGACGGTCTGGGCCATCTCGCGATTTATCGCCGGACTGGCCAGCGCCGCCGCCATGCTGCTGGGCACCGGCCTGATTCTCAACTGGCTGATCCGCCACAACCACCGCAGCGAGTTGGGCATTCACTTTGCCGGCATCGGTCTGGGCATTGCCGGTTGCTCGGCCGCCGTGGCGCTGATGAGCCCGTTTTTCGACTGGCGCGAACAGTGGTTCGCCTTCACCGCCATCGGCTGCGTTCTGCTGGTGCCGGCGCTGCGCTGGCTGCCGCCACCCGACAGCAGCGCGCTCACCAAGACCGGGCAGAAGCTGGTCGACGCCCCGCCCAGCCCGGCCTTCATGCGCCTGTTCATGGCCGCCTATTTTTGCGCCGGCGTCGGCTATGTGGTCAGCGCGACTTTCATTGTTGCCATCATCGACCAACTCCCCGGCCTGGCCGGTCGCGGCTGGCTGGTCTTTCTGACCATCGGTGTCGCCGGTGCGCCCTCATGCATGGTGTGGGACCTGATCGCCCGGCGCGTCGGCGATCTCAACGCCCTGATCATTGCCGCCGTGCTGCAGATCGTCGGCATCGTGCTGCCGGTGCTGGCCGACGGGCTGGTGCCTGCCGTGGCCGGCGCCATCCTGTTTGGCGGCACCTTCATCGGCATGGTGAGCCTGGTGCTGACCATGGCCGGGCGCTACTACCCGACCCGCCCCGCCAAGATGATGGGCAAGATGACCCTCTCCTACGGCGTGGCGCAGATCATCGCGCCGGCCATCACCGGCTGGATCGCCACCCGCATCGGCAGCTACGCCGGCGGACTGTATCTGGCTGCCGGGGTGATGGTGCTCGGCACGATCTTGCTGGTGATGCTCAAGGCCGTCGAGCGCCGCGATGCCGCCGCGTCGATGGCCTCCGCCACATGACTCAGTCGATCGCCGGCAGGTAGCGCTGCGCCCACGCAGCGATCACCTCCGCCACATAAATGGCGTCGGCCCGACGACTCAGCAAGTGATCGGCGCCATCAAGGCTGACAAAGCTCTTGGGGTGCCGGGCCCAGCCATACAGGCGGGCGGCGTTTTCAATCTCCACGGTCGCGTCCTGCGGCGCGTGAAAAATCAGCAAGGCCTTGCGCAGCCCGGCCACGGCCGTCTCCATGCGCGTGGCTTCGATGTCATCGAGAAACTGCTTGCGGATGCGGAACGGCCGCCCGGCCAGCGTGACCTCCGCTTCGCCCTCACGCTCGATCTGCTCGCGCGCATGTGCGAACAAATGCGCCACATGTGCCGGGTCGGCCGGCGCGCCGATGGTGCACACCGCCTTCACGCCATCGATCTGCCCCGCCCCCGCCAACACGGCCGCGCCACCGAGCGAATGGCCGATCACGATCGCCGGCGCCGCGAACTCCGCCTTCAGGTAAGCGCCGGCGGCGACCAGGTCCTGCACATTGGACGAAAAGTTGGTGTTGGCAAACTCGCCATCGCTGGCGCCCAGGCCGGTAAAGTCGAAACGCAACACCGCAATGCCTTGCGCGGCCAAGCCTTCGGCGATGCGTGCGGCGGCGAAGATATCCTTGGTGCAGGTAAAACAATGGGCGAACAAGGCATAGGCGCGGACCGGCCCGTCCGGCGTATCCAGGCGCGCGGCCAGATCCTGGCCGTCGGCACCGGGGAAGATGATTTTTTCGCTGGGCATGAAGTTCTCCTGTGAAGTGAGCGCCAAGGATCCGGGGCGCACACGGATCGCTCGATACCCAACAGACGCTTCGCGGCCTCCAATCATTACGCCCGACACTGAACTATTCGTCCCGACGCTCGCCCACGTCGGCGTCCTCGTCGAGCGCAAAGTCACCCCGATGAAAGGCTTCGAGCACCGCCTCGGCGCGCTCGCGCTGCGTTTCGGGCACCAGCACCCGCGCGCCACCCACCGCCACCGCGATCAGCGAATGCGTCTGCACCAGATTGGCATCGGCCACCATGGCGGTCAGGCCGGCTGCCTCAATACAGGCACACAGCAAATGCGCCTCGGTCGGATCGAGGCAGCGCGCCACCATCACCCAATCGCCTTCGTACTCAGTCATCTGCGTCCTCCTGTGTCGATGGCGGATTCATTCGCCAGGCCAAACATCGGCCGCAGCCAGATGCCGACCACCGTACCCGGGATCGCGCAGGCAATCCACAGCCAGCCGTGCAGGCTGGTCGAGGCCACGCCCGACACAAAAGCGCCGATGTTGCAGCCGAAGGCAATGCGCGCGCCGTAGCCCATCAATAGCCCGCCCGC
>JBFIJC010000335.1:0-4005 GCA_041600915.1 Nitrogeniibacter sp.
AGATGCGCGTTGTAGCCGTTTTGCAGGTGACTGCCACGTAGCGTGAAATGGCTGATTCGCCCAACGTAGAGCAGGTGGTGCAACGCGCCGGGATGGCGGGGTGCCTGGTCGAAACGGCAGTTTTCGACATGGAGCCGGGCGTTGGGGTCATTGCTGGTGAGAATGCCGTTTTCGTTGTCGATGAAACGACTGTTGGTAACAGTCAGATGTCCCCGCTCAAAGCGAATGCCAGCGCCGTTCGAGTGCGGCACCCGCGCCCCGCGAAAGCTGATGTTGTCGATTCGGATGTCGCCGCCGCGGATTACCCAGATGGCCTTGCCTTCCATCGATTGGCCGTCGGCTTCGAGCACCGGTCCGTCGCCGAGACCGCGAATCGTGAGCTGGTTTTGTGTCCAGAGCGCGACATCGCCGCGATACGTGCCGGGCATGATGTTGACGGTGTCGCCGTCTTGCGCGATGCGCGCCGCGTCGGCAATGCGCTGGATGGGTTCATCGGGGCCCACGCGCAGCTCGGCTGCGTCGGTGGTGGGGCCCGTCAGTAGTGCGCAAAGCGCGAAGAGCCAGTGGTGTGAGCCTTGGCGCATGGCCGCCGGATTCCTGTGAGATACGGTTGAGGCCAGTGTGCACCGCTCGCCCGGGCGACGCCAGTGGACGGCGCCCGGGCGTCTTCAGGCGAGATCAGTCAATGCTCAAGCGCTTGGCCTGTGCCGCCGCCTTCTTGGGCAGAGTCAGTTCCAGCACGCCGTCAACAAACTTGGCTGCGGCGCGTGCTTCGTCAACGTCCTGGCCGAGTTGAAAGCTGCGCGAGACCTTGCCGTAGTAGCGCTCGGTGCGCAGCACCCGCTCGCCGTCTTTTTGCTCAGCACGCTGCTTGCGTTCTGCCGTAATTGATACGACCGGCCCGTCGATACTGACGTGGATGTCGTCCTTGGCGATCCCCGGAAGTTCGGCGTGTACCGCGTAGTTTTCGGGGTTTTCCTTGACGTCAACGCGCATCTGGGGGGCCTCGGCGGTATTGCCGCCGAACTCGACAGGGCGTACGAAAAACCCGCGAAAGAAGTCTTCGAGCGGATCGTGGCGTGTGATGTTGTTCATGAGATCCTCCTTGTCAAATGGGTGACGATTCCCGATTGAAAAAATAGTGGCGCACCGATGTTTTTCAAGTGAGGAGGACGCAAGCAGATGTTTCTGTAGCGCGATCGTGTCAGACGACGGGCATCCGGCCATGTGCGCCGTGCTGGTGGATGGCTGCGCAGAGCCGGACGGCGTCGCGGTTGGTCCAGGACCAGATTTGGCTCACCGCGAGCCTGGCGGGCAGCCATTGGGCGTCGTCGTGCTCATCTTTGGACAGGGTCACTGCTTGAGGGCTTGGCAGGCACAGGCTGAATACTGATTCGGTGTTGTGGCTGACCTCGGGCGAATATCGATGGCGCCATTGGGGCGGGATGGAATAGCGGTTGTTGAGCTGCAAGTCGAGAAGGGCGCCGGGGGGCGTCGAGAGCCTGGTTTCTTCAAAGACTTCGCGCACCGCAGCGTCGCGGGGTGTTTCGTTGGGCTCTAGGCTGCCAGTGACCGATTGCCAGAAGTCAAAAGGGGCCCAACGATGCAGTATCAGCACCTCCATCGCTGGGGTGTGGATCAGCACCAGCACGGAGTAGGGGCGCTTGTAGTCGCCAGCGCTCACGCGGGGTCGGTGCTCCGCCCGGTGTCGGCAAAGACATGAAACGGAACGCCCCTGTCTTGCCAGTGCTCACAACAATCGGTCAGCAGGTCAGTAAGGATGGGCGCTGCGTTGCTGTCCGGTGCGGCGTGGGTGAGGATCAATACGTAGCCGTTTGCCGGCAGCCATGAGAGGTCGGTGAGGCAGTCGTAGAGGGCGTCCCAGTTGTGTCCGAACCAGCGGGGCATGTCGAAGCGCTGGGCGAGGGCGTCGAGAATCTGCGTTTTGTCGGTCAGGCCATCGAGGGCAACATCAATGACGCGGCGCTCGCGGGCCAATGCGGCAGAAATGATGGTGTCTACGTCGCCTTGGTGTATCGACAGAATGCGGTTGGGGCCGTCGAGGGCAAGGTCGGGATCACTCGTTGGGCGAGGGGGGCTCATCGCGTCTCCGGAATGCGTCGAAAACTGCGGTAATGATCTGCGGTGTAATAGAACACCTCGGGCGGATTGCCGCCAGCGACGATGCGTCGCGCGCCGCGGGTGCGCTCGCCAGGCGTCGGGACCGTGTATTCGCGGTAGTAGCCGCGCGATTGCTTGGGCAGCAGGCCTTCGCGGTTGAAGAAGGTGGTGCCGTCTTTGCTGTACGGAAATGGGCCGCCGCGTTTGATCAGGGCCAGCGTGGTTTGGGCTTCTGGCGGAAGCCAGGTGAGTTCGCCGTGTGCCGGGCTTGCGTCGCGTGGAGCTTCGCGTGAGCACGCCGGCAGGAGCGCAAACGCAGCGAGCAGGAAGACGACAAGGGCTTGAGTGAGGCGGCGCATGCGCGCTCCATCCACCGGGTGGTGGTTGGAGTGTAGCAGTTCCGCCGCGCTCTGCCGGCGTGCGGGCTTAGACTTTGATGTCGCGAATGCCGAATTTCGCCTTGAGCGTGGCGTGGAAGTCTTTCAGTGCAGGCAGGCGCGCATTGTTGGGGTCCTGACGGCGAACGCGGTCGATCAGCCGTTGGGCCTGTTCGGCGTACTGCTCGCTCCAGCCTCGGTTCTCGATGTGACGCAGCAGTGCCAGCGCAGCGTTGAACAGCACATGGACGTTGTTGGGCATTTTGCCCACGGCGCTGAGCATTTCTTCGACCGCACCATCGAAATCGCCCGCCTTGGCTTTTTCGGCGCCGGTGGCGACCAGCGCCCGGACTTCGTGATGAACTTGCTTCTCGAGGTCTTGTGCGAGGTTTGCATAACCTCGTGCGTCAAGCATCTTGCGCGTGTTTTCAATGGCACGGGGGGTGTCGGCGGTGCGCATAATGTCGAGTACGACTTCCGAGCCGTCGGCCTCCATGCCGTGATCGAAGCAGGCTTGTGCCAGTTGTTGCTTGAGGCTGAGTGAGACTTTGCCGAGCCGGCGTGACTCGGTAAGGGCCGATTCGACGGCGGCTTTTGCCTTGGCTCCGTCGCCAAGTTTGCCGTGGAGCATTGCCGAGGATAGCGCGGTGCACAGCTTGCCGCGCTCGGTCGAGGCCATCGTTTTATCCAGGTCGCGCAGCGTGGCGGCGGCGTCTTCGAGCTTGCCGTTGCCGATTTGGGCCTGCATCAGCCACACGTGGTCGTCTGGATCACGAAAGTCTGAGTATTTGCCTTTGCGAACAACCTCACCGAGTACCGCCTCGGCGGTGTGTGGATCATCCATTTCCAGTGCGATGGCACCGAGGCGGCGCAGGCGGCTGATGCGATTGGGCGAAACGGACGTTGCGCGGGCGAGGATGTCGCGCGCTTTGTCCAGCTCGCCGGCGGCTTCGCGCGTGCGGGCCAGCCAGTCGTAAGCGTCGAGAAACTGGTCGTTCTCTTCGACCAGGCCAGTGAGCAAGTCTTCTGCTTCGCCGTATCGCTGGCGCATGTAGAGTGCTTTGGCGAGGCCGAGTCGGGCCCAGGGGATGGCGCGTAGTCCCAGCACTTGCTGGTAGACCTTTTCGGCCTCATCGGCTTCGCTGGCCGAGATGTGCAGTTCGGCGCGTAGTCGGAGGAAGTCGAGCAGGTATTGAGGGTATTCGCGCTCGCCTTCGATACTTTGTCGCAAGGCACCGGGGATGTCGCCGGCTTCGATGAGCTTGTAGGTGGGCAGCAGGGCGTCGCGCTTGATTACGGCGCGGGCGATGCGCATGTGCAGTGTGTCTGCGGCGAAGGGCTTGAGGACGTAGTCGTTGGGCGCTAACTCGGCGGCGGAAACGACTTTTTCGTATTGGCGCTCACCGGTGACCATGATGAACAGTGTTGCCAGGGGGATGATGTTGTTGTGGCGCAGGTCTTCAAGCAGATGCTGCCCGTCCTGGCCATCACCGATGTGGTATTCGCA
>JBFIJC010000336.1:0-3995 GCA_041600915.1 Nitrogeniibacter sp.
AAAGTGCAGGCCGGTGGTCGGCTCGTCGAGGATGTAGAGCGTGCGGCCGGTGTCGCGCTTGGATAGCTCCAGCGCCAGCTTGACCCGCTGCGCCTCGCCGCCCGACAGTGTGGTCGCGCTCTGGCCGAGGCCGATGTAGCCCAGGCCCACGTCGTCGAGTGTTTTGAGTTTGCGCGCCACGGTGGGCACCGGCGCGAAGAACTCCAGTGCCTGCGCCACGGTCATGGCCAGCACGTCATGAATGGTGCGCCCCTTGTAGCGGATGTCCAGCGTTTCGCGGTTGTAGCGCTTGCCGTGGCAGACATCGCAGGGCACGTACATGTCGGGCAGGAAGTGCATCTCGACCTTGATCAGGCCGTCGCCCTGGCAGGCCTCGCAGCGTCCGCCCTTGACGTTGAAGGAGAAGCGCCCCGGACCGTAGCCGCGGGTGCGCGCCTCGGGCACGCCGGCAAACAGTTCGCGGATCGGTGTCAGCAGGCCGGTGTAAGTGGCCGGGTTGGAGCGCGGTGTGCGGCCGATGGGCGACTGGTCGACATTGATGACCTTGTCGAAAAAGGCCAGCCCGTCCACATGCTCGTAAGGTGCCGGTTCCGCGTTGGAGCCATACAGGTGGCGCGCAGCGACGGCGTACAAGGTGTCGTTGATCAGCGTCGATTTGCCTGAGCCGGACACCCCGGTCACACAGGTAAACAGTCCGACGGGCAAGTGCAGGTCGGCCCCTTTGAGGTTGTTGCCGGTGCAGCCGCGCAGCACCAGCTCGCGGTCGTCGCGCGGGGGCACGCGCTGGGCCGGGATGGCGATGGCCCGCCGACCCGACAGATAGGCGCCGGTGAGCGAGTCGGGATGCTGGAGGATGTCTTCGGGCAGCCCTTCGGCCACCACCTGCCCGCCGAGCACGCCGGCGCCCGGCCCCATGTCGACCACATGGTCGGCGGCGCGGATGGCGTCTTCGTCGTGTTCGACCACGATCACCGTGTTGCCCATGTCGCGCAGGCGCTTGAGCGTGCCGAGCAGGCGGTCGTTGTCGCGCTGGTGCAGGCCGATGGAGGGCTCGTCGAGCACATACATCACGCCGGTCAGGCCGGAACCGATCTGGCTCGCCAGGCGGATGCGCTGCGCTTCGCCGCCCGAGAGCGTGTCGGCCGAGCGTTGCAGGGTGAGGTAGTCGAGCCCGACGTTGATCAGGAAGTGCAGGCGGTTGGTGACTTCGCGCACGATCTTGTCGGCGATCTGCGCGCGGTGACCGGTGAGTTGCAGGTTCTCGAAATAGTGGGCGCAGTCGCCCAGCGGCAGATGGCTGAGCTGGGGCAGGGTGTGGGTGCCGATGCGCACATTGCGGGCCTCGGCGCGCAGGCGGGCGCCGGCGCACACCGGGCAAGCCTGGGTGCCGCGCAGCTTGGCCAGTTCTTCGCGCACCGCCATCGAGTCGGTCTCGCGATAGCGGCGTTCGAGGTTGGGGATGATGCCTTCGAAGGGGTGCTCCTTGAGCACCGAACGGCCGCTGTCTGACAGGTAGCGGAAGGCGATGGCTGTTTTGCCGCTGCCGTGCAGCACGACCTCACGCACCTCTTCGGTCAGCTCTTCGAAGGGCGCTTCGATGTCGAATTTGTAGTGCTTGGCCAGCGAGGTGAGCATCTGGTAGTAAAACTGGTTGCGCCGGTCCCAGCCACGGATCGCGCCGCCGGCCAGCGACAGCTCGCGATGCGCCACCACGCGCTGCGCGTCGAAGAACTCCATGGCGCCCAGGCCGTCGCATTTGGGGCAGGCGCCGGCCGGGTTGTTGAAGGAGAACAGGCGCGGCTCCAGCTCGGCCAGCGCAAAGCTGCACACCGGGCAGGCGAAGCGCGACGAGAACAGGTGCTCGGCGCCGGAGTCCATCTCCAGCGCAATGGCGCGGCCCTCGGCATGCGTGAGCGCGGTCTCGAAGGACTCGGCCAGGCGCTGGCGGGCGTCGCCTCGCACCTTGAGCCGGTCGACCACCACGTCGATGCTGTGGCGCTTGTTTTTGTCCAGCTTGGGGGCGGCGTCGAGGTCGACCACTTCGCCGTCGATACGCACGCGCACAAAGCCTTGCGCACGCAGCTCGGAGAGCAGGTCGAGCTGTTCGCCCTTGCGGCTGGCCACCACCGGCGCGAGGATCATCAGCTTGGTGTCTTCGGGCAGCGCCAGCACATGATCGACCATCTGGCTCACGCTCTGCGCTTCGAGCGGGTGGTCCGGGTGGTCGGGGCAGTAGGGCGTGCCGGCGCGGGCAAAAAGCAGGCGCAGGTAATCGTGAATCTCGGTGACGGTGCCCACGGTGGAGCGCGGGTTGTGGCTGGTCGCTTTTTGCTCGATGGAGATCGCCGGGCTGAGGCCCTCGATCAGATCGACATCGGGCTTTTCCATCAACTGCAAAAACTGCCGCGCATAGGCCGACAGTGACTCCACATAGCGGCGCTGCCCTTCGGCATAGAGCGTGTCGAAGGCGAGCGACGACTTGCCCGAGCCCGACAAGCCGGTGATCACCGTCAGGCGATTTCTGGGCAGATCGAGATCGATGTTTTTGAGGTTGTGCGTGCGCGCACCGCGAATTCGAATGTTGTCCATGCCGGGCTTTTGTTACCGAGTTTGGGCCGCGCCAGAGCGGGCCCATTGAGTTTTCGCCGGCCAGCCTGTCAGTCGATCGTGCACTGCAGCCCGCCGGGCGCAACCTGCTAATATACGCAATTCACTTCGCCCGGACCAAGTTTCGACCCCCATGGCCGATACCGATACCATGACATCCGCCGAAAGGCGCACCGGCGCGTCGCTGGCAGGCATCTTTGGCCTGCGCATGCTCGGCCTCTTCCTGATTCTGCCCGTGTTCGCGGTCTACGCGCACGGCCTGCCCGGCGGCGACAACCTTACCCTGGTGGGCCTGGCGCTGGGCATTTACGGCCTCACCCAGGCCTGTTTTCAGATTCCCTTCGGCATCGCCTCTGATCGCCTCGGCCGTAAGCCCGTCATCGTTTTTGGCCTGCTGCTGTTTGCCGCCGGTTCAGTGATGGCAGCCATGGCCGAGAGCCTGCCGTGGATCATTGCCGGCCGTGCCTTGCAGGGGGCGGGCGCCATTTCCGCCGCGGTCACCGCCCTGGCGGCCGACCTCACCCGCGAGCAGCATCGCACCAAGGTGATGGCCATGATCGGCTCCAGCATCGGGCTGGTGTTCGCCATCTCGCTGGTCGCCGCGCCGGTGCTGTATGCCGCCATCGGCATGTCGGGCATCTTCTGGATGACCGCCGGGCTCGCGCTGTTCGCCATTGTGGTGCTGCGCCGCGTGGTGCCCGACCCGCCCAAGGTCGAGGCGAAAATGGTGCGCTTCGCCGGCGTGCTGCGCGACGGCCAGCTGCTGCGTCTCAACCTCGGTATCTTTACGCTGCACACGGTGCAGATGGCCATGTTCGTGGTGGTGCCCGCCGCGCTGGTCGCCCGCGGCAACCTGCCGATCGCCGAGCACTGGAAAATTTACCTGCCCGCCGTGCTGGTCAGCTTTGCGCTGATGATCCCCGCCATCATCGTGGCCGAGCGCAAAAACCTGCTCAAGCCCATCTTCATGGCGGCCGTCGCGCTGCTCACGCTCACCCAGATCGGTCTGCTGTTCGGCCGCGAACAGGTGTGGCAGATGGCGCTGCTGCTGGTCGCTTTCTTTGTCGCCTTCAATATTCTCGAAGCCACGCTGCCCTCGCTGGTCTCGCGCATCGCGCCGCCGGCCTCCAAAGGCGCGGCGCTCGGCATCTACAACACCAGCCAGGCGCTTGGCCTGTTTCTTGGTGGCATGCTTGGCGGTGCGCTCAGTCAACACCTCGGGCCCGACAGCGTTTTCGTTGTCACTGCGCTCATGGCCCTGCTGTGGCTGGGGGTGGCCATGACCATGTTGCCGCCGCCCAAAGTGGCCGCGCGCAGCTACCCGATTGCCGCAACGGTAGACATTGACGCCGTACGCCGGCAAATTCTCGATTTGCCCGGCGTGCGCG
>JBFIJC010000337.1:0-3977 GCA_041600915.1 Nitrogeniibacter sp.
CACCTCGAAGACCACCTGCATG
Source organism: Nitrogeniibacter sp. (assembly GCA_041600915.1). Taxonomy (GTDB): domain Bacteria; phylum Pseudomonadota; class Gammaproteobacteria; order Burkholderiales; family Rhodocyclaceae; genus Nitrogeniibacter. Next base: position 23 of record JBFIJC010000337.1, read on the forward strand.
GTGGCCGAGGTGCGCCCCGATGGACAGTTCAACGTGATCGGCCTCGGCACGCAGCCCTCCAACGGCTTGCGCCGCGGGGTGGTGGTCAATATCGAGGCGACGGTCGATGCGATCTCGCGGGTGATCCAGGAGGTCGAGCTGATGGCCGACTGCAAGATCGGCGATCTCTATACCGGCATTGCGGGCAGCCACATCAAGAGTTTCAACTCGAACGGCATGGTCGCCATCAAGGACAAGGAAGTGTCCACGATGGATGTGGAGCGGGTGATCGAAGTGGCGCGCGCCATGCCGATCCCGGCTGACCAGCAGATCCTGCACATCCTCACCCAGGAATTCATCATCGACGGTCAGGACGGCGTACGCGAGCCGATCGGCATGAGCGGCGTGAAGCTGGAAGTGAAGGTGCACATCGTCACCGGTGCGGTCTCCGCCGCGCAAAACGTGGTCAAGTGCGTGCGCCGCTGCGGGCTGGAGGTGATGGATCTGATCCTGCAACCGCTGGCCTCCAGCTACGCCACGCTGTCTGAAGACGAGAAAGGCCTGGGCGTGTGCCTGGTCGACATCGGTGGCGGCACCACCGATCTGGCGGTGTTTACGCAAGGCGCGATTCGCCACACGGCGGTGATTCCGGTCGCGGGTGACCAGATCACCAACGACATCGCCATGGCCTTGCGCACACCGACCGCCGAAGCCGAAGAAATCAAGATCCGCCACGGCGTGGCGATGAGCTCGCTGGCCGATCCGAGCGAGATGATCGAAGTGCCCGGTGTTGGTGATCGTTCCGCCCGCAAGCTCTCGCGTCAGGCCTTGGCCGATGTGATCGAGCCGCGGGTGTCGGAGCTGTTCGAGCTGGTGCAGTCAGAGCTGCGCCGCAGCGGCTACGAAGAGCTGCTTTCGTCGGGCATCGTGCTCACCGGCGGCGCCTCGGTGATGGACGGCATGATCGAGTTGGGCGAAGAAATTTTCCATATGCCGGTGCGCATCGGCGCACCGCAATACAAGGGTGGCCTGGCCGATGTGGTGTGTCAGCCGCGTTATGCCACCGCGATGGGGTTGATGGTCGAGGCCATGGCGCAGCGCCGCCGCGGGATTCAGGCACGCGAGACGCGCAACCTGCGTCAGGTGTTCGACCGGATGAAGGGTTGGTTTGAACGGAATTTCTAGGGCTCGCCCTCGGGCGGGGTTTTGTATGAATTTGTAGTTCGTCTGTTGCTGTCCGGTATTTAGTTATAGAATGCCAAACTAATACTAAATACGGGATGGCGCAGACGAGAAAGTGGCGTTAAAGCCGTTTTTCAAGGAGGCGAGGCACATGTTTGAAATCGTTGAAAAGGAACCGATCGGCACCATCATCAAGGTGGTCGGCATCGGTGGCGCCGGCGGCAATGCCGTCGATCACATGATCCGCGAAAGCGTGCATGGTGTTGAGTTCATCACCGCCAATACCGACGCGCAGGCACTCAAGCGCAACCTGTCGACCCAGAAAGTGCAATTGGGTACGTCGGGTCTGGGCGCGGGCGCCAAGCCGGAGGCCGGTCGTTGCTCCGCACAGGAAGCGCGTGAGCAGATCGCCGAAGCCATCAAGGGCGCGCACATGGTGTTCATTACCGCCGGCATGGGCGGTGGCACTGGCACCGGCGCAGCGCCGGTGGTGGCCGAAGTGGCTAAGGAAATGGGCATCCTCACCGTCGGTGTGGTGACCAAACCCTTCGACTTCGAGAACCGCGACCGCGTTGCCGACAGCGGCATCGAAGAGCTCTCCAGCCATGTCGATTCGCTGATCGTGGTGCTCAACGACAAGCTGATGGAAGTGCTGGGCGATGACGCCAGCCTCGAAGACGGTTTCCGCGCGGCCGACAACGTCCTGCGTAACGCCGTTGGCGGGATTGCCGAAATCATCAATATCCCCGGTCTGGTGAACGTCGACTTCCAGGACGTCCGCACGGTGATGGCCGAAATGGGCCGCGCCATGATGGGCTCCGCCGAAGCCGCCGGTATCGACCGCGCGCGCATCGCCGCCGAACAGGCCGCCGCCAGCCCGCTGCTCGAAGGTGTTGAGCTGTCCGGCGCCCGTGGCGTGCTGATCAACCTCACCGCCAGCCGCTCGCTGAAGATGTCGGAAGTGAAGGAAGCCGTGAATACCGTGCGTGCCTTCGCCGCCAAAGACGCCTTCGTGATTTACGGCACCGTCTTCGATGAAGCCATGGAAGACCGCATTCGCGTCACCGTCGTCGCCACCGGTCTGGGCAACCCGGCCGTGTCGGCCAGCAAGCCGGTGATGCAAGTGGTGCAGGGCACGGGCACTTACGGCCCGTCCAGCGGCGCGGCAGACAGCGATGTACCCGCCGTGATTCGCAGCGGTCGTCGTACGACGGTCGAGGCGATGAGCGCCAGCGGTGTGGGTACCTACGATATCCCGGCCTTCTTGCGCAAGCAGGCAGACTGATCGGACGTTGTACCGCCCCGACGGGCGCCTTGCGCATGGACGATGCCTCCCGTCCGCGCGCAAGGCGCCCGTCGCCGTTGAAAAGGCCGTTGTGCACCGCATGCTAGACTTCAGCTTCTTGCGCCCGAGCCATTTCTTCGGGCGCCCGGACTCTGAACGGCGACGGACCATGATCAAGCAACGCACGCTTAAATCGACGATTTCTGCCACCGGCGTCGGCCTGCACGGCGGCCGCAAGGTGACCATGGTGCTGCGTCCCGCCGCGCCCGATACCGGCGTGGTGTTTCACCGCGTTGATCTCGACCCGCCGGTCGATCTGCCCGCCGACCCATACTCCGTCGTCGATACCCGGCTGTGCTCGGGTCTTCAGCAAGGTGAGGCCAAGGTGGGCACGGTCGAGCACCTGATGTCGGCGCTGGCCGGCCTGGGTGTGGACAACGTCCATGTCGATGTCGACGCCGCCGAGCTGCCGATTCTCGATGGCAGCGCCGGCCCCTTCGTGTTCCTGATCCAGTCCGCCGGGCTGGAAGAGCAAGCCGCGCCCAAGCGGTTTTTGCGCGTCAAGAAGGCGGTCGAATACCGTGAAGACGACAAGTGGGTGCGCCTGGAGCCCTACGATGGCTTCAAGCTCGACTTCTCCATCGTCTTCAATCACCCCGCGATCAACCGCACCAAGACCGACGCCACTGTCGATTTTGCCGACCTGTCCTATGTGCAGGACGTCTCGCGTGCGCGCACCTTCGGCTTCGTTCAAGACGTCGAGTTCATGCGCTCCAACGGCCTGGCCCTGGGCGGCAGCCTCGACAACGCCATCGTGATGGATGAGTACCGCATCCTCAATTCCGACGGCCTGCGCTACAAGGACGAGTTCGTCAAACACAAGGTGCTCGACGCCATCGGCGACCTCTACCTTGCCGGCAAGCCCTTGCTGGCCGCCTACTCGGCCCACAAATCCGGTCACGCGCTCAATAACCAGGTGCTGCGCGTGCTGCTCGAAGACGAAAGTGCCTGGGAGGTCGTTACCTTCGAGGATCATACCCAGGCCGCCCCCGGCGTCGCCGGCATGTTTGAGCCGGTAATGGGCTAAGCGACCATGTTTGTTCTGAGACTGGTGGGCGCGCTGGCGCTGCTGATGGTCGGCGGATCGCTGATCCTCTACCTGCTGTCCGGCAATCCGCGCTATCGCCACTGGGCTTGGGTGTTCACCCGAGTCGGGCTGGTGACGCTGCTGGTATTCATGGCGCTGCTGCTGATCGAGCGCTTGCTGGCGCCGATTTTCTAGCGTCGTCCGCCGCGCCAGGGCCGGCGCTCATTCCCCGCGGCTTCGCCGCACAAAGCGCTCCAGCGCCGCGCGTAGCGGATCGTCGGCCGGCAGGTCGCTGGCGAGCGAGCGCAAGGCGTCCTGGGTCTGACCGCTGACTGTTCGTTGCTCGGGGGGCTTGGGCGGGGGCGCGGGGTTGACCGGTCGGGTCGCGATCTTGATGCTGCTGACCATGACGCCCTGCATCG
>JBFIJC010000338.1:0-3972 GCA_041600915.1 Nitrogeniibacter sp.
CATCTGGCCTCGCCCGACTTGCTGTTCGGGTTTGATGCGCCGGTCGCGCAGCGAAATATCGCGGGGGTGATCGCCGCGCATCCCGACATCGCCCGTCAGGGCGTAGGCTTGCGGCGTTTTGGTCAGCAGGTGATTGCGGCCACCGCGGGCAAGCGCATTCATGGCACGGCGGCGGTGCCCGGCGGCATTAACCGGCATCTGTCGGTGACCGATCGCGACGCCTTGCTGGCCGAGGCCGACACCATGGTGGCGTGGTCGCAGGCGGCGGTGGCACTGGTTCGCCGCTTGCACGAGGCCGATCCGGCCTTGTACGACCGCTTCGGCTGCGTGCCTTCATCGCTGATGAGCCTGGTGCGGGCCGACGGCGCGATGGACCTCTACGATGGCCAACTGCGCTTGCGCAGTGCGGACGGCGAGGTGCTGCGCGACGGTGTGCCGAGCCACGATTACATGGACTTCATCACCGAAGCGGTCAAGCCGTGGAGCTACATGAAGTTTCCGTACGTGACCGATCTTGGGCCCGACGCGGGGTGGTACAAGGTGGGCCCGCTGGCGCGGGTGCAGAACTGCGATTTCATTCCCTCGCCATTGGCCGAGACCGAGCGGCGCGCCTTCCGCGCCTACGGCGATGGCGCGATCCAGCATGCGCCGCTGGCCTATCACTGGGCGCGCATGATCGAGATGCTGCATGCCGCCGAGGTGATCCGCGACATGTTGCCCGACCCGGATCTGACCGGCGGCGAGCGCATGGCCGAGGGGCCGCGTGCGTCATCGGGGGTGGGCGTGATCGAGGCGCCGCGCGGCACCTTGATCCATCACTACTGGGTCGGTGAAGACGACCTGGTGCGCTGGTGCAATCTGATTGTGTCCACCACGCATAACAACGAGGCGATGAACCGCGCGGTGCGTGAAGTGGCGCGACGCGAACTCGATGGCCAGACGCTGACCGAGGGCTTGCTCAACCACATCGAGGTAGCGATCCGGGCCTACGACCCGTGCCTGTCGTGTGCAACCCATGCGTTGGGCAAAATGCCGCTGGAGGTGCGCCTGCTCGACGCCGACGGTGTGTGCGTGGCGCAACAGGTGCGCAACGGGTGAGTCGGATTGTGGTGCTCGCCGCCGGCAATGATGCGCGCGGCGACGACGGGATCGGGCCGCTTCTGGCGGCGCGTCTGAGCGGGCTCGACCTGCCCGGCGTGACCGTAATCGATGCCTTTCAGTTTCAGGTCGAGAATGCGCTGGATCTGGACGGCGCCGAGGCGGTGCTGTTCATTGATGCGCATCTGACCCAGACCGATGACGTTTTGCTCGCCCCGGTGGAGCCGGCCGCGGCTGTGACGGTGCAGTCGCATGCCTTGTCGCCGGCCGAAGTGCTGCGGGTGCGCGAACAGCTCGGCGAGGCGCTGCCGTCGAGCTGGCTGCTCAGTGTGCGGGGGGAAGATTTCAGTCTGGGGGCGGGGCTCAGCGCAGAGGGCGCGCGCCGTGTGACCACGGCATGGGATGCCTTGCGCGAGTGGATCGCTGTGCGAACTTAGTGATTAGTGCCGTGAGAAGAACAGGGCCGTGACCGCTGCGAGATTGAGTTCGGCTTCTTCGCGGATTTCGCCCATCAGGCTTGGTTCCAGATCGAGGTGCGTCCAGATGGCCGAATCGACCCGCGTGGCGGCGTCTTCGCTCGACAGGCCGCGCCGGTCGGCGTCGGCCACCCGGTTGGCCAGCGACAGGATGGCCGCTTCAAAATTGTGGGCGCCTGCGGTGCAGGGCGTGTGCTGACCACCGACTGCTGAGGCGAAGCCTTGCGGCAGCTGCCAGCTGTCGAGCAGCGCGCAGCCGACTTCGGCGTAATCGGCGCCGATCAGACGGCGTTCGATGGTGTGCAGTGGCTGTTGGTCGGCGTCTGCTTCGATCTGCGCGCGTTCGGCCAGTTCGGGTACGGTGAGATACATCACCAGATGCCCCATGTCGGCCAGCAGGCCGATGACAAACATGCGCTCGGCGTCGAGCAGGGAGCAATGACGGGCAATCACCCGCGCAGCCAGACCACGCAATACGCTCAGTCGCCAGAACAGGCGCATGTTCATGCGCTCGGCGTGGACCCCATCAAAGGCCTCACTCACCGCCGTGGCGAGCACCAGGTCGTGGACTTGCTGCATGCCGAGTAGCTGGACGGCGCGCATCACGCTGTCGATTTGGCCCGAAAAGCCATAGAGCGGGCTGTTGACGACCTGCAGGATGCGCCCGGTGATCACGCCGTCGTGGGTGACCAGACGCGCGACCTCGTTGAGCGAGCCCTCGGGCGATTCGAGTTCGGCGCGAATACGGTGATAGACCGCCGGCAAACTCTTGAGGCGATCCACCGAAGCGACGATTTCCAGGGCGTTGTGCATGAGGCGTCTTGTGAGGCAGGTCTTGCCTATCCTATCGGTTCTCGTGGGGCGATCTTTAGTCGCCGCTGAGCTTTCGTTTGAAAACGATGGGCTCGGCGCGCGGAATTTCGGGCTGCAGCGTGACGTGGTCGATGCCGAACTCCGATGCCAGGGCGGTTTGCAGCCGGGCGAGTATCGCCGGCCAGTCGTTGAAGGATGTGACCACGACGTGGGCCGATAGTGCGACCCGATTGGCGCCCAGACTCCAGATGTGCAGGTCGTGTACGGACACGATCCCGTCGATGGCCGCCATCGAACGTCCGACATCGGGCAGTGACAGCGACTCGGGCACGCCCTCGAGCAAGGTGGTGAACACCTGACGCAGCAGACTCAGCGTCGAGGCCAGGATCAGGCCGCAAATCAGTACTGACAACAGCGGGTCAATCGGCATCCAGCCGGTGAGCTGGATGATGATGCCGGCCGCCAGCGCGGCGACGGAGCCGAGCAGGTCGCCCATCACGTGCAGGAGCGCGGCCCGGGTGTTGAGATCGTTGCCGCCGCGGCTGAGCAGCCATGCCGCCAGCAGGTTGATGCCCAGTCCGATCAGCGCCACCACCGTGACGGTGCCGCCGGCCACGGCTTGAGGTTCGACGAGGCGTTCGATGGCATGCCACACAATGGCTGCTACCACGGCAATCATCAGCAGGCCATTGATCAGCGCGGCGATGGCTTCCATGCGACCCAGACCGTAGCTCAGTCGTTGGCTGGGCGGGCGTTTGACAAGCCGTGCGGCGACGACGGCCAGCGCGAGGGCAAAGCTGTCGGTCAGCATATGGCCGGCATCGCCGAGCAAGGCCAGCGAGCCGGCCCACCATCCGGCTATGGCTTCGACGAACGCGTAGCCGAGTGTCAGCCCGAGCGCGAGCAACAGCGCAGCGCTGCCAGCGGCTTGGCCGTGATGATGTCCGTGATGATGGCCGTGGCCGTGATCATGCATGGTGTGGGGCGGGGGGCGTAAAGGCGCGTGAGCGTTGAATCGGTGGATTGTCGGGGATTCGCGGGCGATCGACAAGCCAGCGCCGTGGTGCGGGGCGACTACTTATCGCCGCGGTAGAGCGGAATGATCTCGACGCCTGAGAGCTTTTCGAGTGGTACGCCGGTTTTCAGGGTGAGTTGCTGGCCGTGTTGTTGCAGCGTAATGCGCGTGCCGGGCGGGACTTCGCCGATCGGTGCGAGCAGGCCGGGCCGGGCGCCCAGCGACGGCATCTTGGGTAGCAGAAGCACGGGGACCTGGGGGCGCTGCTGAAATCCGATGGCCGGCAGGATGACATAGGTGGGAATGCTCGATGCCGACAGTATTTCGAGTCCGATGTCGAACTCGTTTTCCTTGCGGCTGACCATGCGCCGGGTGACGCCGATGAGCACCGAGGCGCGCTCATGGGGCCGCAGGGCGATGATCTCGCCAACCTGGATGTACTGGGCCTGGCCGCGCAGGTAGCGCAGCCCGAAGCCGCCGGGGCTTTCGTCAAGAATGCCCCACTCGCTGGTGCGATCGGCCAGACCGTTGAGCGCGGCTGTTTGCTGGGGCTCGTTACTTCGGCGGTGC
>JBFIJC010000339.1:0-3968 GCA_041600915.1 Nitrogeniibacter sp.
CAGCGCCTGGGTTAATTTGCCCGAGCGTGCACTTGCGCGACAAAAAAAGGCAGCCCCGGCTGCCTTTTTTGTTGCCCACTCACCCCGCCGCCTGCGCCAGCTGGCGCACACTGGCGTAAAATCCGCACGCCACCAAGGCATATAAGCGCCCCGGATGACGACACGCCCCGACCCCTTCGCGCCGACACTACCCCCGCCGCCGCCGCTGATCCTGATCTGGATCCTGCTGGCGGTGTATCTGCTGGCAGGCCTGACCGGCCACGCGCCCTGGCGCGGTGACGACGGTCGGTTCTTCGGGCCGGTGCTCGGCATGGTTCGCGACGGGCAATGGCTGGTACCTCACTTGGCGGGGGAGCCCTTGCTGGACTTCGGCCCGCTGTACTATTGGGTCGCCGCCACACTCGCCGCCACACTCGCCGCCACACTCGGAACAGTGCTTCCACTCCACGATGCCGCGCGTCTGGCCAGTGGCCTGCTCACCGCCGTCGCCCTGCTTCTGACGGCGGATGCAGCACGCCGTATGCACGGCGACCGCGCCCACGCCCCGGCGTTACTGCTATTGATCGCAAGCCTGGGGCTTGTCGTCCACGCGCATGAAACGCAACCGATGCTCGCCGTCGTGGCTGCGCAGGCGATCACCTTCTGGGGCATGGCGACTGCCATGAAACATGCCAGCAAGGGTGCGGCAATTGCCGGGCTGGGTGTCGGCCTGGCCTGCCTGTCCAACGGACTGAGCGCGCTGTTGATGACAGCACCACTCCTGTTGCTGTTGCCATCCATTGCCCATCGACTGATCGGCGCAATCACTGCCGCCTGTGTCGCCGGCCTGTGGCTTGTGCCCATGGCGCTATCCGCCCCCGAGGCGCTCGCCACATGGTGGACCACGAGCCTGATTGCGACGACACCCCACGCGGGCAAGTTCAGCGACATTGGCGAGCTCTTCGGCATACTCGGGTGGTTTGTCTGGCCCATCTGGCCGATTGCCGGCTGGGCGCTATGGCGTGAACGCAAGCACCTTGGCCGCCGACCATGGCAGATCATCTGCACCGCGGCTGTTCTCGCGCTTCTGGTCACCAGCCTGACCGGCACGCTTCGCCCCGCCAGCTTTTTGCCGTTGCTCCTGCCAGTCGCACTGATCGCCTCTGCCGGCGTGACCACCTTGCGCCGCGGCGCGGCAAACGCGTTTGACTGGTTTGGCGGCATGACTTTTGCCGCATTCGCCCTGCTACTCTGGACCGCCTGGAGCGCCATGGCCTTCAACTGGCCGCCTGGGCTCAGTCGCCATCTGGACAGGGTAACGCCGGCGTTCACGCTCGACAGCCTGTTGTGGCCCTCTCTATTGGGCATCGCCTTGTGCGCCGGGTGGGCCTGGCTGGTGGCGACAACGAAACGCAGCCCGTATCGCGGCGCGCAGAACTCCGCACTCGGCATGACCATGTTGTGGTGTTTGGCCGTAATTCTGCTGCAACCGTGGTTCGACTACAGCAAGAGTCACGATCCGGCCGTGTTGTCATTGCGCGAGGCACTCAAGACACAACCGGCAAGCTGCATTTCAGGCCTGGGCCTGTCGCCCAGCCAGATGGTCAGTCTGGACTATCGCGCCGGAATCCGCACCCATGCTGTAGCCGACAAAAGTTGTCCGCTGCTACTCATTGGTGGCACAGAGATCCGTGACATGGGTGAACCGCTGTGGCGCTACGAGCGCGGCGGCGGCAATCGCAGGGAAGTACTCAGCCTGTACGCCCGAACAGAGGACTGAGTGCCGCCGCAGGCGGCTCACTCAGCCCGTCTGACTCACGCTGGCAAGCGCAGGAAATTCGCCCGGTAGTGTTTCAGCTCTTCAATGGATTCATAGATGTCGGACAGCGCCTCGTGCTTGCCCTTCTTCTGAACCCCTTTGTGCACCTCCGGGTGCCAGCGCTTGGCCAGCTCCTTGAGCGTTGACACATCCAGGTTCCGGTAATGAAACCATGCTTCGAGTTTCGGCATATGCCGGGCCATGAACCGACGATCCTGGCAGATCGAGTTCCCGGCCATCGGAGAGGCACGCTCGGGCACATGCTCGGCCAGAAACGCCAGCATCTGCGCCTCAACCGCAGCCTCGTCCATCGATGAAGCGCGAACCCGTGCGGTCAGACCCGACTGACCATGCGTGCGGGTATTCCACTCGTCCATGCCCGCCAGCACTTCGTCCGATTGATGCACGGCCAGCACCGGCCCTTCAGCAACCGTTTCGAGCTGACTGTTGGTGACAACAATGGCCACCTCAATAATGCGATCCGTATCGGGTTCGAGCCCGGTCATCTCCATATCGATCCAGATCAGATGCGTGGGATCCTGTGCCATAATTTTGCCGAAAGCCGTTGATAATCGCGCATTGTGTCATAGTTCGCACTCCTTTCGGCACGCCCTCCGCCCCCATCTCTTTTCAGCCAGCGCATGACCGACACCCAGTTCTCAAACCTGTTTCTTGCTGTCCTTCTGGCGACCGCCGTATTCAAACTATGGCTCGGTTATCGCCAGAAAAAACATGTTGCCGATCACCGCAGCGAGGTCCCGGCCGAGTTCGCTCAGCAAATTTCACTGAGCGCGCACCACAAAGCGGCCGACTACACCCTTGCCCGCCTGGGGTTGGGCCGCGTCGACCTGCTGATCAACGCCGCCTGGGTGCTCACCTTGACGCTCGGCGGCGGCTTGCAGTGGCTGCATACGGCCTGGGCGGGCGTATTCACGGAAGGGTCACTCCTTCATGGCACCGCCTTTCTTGCGTCGATCGGTGTGCTCGGCGCGCTCATCGATCTGCCGCTGACGCTGTATCGCACCTTCGTCACCGAAGCGCGCTTTGGCTTCAACAAAATGACACCGGCGCTTTTCCTGGCTGACACGGCCAAAAGCACGGCCCTGGCCGCGCTGATCGGCCTGCCCGTTGTCGCCGCCGTGCTGTGGTTGATGACGGCCATGGGCGCGCACTGGTGGTGGGCCGTTTGGCTGTTCTGGCTCGGCTTCAATCTGCTGGTGCTGCTGATCTGGCCGACCTTCATCGCGCCCTTGTTCAACCGCTTCACCCCGCTCGAAGACGAACGTATGCGCGGTCGCATCGACGCGCTGCTTGCACGCTGCGGTTTTCGCAGCAACGGCTTGTTCGTGATGGACGGCTCGCGTCGCTCGGCCCATGGCAACGCCTACTTCACCGGCTTTGGCCAGAGCAAGCGGATCGTCTTCTACGACACCTTGCTCAACACGCTGGAGCCCGTCGAGGTCGAAGCCGTGCTGGCCCACGAACTGGGCCATTTCAAGCATCGCCATGTCACCAAACGACTGGTGCTGATGTCTGCAATGATGCTGGGGCTGCTGTGGCTGCTGTCCGTCTTGATGGCTACGCCGTGGTTTTTCGGCGGCCTGGGCGTGGCAGTGCAAAGCACCGCCATGGCCTTGGCGCTGTTCATGATCGCGTTGCCGATCTTCAGCTTCCCCTTCTCGCCCCTGATGAGTGCCTGGTCGCGCAAACATGAGTTCGAAGCCGACGACTACGCGACTCAACAATCGAGTGGCGAGGCACTGGTCAGCGCACTGGTCAAGCTCTATCGCGACAACGCCAGCACGCTGACGCCCGACCCGCTGTACTCACGCATTTACGACTCACACCCCCCCGCCAGCATCCGGATAGCCCACCTTCAGGGAAAAACGCTTTGAGAAACACCCGATGAACCAAGGCACCATCGTTGCCTCTTTTGGCCGTCAGTTCGAAGTGCTCGACGTCGACGGCGAGCGCTGGCTATGCGTCACCCGAGGCAAGCGAATCGACTTCGCCAGCGGCGACAATGTGGTATTCAAAGCCACCAGCGCGGGCCATGGGGTCATTCAGCGATGTGAGCCGCGCAAGAGCCTGCTCCACCGATCCGATGCATTTCGTCAAAAGCTCCTGGCGGCCAACGTCAGTCAGATCTTGATCGTTGTTGCCACCGAGC
>JBFIJC010000340.1:0-3906 GCA_041600915.1 Nitrogeniibacter sp.
GAGAGATCGTCATTGGCCAGCTTGACCGCCTCTTCGGGCGGGATCATGGCGTTCTTCCAGCCCGAGATCGTCCATTGCAGCGAGCGCGCGTAGGCGCGGTCCGAGTCCGCCGAAATATCGGCGACGATCTGGTTGGCGTCGGCCGCGTCGAGAATCGAGAACTGCGGCTTGAGCCCGCAATGCTTGGCCTCCTGCCGCACCATGCGCACGCCCAGCGCATGGAAGGTGCACACCGTCAGTCCCTTCGCCTTGCCGCCGCCGAGCAGACCACCGACGCGCTCCTGCATTTCCTTGGCGGCCTTGTTGGTGAAGGTGATGGCGGCGATGTTGCTGGGGCTGAAGTCGCAGGTCTCAACCAGATGGGCAATCTTCTGCGTGATCACCCGCGTCTTGCCACTACCGGCGCCGGCGAGCACCAGACAGGGGCCATCGAGATAGCGGATCGCTTCGCGCTGAGGCGCATTGAGGTGTGCGGACATGGGGCCTATGGCAAAAACAATACGCCGCCCGGGCCGGGCGGCGTACCTGGATGCAGCCGTGATTTTACCCCGCCACGACGGCGGCTGCCGACTCTAGCGACCGAGGGCGCCAAACACCTGCTTGGCCAGCGACCCGGCCGCTTGCAAGGGGTTCTGCCGAATCGCACGTTCTTGCTCGGCAATGGTGAGATAGAGGCCGTCCAGCGCCTTGGCGGTGACGTATTGCTCCACCGAGACTTCGTCGCCTTCGAGCAGGCCGGTCGCGCTGGCCTTGTCGGCGAGCTTGTTGTACTGCTTGGCCAGCGACAGGCGGTTGGTCTGCTCGGTAACCACCGGCATGAAGCGCCCGGTGAGCGCCTCGCGGGTTTTCGATTCAAAGTAGCGGGTCACCGAATCTTCACCGCCGGTGAGGATGTTCTTGGCGTCGTCCACGCTCATCTGCTTCACCGCATCGACGAGCAGGGTTTTGGCTTCGGGCACAGCCGCTTCGGCGGCCTGGTTCATGGCCGTTTCGAGCTTGTCCATGTCTTTTCCGCGACCGAGCATGCTGAGAATCGGCTTGGCCTTTTCAAGCACACCAGGCAGTGGGATACGGACTTTGGGGTTGTTCAGAAAGCCGCCGCTCTGGCCCAGCTGGCTGACCGCCGCACGCGCGCCCTGGTCAAGCGCCTCGCGCAAACCGGAGGTGGCCTGGCTGTTGGTGAGGCCGTCGAGGCCGCCGGCCCAGGCGGGCAAAGCAATGGCCAGCACGGCCAGCGTTCGAATCAGTGTTCGCATAGGGGATCTCCATCGATGCCATCCTTGAGCGCTCACTTTAGCACCGCCGGGCAGCCCCTGACGGGCGCGCTCACGCTTGTTTTCAATTGGCGCGGACAGAAAAAATGCCCGCCGAAGCGAGCATTCAGACCAAGGCCGGGCCCTGTTTGCGCAGACGGGCCGGCGTGGCCGACCCGTCCGGCGAACGATCAGGCGACGCCGGCGCCCTGGGCTTGCTGGTCGGCCCAGTAAGACGAGCGCACCATCGGGCCACACGCGGCGTTCTTGAAACCCATTTTGAGCGCTTCGGTCTCGAACATCTTGAAGGTGTCGGGGTGCACATAGCGCAAGACCGGCAGGTGCCCGTTGGACGGCTGCAGATACTGGCCAATGGTGAGCATCTCGACGTTGTGGGCACGCAGGTCGCGCATCACTTCGAGAATTTCGTCATCCGTCTCGCCCAGGCCGACCATCAGGCCGGATTTGGTCGGCACCTCGGGGTGGCGCGCCTTGAACTGCTTGAGCAGCTCGAGCGAGTAGGCGTAATCGGAACCGGGGCGGGCCTGCTTGTACAGGCGGGGCACGGTTTCGAGGTTGTGGTTCATGACATCGGGCGGCGCCTGGTCGAAGATCTCGAGAGCGATGTCCATGCGGCCACGGAAGTCGGGCACCAGCACTTCGATACTGGTTTTCGGCGAGGCCTCACGCACGGCACGGATACATTCGACAAAGTGCTGGGCACCGCCGTCGCGCAGGTCGTCGCGGTCAACCGAAGTGACCACCACGTAATTCAGACGCATCGCGGCCACGGTGCTGGCGAGGTCTTTGGGCTCGTCGGCATTGAGCGGGTCAGGACGGCCGTGACCGACATCGCAGAAGGGGCAGCGCCGGGTGCAGATGTCGCCCATGATCATGAAGGTGGCCGTGCCCTTGCCGAAGCATTCATGAATGTTCGGGCAGGAGGCTTCTTCACACACGGTGTGCAGCTTTTGATCGCGCAGCGTGGCCTTGATCTCGTTGAAGCGCTCGACCTCTTCGCCACTGCCGAGTTTGATGCGGATCCACTCGGGCTTGCGCAAGCGCTCGGCGGGCACGATCTTGATCGGGATGCGGGCCGTTTTCTCGGCGCCACGCTGCTTGCGGGATGGGGTATCCATGGGGGTTTCCTTCATCGGGTCATCACGCCTCAATCGGGCGCTGAATCCAACGCGCCTGAGCGCAAGGGCGGCAACAGGCGTTCTAAATGGCCAATCAGACGATCGGCGACGACGGCTTGCTCGGTGTCGACGCCCAGATCGCGAAGCTGGGTGGTTTGCAGGCCACTATAGCCGCAGGGGTTGATCCACGTAAATGGTGTCAAGTCCATATCGACATTGAGGCTCAAACCATGGTAACTGCAGCCGTTCTTGACACGCAGGCCAAGCGCGGCAACTTTGGCGCCACCGATGTACACGCCGGGCGCGCCGGCCTGACGCTCGGCAACGAGACCCTCGTCGGCCAGCGTGTCGATCAGCGCCTGCTCCATCAGATGCACCATCTCGCGCACCTTGAGGCCACGGCGGCGCAGGTCGATGAGCAGGTAGACCACGATCTGGCCGGGGCCGTGATAGGTGATCTGGCCGCCGCGGTCGATGCGCACCATGGGGATGTCGGTCTCGCACAGCAGGTGCTCGGGCTTGCCGGCCATGCCGAGGGTGTAGACCGGCGGGTGTTCGAGCACCCACAGCTCGTCTGGCGAGCTGGCGTCGCGTGCGTCGTTGAGCGCCTGCATCTGCCGCCAGGTCGGCTCGTAGGGGACACGGCCGAGATCGCGCCGTACACAGCTGGCCACGGTCATGGCTTTACAACACCACCTTGACCATCGGGTGGCCGGACAATTCCCGATAGAGATCGTCGAGCTGCGGTTGCGACACGGCCCACACGGTGCAGGTCAGCGACAGATAGGTGCCCTTGCTCGACGGGCGCATCTCGATGGTGGCCGGGTCGAAGCCGGGGTCGTGCTTGAGCACCACCTCGGCCACGGTCTGCGCGAAGTCGTCGACCTTCACGCCCATGACCTTGAGCGGGAACGCGCAAGGGAATTCGATCAGCGAGGTGTGGGCTTCATCCGCCACGGCGCATCACCTGGTTCTTGTAGTCCTGATACCACTCATACATCTGCGCCGCGAGCGGCCCCGGCTTGCCCTTGCCAACCGCCCGGTCATCCAGACGGGTGATGGGCAGCACTTCCTTGGTGGACGAAGTCATCCACAACTCGTCGGCCGAGCGCACGTCTTCTTCAAGTACTTCGCGCACCTGGTACGGCATGCCGCGATCACGCGCGAGCTCAAGCACCACATCGTAGGTGATGCCGGGCAGCATCAAGTGGCTCTTGGGCGGCACATGCAGCACGCCATCGTGCACCACGAAGATACTCGAGGCCGCGCCTTCGGTGAGAAAACCGTCGCGGAACAGCACGGTTTCCATGCAGCCCTTCTCGGCCGCCAGTTGCTTGAGCATGCAGTTGGCCAGCAGCGACACGGTCTTCAGGTCGCAGCGCAGCCAGCGGAAGTCGGCCGAGCTGACCGCGGCCACGCCGGCCGCACGCATCTCGTCGGAGGGTGCGACCAGCGCTTCGCTCATCAGAAATACGGTCGGCGTCACCTCGGCCGGATAGGCATGCGTGCGCACC
>JBFIJC010000341.1:0-3901 GCA_041600915.1 Nitrogeniibacter sp.
CGGGGGTGGGGCGAGAGGCGCGGCATGGCAGAGTCGCTGGCGATCGGGACTGCGGCAGTCTACCGCGATCGCTGCCTTGCCGGCGTTGCGATGGGTCGACGAAAAACGGCGACCTCGCGGTCGCCGTCTGTGGTGCCGTAATGCGGTGTGGCTCAGGCCTTGCGGCGACGCAGCGCCAGACCGGCCAGGCCAAGGCCTAGCAGTGCCAGCGAAGCGGGCTCCGGCACGTTGTTGGTGCCGCCGCCGCCGATGTCGCCAGCTTGCAGGACGAAGCGCAGGGTGTCCTGGTTAAGGCCGCCGGACAGGTTTTGAATGTTGCCCGCCGTGCTCAAGGAGGCCCATTGCTGCGTGGTGCCGCAGGTGGCGCCGCAGGTGACGTCGTAGGTGCCGGCGTTCAAGCCGGAGAAGGTGACGCCCTGCCACCACACCACGCCGCCGAACAGGTTCGGGTCGGTCGAGACCGGAAAGTCGTAGTTGAAGCCCGGGGTCGTGCTCTGGGCCCAGAAGAAGTTGTTGGTGCCATCGATCAGGCCAGACGGTTTGACGTTCACCGGGGTGATGTCAAAGGCCTTGGTCACCGGGCCATAGACGGTGCCCAATGCGCCGACCAGCGTCAGGTCGGCTTCATTTACCACCGTGCCGCCGTGGATATACGAACCGGTCCAGAAGGTGACCTCACCCGGGTTAACGCCAGCAACGTAACCGATGGAAGTCGTGTGGGCCATGGCGGCGGCCGGCAGGGCCAGACCGATGGCGAGTGCGAGTGTGCGGATTTTCATGTGTTCCCCCTCCGTGTGCTGTGGGTGATGCAGAGCACCGATGTCGACCTCACCACAGCATCTTCTAAAAATGTTGGTGCGACATTGTGTCCGATTGACATCACGCATAAGTCGTGCCAGTTAAGTATTAGTGGACTCGTAATATAGTAATAAAAACATAGGCTTGAGTCTGAATATATAGTGCTTTTGGCGACCGCTGTTTCGAGCGCTTCTGCGCGTCTGTAAATAATTTCGACACGAATTTTTACCCTGCAACAATCGTATCTATGGCAGAGGCATCGGCGCTTGTTGATGCGGTGCCGCCGGCTATACTCGCGCCATGCGTCTGCCCGTCGTTCCCACCATCGTCATTGCCCAGTTGTTTGGCACCTCGCTGTGGTTTTCGGCCAACGCGGCGGCCGACGATCTGATCCGCGCCTGGGGCATCGGGCCGGCGGATATCGGGCGGCTGACCAATGCGGTGCAGTTGGGTTTCATTGTTGGCACGCTCGGCTTTGCGCTGAGCGGCCTGGCGGACCGTTTTGCGGCGAGTCGCATTTTTGCGGTGTGTGCGGTGCTCGGTGCGCTGGCCAATGCGGCCTTTGCCTTGCTGGCCTCGGGCATGGACAGCGGGCTGGCCTTGCGCTTTGCGGTCGGCCTGAGTCTGGCGGGCGTATACCCGCTGGGGATGAAGCTGGTGGTGAGTTGGGTCCCCGAGCGCGCTGGCCACGCGCTGGCGCAGCTGGTGGGCATGCTGACCCTGGGCACGGCGCTGCCGCATGGCGTGAAACTGGCCGGCGGGCAGTGGCCGTGGCAGGCGGTCTTGCTGTGTGCCTCGGTGCTGGCGCTGGTGGCGGCGGTGATGATCTTCCGGCTGGGTGACGGGCCGCATCTCAAGCGGCGCGACGATGCGCCGCCCTTGCGCCTCGGCCGGGTGTTGATGGCCTTCCGTATCCCGACGTTTCGGGCCTCGGCGCTGGCCTATTTCGGCCACCAGTGGGAGCTGTACGCGATGTGGACGCTGGTGCCGCTGCTGGTGGCGGGCACCTCGTTGACTACGCTGGCGCCGGTGTCGGGGCTGAGCTTTGCGATCATCGGCGTGGGCGCGCTGGGCTGCATCGCTGGCGGTTTTGTCAGCCGGCGTGTGGGCAGTGCGCCGGTGGCGGCGACGGCGCTGGCTGTGTCGGCGCTGTGTTGTGCGGCCTTTCCGTGGCTGGCCGGTGCCGGGCCGTGGCTGCTGCTGGCTTTCATGCTGGTGTGGGGCGCCAGTGTGGTGGCCGATTCGCCGCATTTTTCGGCCATGTCGGCGCGGGCCTGCCCGCCCGAGATCGTCGGCAGCGCGCTGGCGTTGCAGAACGCGCTGGGCTTTGCGGTGACCATGGTGTCGATCGCCTGGGGCACGTCGGTGGTGGCGGACTGGGGGCCGAAAGTGGCCTGGCTGCTGCTGCCGGGGCCGGTGCTTGGGGTGATCGCGCTGCTGCCGTTGTTGCGTAATAAGCGTTTAGCGGATTGAGTCCATGACTTGTAAGCAGGCCGCCACGCCGGTGGCGATGCCGTCGGCCATGCGGCGCTGGCGGGCCGGGTCGCGTAGCAGCAATTCCTCATCACGATGCTTGATCACGCCGGCTTCAAAGAGCACGGCGGGCACGGTCGTGCGGTAGAGCACGATCAGATTGTCGTACCAGTGCACGGTGTTGGCGTGGTCGGCCCAGGCGCGGCGGCGGGCGTTCTTTTCGGTCGGCACGAAACCCATGCGTTGCAGGCGGGCGCCGATCACCGAGGCGCAGGTGAGGCTGGCCTCGGGGGCCGGGTTGTCCTGCGAGACGAACAGCGAATGGCCGGCGTAAGCGTCGCTATAGCTTTGACCCGTGCCCTGCCAGACCCACGGTGTGAGTTCGTGTTCGCTGACTGAGTCGTGATGGATCGAGAGGAAGAAGTCGGCCTCGGGCACCGCCTTGGGGCGATCTTGCAGCGAGGCGATCCGGCCGTCGTCATTGACCAGATAGGCGACGATGCCGCGTGCGGTGAGCGCGGCGGCGACTTCGCGGGCGAGATCGCGGTTGAAGTCGAACTCGCTGCGCCCGCGTGCGCTGGTCGCGCCCGGCGCGGCCAGGGTGTGGCCGACGTCGACGGCGACGACCGGCGGCCGGGCAGCGAGTGGCGCGCTGAGCAGGAGTGTGGTCAGGGCCAGAAGGGCGAGGCGTGGCATGGCGGCAGTTTAGAGCCTGTTCACCACCAGCGCATCAGCCCGAATACGGCGAAACTGACGGTGAGCGATAGCAGCAGATGGCCGCTGAGCCGCGCCACCACGGCGGCGACCACGGTGCCGAGCAGATACGGATTGCCAAGAGAAACGTCAACCTGCCCGCCCGGCGCGAGCGCCTCAGGCACGATGATGGCGGTGAGCACGGCGACCGGCACATGGTGGAGCGCCGCCTTGAGCGCGGGTGGAAAACGCAGGCGGTGGCCGAAGACCAGAAAGCTGGCGCGGGTGAGATAGGTGGCCAGAAACATGCCGGCGAGCAGGGCGGCGACGGTCATGCGCGGGCCTCCCGTGCCTTGCGCTGGTGGTCCATCCACACCCCGGCGGCGACGCCGGCAAAGGCGGCCAGAATGAGCCCGAGCTTGAAGGGCAGTCCGCGCGCCAGCCAGGCGGTGGTGCCGGCCGCCAGCGCCACGACTACCGGCGTGGAGGCCCGTAGTTGCGGCGCGACCATGGCGGCGAAGGTGGCGATCATGGCGAAGTCCAGCCCCCAGCCGGCCAGATCGGGAAACTGCTGGCCCAGCCAGGCGCCGACGGCGGTCCAGGTCAGCCAGTTGAGGTAGAAGCCGCCGCCCGCGCCGAGCGCGTAGGGCAGCAAGGCCTCGTTGCCGCGCTCGACCAGACGTTTTTCGATCACGGCGAAGGCTTCATCGGTCAGCCAGAAGGCGACCAGCGCTCGCCAGCGCAGCGCCCAGCCGTGGGCTGCCGGGTGCAGCGTGGCGCTGTAGAGCGCGTGGCGCAGATTGACCACCAAGGTGGTCAGCCAGATCACCGGCAGCGCCGCCCCGCCACTGATCAGGCTGACGGCGATGAACTGCGCCGAGCCGGCAAACACGATCACCGACATGGCCAGCGCCGCCAGCGGCGACAGCCCGGCGGC
>JBFIJC010000342.1:0-3883 GCA_041600915.1 Nitrogeniibacter sp.
CGGCAAGCTGCTCAACGCTTTCCCGTTCGTGAACAAGATCACCTGGGCCAAGAGCATCGACCTGAAGACCGGCCGTCCGGTGTATGACGACGCCAACCGTCCGGGCGACCCGACCAAGGGTGCCGATGGCAAGAAGGGCGAAGTGGTCACCTCCGCACCGTCCTTCCTCGGCGGCAAGAACCAGCAACAGATCGCCTATAACCCGAAGACCGGCTATTTCTACGTGCCGGCCAACGAATGGGCGATGGACATCTGGAACGAGCCCGTCTCGTACAAAAAAGGCGCGGCCTACCTGGGCGCTGGCTTCACCATCAAGGCGATCAACGAGGACTACATCGGCGCGCTGCGCGCGGTCGATCCGGTCACCGGCAAGATCGTGTGGGAAAACAAGAACTACGCCCCGCTGTGGGGTGGCGTGCTGACCACCGCCGGCAACCTGGCCTTCTACGGTACGCCCGAGGGCTACCTCAAAGCGCTTGACGCCACTACGGGTAAGGAAGTGTGGAGCTTCCAGACCGGTTCCGGCGTGGTCGCACCTCCGGTCACCTGGGAACAGGACGGCGAGCAGTACATTGCCGTGGTTTCCGGTTGGGGCGGTGCTGTACCGCTGTGGGGCGGGGACGTTGCCCAGCGGGTGAACTTCCTTGAGCAAGGTGGTTCGGTGTGGGTGTTCAAGCTCCACAAGAGCTGATCCACACAGCCGCTCGTCTGTCGGGCGGCAGTATCTCAAGCCGTGGCCGAGGCCCGCGATACGTCGCGGGCCTCGGCCTTTTTGGGCGCCCACGGCAATAGCGGCATTCCGCCCGGCCGCCACGCGCGGACTGGCACGCCAGTTGCAGCACTCACCCCGAGCGACGTCACAAACCGCCCGGCAGCGGTGTTCCGCCCCGGCCAGCACGTCACGAACCGACGCAAGTGCTCCATTTCGGATCACTTGCCCGCCCATGACACACCTCTCGAAACTGACTGGAGATTTTCTATGAAGCCCGCCCGCCACCTGCTCGCCGCCGCACTTGCCGCCAGCCTCGCCACCGGTGCCTTCGCCGCCGACCGCGGCACCCCGCGCGAAGCCCGCGCCATGTTCGACCAGGCCGTCAAATACATGCAGGCCAACGGCCCCGAGCGATCCTTTGCGGCCTTCAACAACCAGAAAGGCAAGTTCGTCAGCAAAGACCTCTACGTCTTCGTGATCGACAACCAGGGCACCTACCACGCCAGCGGCGCGGCCCCCGAGTCGCTGGTCGGCCTCAACGTGCTCGGCACCACCGACGCCGCCGGGAACCCGCTGTTCAAGGACATGATTGACATCACGGCAAGCGCGGGCGAAGGCCAGGTGCGCTACATGTGGCTTAACCGCAAGACCAACAGCATCGAGCCGAAAGTCAGCTATGTGGGCAAGGTCGACAAATACGTCGTCGGCGTCGGCTACTTCGCCCCGCGTTCCACCGCCGCCGATGCGCAAAAGATGCTCACCCGCGCCATCGCCTACGCAAAGACCGAAGGCATCGACAAAGCCAATACCGCCTTCAACGACCGCCATGGCGTGTTCGTGCAGAACGATCTCTACGTCTTCGCCGTCGATCTTGCCAGTGGCCAGTTCAGCGCCATGGGCATGAACCCCACGCTCACCGGCAAGGACGCCATCGGCATCGCCGACGCCGAAGGCCACGCCATCGTCAAGGAAATGATCGACAAGACCGCCTCGGGTGAAGAAGCCGTGGTGGACTACGTCTGGCGTAACCCGGTCACCAACGCCGTCGAGAAAAAGCGCTCCTACGTGCGTCGCGAAGGCGGGGCGCTGATTGGTGTGGGGTATTACCAGGAGTGAGGGTGCTTCACTCAGCTTGACGGACCATCGCCGGCGCCGAGACCTGTCATCAGGCGGCGCCGGTTTTGTGTTTCTAGGTGTGGTCGTGGTGTCTGGTTTGGATCGGGTCGGGAGCGCCGATGCAGATGTGGTGTTCTCTGGCGTGACATACGGCGCAATGCCCTTCGGTTATTGCGCCCTACGCGGGCTAGTCTCCAGCCTCGAATTCGAATTCAACCATTTTGGGTAGAATGTAGACGTCTTTGAGCATGTGCTCAACGATGTTCATTGCTAATCCGAGTTGCCTGTCGCTGTGAGGTTTGACTTCGTGCGCCGCCGCATTACCAAGTGCGCGGATCTTGTGCAAAATGGCTGCGCTAGCTGGAGTAAGAATCCCTTTTTCAACGAGATCGTCAATCTTTTTAAGGAGATCGCGCCCTGTCGCCATCTTTTCCTTGCTTACGGTCTCCAAGAGAGCGCGAAGGCCGATGCCAACGAGTACAGGAGCTTGATTCGAAAGAGCCATTAGAGTTTCGTCATAGATCCTCCGTACATTGGCCGGAAGAAAGTGCGTTTCGGCACCGAGCCCCTTAATTCCTTCAAGACGAGGGGGATAGAGCTTTTCGTCGACTGCGTATTCGAAGTTGCCACAGTCATCGATAGGATAGCAGTCCTCCGAGTTCGAGCTTTCTACGCGAAACGAAACGGATTTGCAGCCAAGGCATTGAATCACCTGATGATCCGTGGCCCAGTTGAAGGAGTAGTTTGCGTCTCCGTCCTCGCCGCGTACATCAACTGACGCAAGAACCTTGTGTGCTGTTCTGCCGGAGCACTTGACACAGGGAATTGAGAGCTCTTGGCCCTGAGTTTTGTTGATGTGGTACTCGACCGTGTTCGGCATTGAAGTCCCCGTTGAACTGCCATCTGGATTGATGGCAGGAATATGGAAGATGAAGATGATTTTTTAAATGCTTCAATCGTACTGGTTGCGAGCTATTTCAAAGGCGGCTTGGTGCAAGCACATCTGTGAGAATTGAATCGTACCCATTTCGGATTAAACGCGACTTGCCGGTGAACGGCAAGCGGCACCCGAAAGGAATCGATGGATTCTTTTCGGGTGCCGCGAAGGCTGATGCTGCTGTCCGCTTACTACGCGTGCTTGGCTAGAGCGGGCGGCTGGACTTGCCGCTGTCGTCAGCCGCGCTCGACCACAACCTCACTGATCTGCAGCATCGGCGCGAGATCGGTGTAGTTGGGGATATCGGCCATGATGTCGTCGGCGTGCGGGCCGAAGGCGTTCTGAAAGGCGTCGATGGATTCGCAGAAGATGTGGCACATGCCGACGTAGGTGGCGGGTTGGTCGGGTGCGCCGCCGACGAGGCCTTTGTCGACGGTGTAGTAGAGGCAGGCGGTGCCGAGGCGGGCTTTGACCATGGGCATGTGGGTGTCGCGGTAGTAGTCGTGGTCGAAGCGGGCGCCGGGGGTGTTGGGGTACATCACGCTGACTTTGATCATGGGGTGTCTCCTTGGGGGTAGGTTGGGTTGAGCGGAGCTAAGCCCAACGCGGTGTTTCGGACCATATGCACGTGGCGAAGGGGTGTTTGTTGGGCTTCGCTGCGCTCAACCCAAGCTACCTTCGATCCGGCTACGTCGATTCGCTGGGGGCGCTGTTTTGTCTGGCGTCTTCATCCTGACGCAATTTCCGGTACAGCGTTGTTCTTGTGATGCCGAGCTCTCGGGCGGCGGCCGAGATGTTGCCGGCGTGGCGTTGCAGGCAGGCTCGGACGAGGCGTTGTTCGCAGCTGCGCAGGTCTTCGGCGGCGTGGACGTGGGGCGGGGTGTCGGCGATGGCAGTGACGAGGTCTTCGGGCAGGTGGGCGAGTTCGATGACGGTGTCGCTGTCGTCGAGCAGGGCGACCATGACGCGCAGGGCATTCTTGAGTTGACGGACGTTGCCGGGCCAGGGGTAGGCGCGCAGTTGGCAGCGCACGGCTTTGGCGAGCTCGATGGGGCGGCCGTCGGCGGCGTCGGCGAGCAGGGTGTCGAGGAAGCGGTCGAAGTCGGCGCGCTCGCGCA
>JBFIJC010000343.1:0-3876 GCA_041600915.1 Nitrogeniibacter sp.
GAGCGCGACGCGACCGATGCCGAGCTGGCCTCCTCGCTGATGTACCCCAAGGTCTTTGCCGACTACGTCGCGCATGAAGCCAAATACGGCGACGTGTCCGTGCTGCCCACCCCGGCCTTCTTCTACGGCCTGGCCGATGGCGAAGAAGTGGTGGTCGACATCGATCGCGGCAAAACCCTGGTCATCCGCCTGCTCGGCCGCGCCGAATCCGACGATGGCCAGATGAAGCTCTTCTTCGAGCTCAACGGCCAGCCGCGACTGATCAAGGTCCCCCGCGCCGGTGTGGTCAACACCAGCGACCGCCCCAAGGCGCAAGACGGCAACCCCGACCAGATCGGCGCACCCATGCCCGGCGTGATCGGCAGTGTCGGCGCCCGCGACGGTCAGCATGTGAATCGCGGCGACACCCTGATGACGCTCGAAGCCATGAAGATGGAGCTGGCGATCAAGGCCGAGCGCGACGGCACGGTCGCCGCCGTACATGTCAAACCCGGCACCCAGGTCAACGCCAAGGATTTGCTGATCGAGTTCAAGGCCTGATCCCGCACCCCCTGAACGCCCCGCCAGACGTGACCGAGGTCACGCCTGGCGGGGCGTTCGGCTTTCCAGCATCGGGGGCGCACCGCATAATCCCCATCGGCCAAAAGTGGTACGGCATCCGGAGGCGCTTGCCGCCGGCAACAAGAACAACAAGAACACACACCAATGAATCCATCGGTACGCCCGGTGCTCTGCGCACTGTTTGGGTTAAGCACATTCGCGGCCATCAGCCCGTCAGCAGCCGAGACACCGCCCACCACACCAGGCGTCGTCGTGCGGGCGCGTGCGCTTGAAACCACCTCGCCCAGTGCGGGGAGCTGGGGTGGCAGCCTGCCCCTGAGCGAACAAGCCGCCTCCACCACCGAACTCCCGCTTTCCGCCCCCGCACTCACCACCGCCGAGCGCATCGAAGACCTCGTCCCCCATCTGCCTGGCACCCTGCCCGCCATCAGCAACGCCGGCATGAGCAGCGCCCTGCTGGTGCGCGGCTTCGCGCTCACCCGCTTCCACCTCGACGGCCTGCCCGACATCCAGCGTCTGTATGTGCGCGACCTGGCCACGGTCGAACGCGTCGAAGTGCTGCGCGGGCCGGATGCCGTCATGCACGGCATCACCGACCCCGGCGGCGTTGTCGAATACATCGGCAAGGCGCCGTCGTTTACGCCCATGCGCCGCGTCAGCCAGTCGCTCGGCGATCACGGCCTGTCGCGCAGCACCGTCGACCTCACCGGCCCGATCGGCAGCGAAGTGGCCTACCGGCTCGTCGCCTCGGCCCATGAAGGCGAGACCCACCCCGGCGGGCTCACCGACGATCGCCGGATCGGCCTCGCCGCGCTGAGCTGGGCCTATCGCGACGGCGGCGCCATCACCGTGTCCACCGAAGAGCAACGCAATCGCCGGCCCTTCCTGTTCGGCACCGTCATCACCGACCACGGCGTGCAATACGACCGCCTGTACGCCGCCGACCATCAGCGCAACGACCGGCGCTACCGGCGCACCGCGGTGCGCTGGGAAGACGCGATCACCGATCAGCTCACCGTCTCGGCGCGCTATGCCGAAAGCGAGGTGAACCGCGACGAGACGCTCATCGGTTTCTGGTCACTGCGCAACCAGACCTCGCTCTGGGGCTACGCCACCCGCTATCGCGACCACTACACCCAAACCAACTGGCGACTCGACGCCCGCCTGAAACTCGGCACGCACACGCTGATGGTCGGCCGCGACGACAACCGCCAGCGCGTCGACTTCACCGGCACACAAAGCATAGGTGGATTCACGGTATCGATCGCCGATCCCGACTTCAGCGGCATCAACTACGACAGCCTTACCACCAGCGCCCGCTTCAAGCGCGAGTCGCACCGCGACACCAGCTGGTTCATTGGCGACCACATTGCGCTGAGCGAGGCGGTCGATCTGAGCATCGGCGCACGGCAAATGCACTACGCCATCGCCTCCGGCGCGACACTGGCACCGGCCGGCGAAGGTGACAGCCTGAGCTGGCACCTCGGTCTGGTCGCCCGGCCGGCCGCCGGTTTCAAGGCGCACGCGGCGCTATCGACCGGAACCACGCCCAATGTTGGCACCACGCGCGACGGCAGCTTCCTGCCCGCCCAGCGCACGCGCCAGGCCGAACTCGGCCTGCAATGGCAGGGCGCGGGCGGCATCACCCTGGGCGGCGCGCTCTACCGCGCGGTGCTCGAAAACCTGCCCATGACCGACCCGCTCGACAAGACCGCCAAAATCTCGGCCGGCCGCCGCCGGGTCAAAGGCATGGAGCTGAGCGGCCGCCTCGATCACGGCCCCTGGGCCATCAGCGCGCATGGCAACTGGCTCGCCACTCGCCAACTGGTCAGCACCGCCACCTGGCTGGGCGATGCCTTCCCCGGCGTGCCCGCCTTTAGCGCCGGGCTGTCGCTGGCACACACGCTGCCCGCCGTCGCCGGCCACCCGCTCACCGCCCGGCTCGACGCCGTCCACGTGGGCGCGCGCCATGGCGACGCCGCCAACAGCTTCAAGGTGGGCAGCTACCGCCGCTACGATGTTGGCCTGCACACAAAACGGGGGCGCTACGATCTGGACCTGACGGTGCGCAACCTCTTCGACACCCCCTACATCGCCGCAATCAGCGCCAAGGACGATGTCTATCAGGGCGAGCGCCGACGCATCATCGCCACGCTCAGCAGCAGCTTCTAAGGCGTGAGCGGCGCCGCGTAGCCCGCCGAGGTCGCCAGACTTGTTACGCGCACCTTCACCCACACACCGCGTGCGCCAGGAAAGCTGAAACTGCCATCGGCATTGACCAGCTTCCAGTAGGACAAAACCGTCGCCGGCGCCGCGGGCGCGGTAAAACCCATCGAGATCTGGACCAGGTCCCCCGGCACGGTGTCGGGCACCGCCACCTGCGGCGCATCCGGCAGCAAATTGGGCGCCAGCGCCATCTGATCGCCCGTCGCCAACAGCACTGTCAGCGTCTCGTCCTGGCAGACCAGGGCGCGGCCGACCCACGGCACAGAACCCACGTTTTGCAGCTCCCAGGTTTTGACAAAGCGCTGGCCCGGCAACACCAAATCGCCATCGGCGTAGTTCACGTCACGCACAAATGCGCTGCGGTCCCCGGGCTTCCGGGCACCGGCACCGCGGTCAGGCGCGACGGGAGTTGCGTCAAAAATGAGCTGCAACAAGCGCATCGGATGCACGCCCAGCACCCCGGCCACGGCCACGACGGTCGGGAGCGTCGGCAACTTGGCATGGTTCAGCGCCAGGTCATAAAGCGTCTGCCGGCTGATGCCCGCCTCGCGGCACAGGGCCGACAGCGACAAGCCCCGCTCGCGGCAGCGTTGTCGAATGTAAGTATCAAGCGGGTTGGTCATGATGCGCCTCAGGCCACGAGCGTGAATAAATGCCACATCCGGGTCGGCTCGTCCAGTGAAATGGACAAACACCGCCCTAGACTCTGTGCCACTGCCGATTCCGTCGGCCTCGCCATCCACCGTCATCACAGGACCGCGCCATGAAAGCCCTTTTCAAATCCCTCATCCTCGCCGCCACCGTGAGCCTCTGCACCCCCGCGCTTGCCGCCACCATGGTCAATGGCAACGATCCGGAGCAGATCATGAACATCGCGCGGGGCTTCGGCTCAGCCACCCTGAGCACCGACAAAGGCGGCGACCCACGCATCAATGGCCGCATCGACGGCACCAGCTACATGATTCTGTTCTACGGCTGCTCCGACAACAAAAAGTGCAGCGAGATCCAGTTCAACGCCTACTGGTCGGGCAAAAAAGTGTCGCTTGAAACGATCAACAAGTGGAACCACGAAAAAAAGTTCGGCAAGGC
>JBFIJC010000344.1:0-3872 GCA_041600915.1 Nitrogeniibacter sp.
CAGCTCTCGCGAGATGAGTTTCTCGACGTCTTCTTCGACGACCTCGCCCTGCCCAACCTCGTTCGCACCGAACTGGCCAAGCTCACCGAGTACAAAACCCAGCGCGCCGGCTTCACTTCCGACGGCGTGCCCACCAATATCAATGTGGTGCGCTCGCTGCGCGGTGCCATCGGCCGACGCAAGGCGCTGGGCGCCCCGCTGGCCGCGCGCGTGCGCGAGATCGACGCCGAAATCGAGGCGCTGGAAGCCGACGCCGCCGACCACCTTGACGAACTCGCGGCGCTGCGCGAAGAGCGCTCCCGCCTGCTCATCCGCATCGAAGCCATCCCCTTTATCGACCGCTTCGACCTGCGCTACAACAACCGCATCCGCATCCCGAAGCCCATCACCCAGGCGGTGATGTTCTGCGTGATGGACGTGTCCGGCTCGATGGACGAGCAGAAAAAGGCCACGGGCAAGCGCTTCTTCATGCTGCTGTATCTGTTTTTGCGCCGGAACTACGAACACATCGACGTGGTGTTCATCCGCCACCACACCATTGCCAAAGAGGTGGATGAAGACGAGTTCTTCCACTCCCGCGAATCCGGCGGCACCGTGGTATCAAGCGCCCTGCGCCTGATGACTGACATCGTGCGCGATCGCTACCCACCCGGCGCCTGGAATGTTTACGGCGCGCAAGCCTCGGACGGCGACAACTGGGACAACGACTCGCCCATTTGCTACGACATCCTCGACAAAGAGCTGCTCGCCCTGTGCCGTTATTTTGCCTACATCGAGATCACCACCGGCGAAGCCCAGAACCTCTGGCGGCAATACGAAGGTTTGACCGGGCATCACCCCAATTTCGCCCTGCAGCGCATCAAATCCCTTGAAGACATCTACCCGGTATTCCGGGAACTGTTCAAGAAGGAGCCGGGATGAGCGACACCACACTCGCAAGCAAGAAGCTGCCGAGCGGCGCCGAATGGACCTTTGAAGCGATCGGCCAGTATCACGAAGAAATTGCCCGCGTCGCGGCCAACTACAAGCTCGACACCTATCCGGTGCAGGTCGAAATGATCACCTCCGAGCAGATGATGGACGCCTACGCCTCCGTCGGCATGCCCGTCAATTACCACCACTGGAGCTTCGGCAAACAGTTTCTGGCCACCGAAAAACGCTACAAGCGCGGCCAGATGGGCCTCGCCTACGAGATCGTGATCAACTCCGATCCGTGCATCGCTTATCTCATGGAAGAGAACACCCTGACCATGCAGGCGCTGGTGATCGCCCACGCCGCCTACGGCCACAACGCCTTCTTCAAGGGCAACTACCTGTTCCGCACCTGGACCAGCCCCGACGCCATCGTCGACTACCTGATCTTTGCCCGAAACTACATCGCCCAGTGCGAACAACGCCACGGCGTCGACGCGGTCGAAGAGCTGCTCGACTCCTGCCACGCGCTGATGAACGTCGGCGTCGACCGCTACAAGCGCCCACCCAAACTGTCGCTGCTCAAAGAGCAGGCCCGTCAGAGCGAGCGCGAGACCTATCTGCAGCGCCAGGTCAATGAACTGTGGCGCACGTTACCGGCGCGCTCTGCCGTGGATGCCAAGGAAGAGGCCCCGCGCTTTCCGCCCGAACCCCAAGAGAACATTCTCTACTTCATCGAAAAGCACGCGCCGCTGCTCGAACCCTGGCAGCGCGAAATCGTGCGCATCGTGCGCAAGGTGGCGCAGTACTTCTTCCCCCAGCGTCAGACACAAGTCATGAACGAGGGCTGGGCCAGCTTCTGGCACTACACCTTGCTCAACACGCTCTACGACGAGGGCCTGCTGGCCGATAGTTTCATGATGGAGTTCCTGCACAGCCACTCCAGCGTGATGTATCAACCCAACTACAACGACCCCTGGTACAACGGCATCAACCCCTACGCCCTCGGCTTTGCCATGTGGCAGGACATCAAGCGCATCTGCGAATCGCCCACCGACGAAGATCGCGAATGGTTTCCCGACATCGCCGGCAGCAACTGGCAAGAGACCTTCGACTTCGCCATGCGCAACTTCAAGGACGAAAGCTTCATCGCGCAGTTTTTGTCGCCCCGCCTGATGCGTGCCTTCAAGTTGTTCGCCGTGCAGGACGACGACAAAAAAAACAAGCTCTTCGTCTCCGCCATCCATGAAGAACGCGGCTACCGCGAGCTGCGCGAACGACTCTCCAACCAATACAACCTCGGCTGCCGCGAGCCCAACATCCAGGTCTGGAGTGTCGACTTTCGTGGCGACCGCTCGCTCACACTGCGCTACCAGCCCTACAACCGACGCCCCTTGGGCAAGAGCGTCGAAGAAGTCATGAAACACCTGGCCCGTCTGTGGGGCTTTGCCGTGCGCCTCGAAACCGTCGAACCCAACGGCAGCACGACATTGACCTACGAGTGCCGCAAAGAAAAACGCCGTGGCGACGGCAAGGAAAAGAACCCCGACGCCTAGCGCATATGGTTTTAGCAACGCGCGTCGGAACGCCCTGCCTGCAAGCTATTGTCTCCCCGCCCCCTAAAGCCCGGTTGGCGTTGGCCGTTAATTCGGCCATGATGCGTCGCATTGCCGCAGGCGCTATCTGAAGCCGCACCAAACAAGGGGTCGTCTCCATGTCAACATCGCTTGAAGTCCAGTCCGAAGATCCATTCGAAAACGCACTCGATGCCTTCTCCCGCACCATCGAAAACGATCTTGCGACCCGGCAGCTCACCTTCCCGACCTTCCTGGATCTGACCATCCGCATCAAACGCGTCTGTGACGACCCGCAGGCCTCGCTTGAAGACATCATTCGCGTCATCCGCGCCGACCCCTTGCTGAGCGCACGCATCATCCGCCTCGCCAACTCCGTCGCACTCAACCCCTACGGACGATCCTTCACCTCCATCGGCGAAGCCGTGCGGCGCGTCGGGCTGGTTAACGTCCGCTCACTCGCCTACGCCGTCGCCACCGAGCAACTCGCCGCCGAGAGCCGCAGCGCCGATGCGCGTCTGGTCGCGTCCGGGCTATGGATGCACACCATCGACGTCGCCTCATGGTCTTACGCCATCACCCGCCATCTTCGAATCGGCGACCCCGACACTGCCTTGTTTGCCGGCATGCTGAGCAGCATCGGACAGTTCTACCTGCTCGCCCGTGCCACTGCGCACCCGGTGCTTGAGCAAGACCTGAACCGACTTGGCGAATTCATCGGCCTGTGGCACGAACCGGTCAGCCGTGCCCTGCTCGGCGCGCTCGAAGTCCCGAAAACCGTCATCGACATTTTTGACGACGGTAACCCCTACGGCGGTCAGTGGCCGCCGGTCGAACTGCGCGACGTCCACTTCATCGCCGGCCTCTCGGCCGAAACGCCCAACCCCTTCCTGCGCTTCAATAGCGCCTCCAAGCTCGCCCTGCTCGAAGCGACCACCCAGAGCGTGCCCGAGCAAGAACTCTCCGCCCTGCGCGCCGACGCACGCGACTCCCGCAACGGCCTGCTCTCGGCACTTCGCGGTTGAGCGTGCCCTTCGCGGCGCGGCGTGTATAATCCGCGTCGCGCTGGCTCAGCGCACCACCTCGCGAGGGTGGCGGAATTGGTAGACGCACTGGATTTAGGTTCCAGCGCCTCACGGCGTGAGGGTTCGAGTCCCTCCTCTCGCACCAGCTTTTCCCATCGGGCGTCATGCCGGTCGATCACTACGAGAATTTTCCCGTCGCGTCGTTCCTGCTGCCGGCGCGCTTGCGCGAACCGGTCGAGGCCATCTACGCCTTCGCCCGCAGCGCCGACGACATTGCCGACGAAGGCGACGCCCCGGCTATCGTTCGCCTCGCGCAGCTCAACGACTACCGCCGCGAACTGCACCTGATCGAACAAGGCAA
>JBFIJC010000345.1:0-3818 GCA_041600915.1 Nitrogeniibacter sp.
CAACATCTTTGGCGACATCCTGTCGGATGAAGCGGCGATGCTGACCGGCTCGATCGGCATGCTGCCCTCGGCCTCGCTCGACGAGAACAACAAGGGCATGTACGAGCCGTGTCATGGCTCCGCGCCCGACATCGCGGGCAAGGGACTGGCCAACCCCTTGGCAACGATTCTGTCTGTGGCGATGATGTTGCGTTACACCTTCAGCCAGGAAGCGGCAGCACAGCGTATCGAGGCCGCGGTCAAGTCCGTGCTGGCGCAGGGCTATCGCACCGGCGACATTTACGAGGCCGGCACGCGCAAGGTGGGCACGATTGAAATGGGCGACGCGGTAATCGCGGCGCTTTGATCCCGAAATCTTTGAAACCAGGAATCAAGACAATGGCAACGATGCGAGTAGGTCTGGTGGGTTGGCGCGGCATGGTCGGCTCCGTGCTGATGCAGCGCATGCGCGAAGAAAACGATTTCGCGCTGATCGACCCGGTGTTTTTCAGCACGTCAAATGCCGGCGGCGCTGCGCCGGATGTGGGCAAGGATGCGCCCCCGCTGCAGGACGCAAACAGCATCGATGCGCTCAAGGCCATGGATGTGATCCTGACCTGTCAGGGCGGCGATTACACCAACGAGGTCTTCCCCAAGCTGCGTGCGGCTGGCTGGAAGGGCTACTGGATTGACGCGGCCTCGGCCCTGCGCATGAAAGACGACGCGATCATCGTCCTCGACCCGGTCAACATGGACGTCATCCGCAACGGCCTGAGCCGTGGCGTGAAGGACTACATCGGCGGCAACTGCACGGTCAGCCTGATGCTCATGGCCCTCGGCGGTCTGTTCCAGAACGATCTGGTCGAGTGGACAAGCTCCATGACCTACCAGGCCGCGTCGGGTGGCGGTGCACAGCACATGCGCGAACTGCTCAACCAGATGGGCTATCTGAACGCCGCCGCGGGTGATGCGCTCAAGGACCCGGCTGGTGCCATTCTCGATATCGACCGCAATGTTGCCGCTGCGTTGCGTAACAGCGATTGCCCGACAGCGCAGTTTGGCGTGCCGCTGGCCGGCTCGCTGATTCCCTGGATCGACAAGGATCTGGGCAATGGCCAGAGCAAGGAAGAATGGAAAGGCCAGGCCGAAACCAACAAGATTCTTGGCCGTAGCGGCAGCCCGATTGTCATCGACGGACTGTGCGTTCGCATGGGCGCAATGCGGTGTCATTCGCAAGCTTTGACAATCAAGCTAAAGAAAGACGTCCCGCTTGACGAAGTAAACGACATGCTGGCCAAGGCAAACGGTTCGGTCAAAGTAGTGCCCAACGAGCGTGAGGCTTCCATGCGGGATCTCACGCCGGCCGCTGTCACGGGAACATTGACTGTGCCGGTGGGGCGTCTGCGCAAGATGGGTATGGGCGGGGAATACCTTTCCGCCTTTACCGTCGGTGACCAACTGTTGTGGGGTGCTGCAGAGCCCTTGCGTCGTATGTTGCGCATCTTGCTCGAACGGTAATTGTCGATGGCCCGGCGCCCAGGTGCCGGGTCATGTCATGCCCTTCGAATGCGGAATATGACGCTTGTAAGACCGCGATTGTCATTGGCTGGCAGGCCGGAGAAGGAAATTTTCCTTCCGTTTTAAGGTTTTGCGGATAATACTTAATGTGGATACTTGCTTGATACACCCTATCCATAATGATATGTTCGCAATCCTGTATTGCTCCAGCGCGAGGATGCGGTTTTGAATACCTTCCAGAAGACCTCTCTCAGGGCCACCGTCATTGCGGCCACGATCGCGGCGATGCCGTTCAGTGCACAGGCCGCCGGCCTGGGCCGCATTTCCGTACTCAGTGCGCTCGGACAGCCACTCAGGGCAGAGATCGAACTGAATGCGACCGCCGACGAAGTCAAGTCAATGACGGCTGCCGTCGCCGCGCCTGACGCTTTCAAGGCGGCCAAGCTGAGTTATGCGCCGGCACTGACCAGCGTGCGAATGGCGGTAGAGCAGCGAGGCGGAAAGTCCTATGTTCGCCTCACCAGCGTCAAACCCGTCAATGATCCCTTCGTCAGTCTGCTCGTCGAGCTGAACTGGCAGTCGGGCCGCCTGCTGCGCGAATACACCTTCCTGCTCGATCCGCCGTCCATGCCCGCGCCAAAGGCGTCGGCCGACGTGGCCGCGGCGCCGGTCGTCAAGCCCCAGGTAACGAGCGCTCGCCCGATCGGTGGCCAGGCGGGTGGGACATACAACGTTCGCCGCGGCGACACCTTGGGCAAGATTGCCGAACAGCATCTGCCGCAAGGGGTCGCGGTTGATCAAATGCTGGTGGCGCTTTACCGCGCCAACCCGGAAGCTTTTGTCGGCAACAACGTGAACCGGCTTCGTTCGGGCGTCATTCTCAATGTGCCCGACGCGGCCGACGTCAGCGCGATTCCGCGCGCGGAAGCGCGTCGCGAGATCGTTGCCCATGCGGCCGATTTTGCCGACTACCGCCGCCGTGTGGCCGCGCGTGTCGCCGAGACCGCACCTGAAACAGCGCCGTCCAGCCAGACGAGCAGCGGCAAGATTACGACCAAGGTTGAAGAGCCTGCGTTGCCAAGCGCGGCGAGCAAGGACCAGGTCAAGGTTTCTAAAACAGTCGATGAGGCCAAACCCGTCGCTGCCGATGACGGCGCGGCAATGGCAGCTGCCTCGGAGCGCTTGAAGTCGCTCGAAGAAGATCTGGTTTCGCGCGACAAGGCCTTGCGTGAGGCAACGGATCGTCTGGCAGCACTTGAAGCCAACATCGCCGAGCTGCAAAAGCTCATCGCACTGAAGAACGAGAATCTGGCTGCGCTTCAGACGCAGGCCAGCACGGCTGCACCTGCCGCGCTGGCGCCAGTGGCTGAGCCGGCGCCGCCGGCCAGCGCGCCGATGCCCGAGGCCTCAGCGCCCGCAGCAGAGCCGAAGACTGAAACACCCCCTGCCAGCGCGGCAGAGCAGGATGCCATCGACAAAGAGCTCAAGGCGCTCGTCGCCCCCAAGCCTGCTTCGGAGCAAGCCGCGCCCGCGGTCGAGCCGGCACCGCCCGTCGAAGCCCCAGCGCCCGTCGCTGCTGCTCCTGAACCGGCACCCGCTCCAGCGCCTGCACCCGCTCCCATGACGCCGCCGCCGGCTGAACCCAGCTTCCTGGATTCGCTGATGGCCAACC
This sequence comes from Nitrogeniibacter sp., assembly GCA_041600915.1. GTDB lineage: Bacteria > Pseudomonadota > Gammaproteobacteria > Burkholderiales > Rhodocyclaceae > Nitrogeniibacter. The sequence continues at coordinate 3,170 of JBFIJC010000345.1, forward strand.
CGACAACCTTGTACGGTGGCGGCGGTATTCTGGCGCTGTTGCTCGGCTATGGCCTGATGCGTAGCCGCAAGAACCGCGCCGCGGCACCTGAGGCCACTGCGATGGCGTCGGTGTTTCCGCCTGATCAGAACTCGGTGTTTGGTGAAACCGGTGGGCAAAGCGTCGATACCGGCAGCAGCAGCCTGATTCAAACCGATTTCAGCCAGTCCGGTTTGTCGGCGATTGATGCGGATGAGGGTGTCGATCCCGTCGCCGAAGCGGATGTCTACATGGCCTACGGGCGCGATGCGCAGGCTGAAGAGATTCTCCTCGATGCGCTCAAGGGCGACCCGAATCGTTCAGCCGTTCATGTCAAGTTGCTGGAGATCTACGGTCAGCGGAAGAACATGAAGCAGTTCGAAACCACGGCGACCGAGCTGTATTCGGTAACCGGGGGGAATGGTCCAGATTGGGCAAAAGCGGTCGAAATGGGTCGCAAGCTCGATCCTGAGAACCCCTTGTTCCTGCGTGGGCCGCAGAGCGAAATTGATCTGCCGCTCGACGAAGAGATTCCCGAGGCGGCCGAGTTCAAGGCTGAGGATGAGTCGAAAGCCGACAGCCTCGCATTTTCTGCGCCGGTCGTCGAAGCACCGGCGGACGAGCGTCCTTC
>JBFIJC010000346.1:0-3810 GCA_041600915.1 Nitrogeniibacter sp.
GCAATCTTGAGGCGATCGATGCTATGCACCCAATCAAACGCATTGGCCACCAGCCGCGTTTTATTGCTCTGCAGCGGGCCGATGAAATGCCAGACCAGACGTCGCTCTGCCAGCAGCGCCACCTTGTCCGAGCCCTCCGGCACGTAGTTCTCACCAAAGGCGCGCTGTCCGGCATCGGCCGCTTCGACCACGCATTCGGCGGGCCAGGTCTTGCTGACCGCGAGCAGCTGAATCTCGCCCGGCATACGGCCGCAGGCCTTCGCCGCTGCGGCGATCCGCGCATTCACGGCTTGCAAGTTGGATGCGATTGATGTCATATAGAAATCGATTTGCCGTGGGGTCGACGTAAATCTAAAGATCCCGCCTGAATGGCCGAAAAATTATAGCACCGCGCTTTTAGCACCCGCGCAGCCCCCATTTTCCACGCTTGCTCGACTACGCCCCCATGGACATCACAGAACTCCTCGCTTTCTCCGTCAAGAATCAGGCGTCCGACCTTCACTTGTCGTCCGGCCTGCCTCCGATGATCCGTGTTCACGGTGACGTCCGGCGCATCAACCTGCCGGCCATGGAGCACAAGGATGTGCACGCCATGGTGTACGACATCATGAACGACGGCCAGCGCAAGCACTACGAAGAGTTTCTGGAAGTCGACTTTTCGTTCTCGGTGCCCAACCTGGCCCGTTTCCGGGTCAACGCCTTCAACCAGGAGCGCGGCGCAGCGGCGGTATTCCGGACCATTCCCTCCAAGGTCTTGTCGCTCGAAGAGTTGAACGCACCGAAGATCTTCAAGGAAATTTCCGACCAGCCACGCGGCATCGTGCTGGTCACCGGCCCGACCGGTTCCGGCAAATCGACCACGCTCGCCGCGATGGTCGACTACGTCAACACCAACCAGTACGGTCACATCCTGACGATTGAAGACCCGATCGAATTCGTGCATGAAGCCAAGCGCTGCCTCATCAACCAGCGCGAAGTCGCCCGCGACACGATCTCCTTCAACAACGCACTGCGCTCGGCCCTGCGTGAAGACCCCGACGTGATTCTGGTGGGCGAGTTGCGTGACCTCGAAACCATTCGCCTCGCGCTCACCGCCGCCGAAACCGGCCACCTGGTGTTCGGCACGCTGCACACCTCCTCGGCCGCCAAGACCATCGACCGTATCGTCGACGTCTTCCCGGCCGAAGAAAAAGACATGGTGCGCGCCATGCTGTCCGAATCGCTGCGCGCCGTCATCGCGCAGACCCTGCTCAAGACCAAGGACGGCAAGGGCCGCGTCGCCGCCCACGAGATCATGATCGGCACGCCCGCCATCCGGAACCTCATCCGCGAAAACAAGATCGCGCAGATGTACTCCGCGATCCAGACGGGTCAGAACGTGGGCATGCAGACCCTGGACCAGTGCCTTGCCGATCTGGTCCGGCGCAACATGGTGTCCTCCGCGGAAGCACGCGTACGCGCCCAGAACAAAGACAACTTCGCCGGCTAAGCACCTCGGCAAACCAAACAAACACTGAGCGGAACACACGATGGAACGCGATCAAGCCCTAAAATTCATGCAGGACCTGCTGCGCCTGATGGTGCAGAAAAAAGGCTCTGACCTGTTTATCACCTCCGGCTTCCCGCCGGCCATCAAGATCGACGGGCGCATCGTCCCGCAGTCAAACCAGATCCTCACGCCACAGCACACCACCGAGCTGGCGCGCTCGATCATGAATGACCGGCAGGCCGCCGATTTCGAATCCACCAAGGAATGCAACTTCGCCATCTCGCCGGCGGGCATCGGCCGTTTCCGCGCCAACGCCTTTGTCCAGCAAGGCCGCGTCGGTTGCGTACTGCGAACCATCGCCCTGACCATCCCGACAATCGACGAACTCGGCTTGCCGGCCGTCATCAAGGACATCGGCATGGCCAAGCGCGGTCTGGTGATTTTCGTCGGCGGCACCGGCACCGGCAAAACCACCTCGCTGGCCGCGCTGGTCGACTTCCGCAACGAGCACAGCTACGGCCACATCATCACGGTCGAAGACCCGATCGAATATGTGCACCAACACAAAAACTGCATCGTCACCCAGCGCGAAGTCGGCATCGACACCGACGACTGGACTGCAGCACTGAAAAACACGCTGCGCCAGGCGCCCGACGTCATCCTGATGGGCGAGATCCGCGATCGCGAAACCATGGACCACGCCATCGCCTTCGCCGAAACCGGCCACCTCTGCCTCGCCACCCTGCACGCAAACAGCGCCAACCAGGCGATCGACCGGATCATCAACTTCTTCCCCGAAGAGCGCCGCCAGCAACTGCTGATGGACCTCTCGCTCAACCTGCGCGCAATGGTCTCCCAGCGCCTGCTGCCCATGATCGGCCGCAAGGGCCGGGTGCCAGCGGTCGAAATTCTGCTGAACTCACCGCTGATTTCCGACCTCATCTTCAAGGGCGAAGTCTCGGAGATCAAAGAGGTCATGAAGCGCTCGACCGAGCTGGGCATGCAGACCTTCGACCAGGCCTTGTTCCGCCTCTACGAAGACGAGCTGATCAGCTACGAAGACGCGCTACGCAACGCCGACTCGGTCAACGACCTGCGCCTGCAGATCAAGCTCAACAGCAAGCACGGCGACAAGGACCTCAACGCCGGGATCCAGAACCTCGATATTGTTTAGCCCCCACGCTCGCTTCGCTCGCTGCCCCCCGAGGGGGCGGCGCCCGCCCTTGGGGCGGCCCTGCGGGCGGGCGGTGTTTAACCCCCACGCTCGCTTGCGCTCGCTGCCCCCCGAGGGGGTTGCGCCCGCCCTTGGGGCGGCCCTGCGGGAGGGCGGTGTTTAACCCCCACGCTCGCTTGCGCTCGCGGCCCCCCGAGGGGGCGACGCCCCGCCTTGGGGCGACCCGGCGGCGGGCGGTATTTAACCCCCATGCTCGTTTCACTCGCTGCTCCCCGAGGGGGCCGCGCCCGCCCTTGGGGCAGCCCGGCGGCGGGGTGGTGTTTGCCCAGATCGCCGCCTTGGCGGCGGGTCGGCTTTGCACCGTCGGCCCGTTCGACCAGCGGATCAAGCGCGCGATATCGCATGAGCAGTGCACGCGCCTGGCGTAGGGCGGAAGAGCGAAACGTCATCCGCCATCATCGCTACACCACTCACGAACCGCAGCGCAGCGTCCGCCTCCCGCGCTCAGCGCTCGCTCAGCGCCAGCTTCACACCCAGACCCGCAAAGGCTGCCGAGAATCCGTAACGCAAGTAGCGCTGTACCCGAGGCGACTCAATGACCTTTGCGCGAAACGCGTGGGCCACGAAGCCATACACCACGAAGACCGCGAAGGTCATCGCCATGAATACCGCACTCAGCACCAGCAGCTGAAGCATCGGCTGTGCCGCACCCGGTTCGATGAACTGCGGCAAAAAGGCGAGAAAGAAGATGGTCAGCTTCGGATTCAGGACGTTCAGCAACACCGCCTTCATCACCAGCGCCCGCGCGCCGGTGCGCGACACGGCCTTGTCCACCGCAAAGGCCGAGGTGTCACGCCACATCGAATAGGCGAGGTAGAACAGATAGAGGACGCCGGCAATCTTCAAGACCTGAAACGCCAGTGCCCCGGCATGCATCACCGCCGCCAGCCCGAGAGTAGTGGCCAACAAGTGCGGCACGATGCCGGCTGTACAACCAATCGCCGCATACACACTTGCCGCCCGGCCCTGCAGCAAGCCGGTCGACACCGTGAAGATCACCCCGGTGCCGGGGATGAGCACCACGACCAGGGCGGTCATGAAAAATTCAGGCGTAATCATGGCGGCCATCCTCGCTAGTTAATTGAAC
>JBFIJC010000347.1:0-3748 GCA_041600915.1 Nitrogeniibacter sp.
CCATCAGCGCCGCCACGCTTGCCCTGGCGCACAGCATGGGCCTCATGGTGGTCGCAGAAGGTGTCGAAACCGAAGGCCAGCGCCACTTCCTCGCCACGCATCGCTGCGATGTCTTGCAAGGCTATCTGTTTGGCAAGCCGGCGCCGGCCGATGTCTGGCTGATGCGCTGGCAAGCTGCGGCGGCCCATTCGTCTGACCCGATACTCTGAGCATTGCCCGCGGCGGCGTCGCGAGCGATGTCGCAACGCCACCGTGTCAGGCCATCAACCTGCGGCCACCCGTTGGCCGATATGCGCCAGGGCAGCGTCCACCTGGTCAATCAGAATCAGGCACAGGTCATCGGCCTCAAGCCGCTCGAGTGCCGCATCGATGGCCAGAAACTCGCCATAGATCTCATCGACACGAGAGGTACGCGTCGCGGACACCAGCCCCTCTCGCAGCAAGCGCAGCACTTCGCCATCGGCGCGACCGCGCTGGCAGGCGTCTTCGTACAGAATCACGTCATCGAAGGCGTCGCCCAGCATGCGCGTCTGCGCACTGATGTCGTCGTCGCGACGGTCGCCCGCCCCGCTGATCACCACGCTGCGCCGCTTGCCCGGCATCGCCTCGACCGCCCGCACCAGGGCGGCGATGGCGTCGGGGTTGTGGCCGTAGTCGGCAATCACCGTCGCGCCGCGATGGCGGAACACATTGAAGCGCCCCGGCGCCGACTGCGCGGTGCTCTCGAAGGTCTCGAGCGCACGGTCGATCACCGCCCAGTCAATACCGAGTGACCACGCTGCCGCCATCACGGCCAGTACGTTTTCAACCTGGAACGGAATCGCGCCAGCCAAGGTCAGCGGCACGCGCGCAAGCGACAGACGATGTACCACCTCACCTTCGACGGCGCAGATATCGTCGCCCTCGCGCACCACCACGCGATGTCCTTGCGCGCGGTGCAAGGCCGCGGCCGGCGCATCGGCCTGGCTGGCGAAAAACACCACCTTGCCCGGGCTGTGCGGCGCCATCGCCACGGTATGCGGATCGCAGGCATTGAGCACGGCGGTACCGGTCGGCGCCACGTTCTGCACGATGACGCGCTTGAGCACCGACAGCTCTTCGACCGAGTTGATGTAGTTGAGGCCGAGGTGATCGCCCACGCCGATGTTGGTCACGATGGCCACATCGCACATGTCGAAACCCAGGCCCTCGCGCAACATGCCGCCGCGCGCGCATTCGAGCACTGCGGCATCCACCTCGGGATGGCTCAACACATTGCGCGCACTCTTCGGCCCGCTGCAGTCACCGGTGTCGGTGCAGCGGCCATTGACGTGCACGCCCTCCGTGCCGGTAAAACCGGTGCGATAGCCCGCCAGCGTCAGCAGATGCGCCATCAGGCGCACAGTGGTGGTCTTGCCGTTGGTGCCGGTCACCGCGACGATCGGAATCCGGCCGTTGTCGCCATTGGCGTAGAGCATGTCGACCACGGCCTTGCCCACATCTCGCCCCTTGCCAAAGCTGGGCGACAAGTGCATGCGCAGACCGGGCGCCGCATTGACTTCAACAATGCTGCCGCCCTGCTTCTCGAGCGGCCGACCGACGGTTTCACACACCACGTCAACGCCGCAGATATCCAGACCAATCATCTGCGCCGCTTCGATCGCCCGTGCAGCGACCTCGGGGTGGACGTCGTCGGTCACGTCGGTCGCGGTGCCGCCAGTCGACAGGTTGGCGTTATTACGCAACACCACACGCGCGCCGCGCGGCGGCACGGCATCGGGGGTGTAACCCTGCAAGCCGAGACGCGCCACGGCGATTTCATCGAAACGGATCTTGGTCAGCGAGGTGGCGTGGCCTTCGCCACGGCGCGGATCAGCGTTAACAATGTCGACCAGCTCACGTACCGTGTGCGTCCCGTCGCCAATCACATGCGGCGGATCGCGCCGTGCGGCGGCCACCAGCGTATTGCCCACCACCAGCAGGCGGAAGTCATGTCCGGGGCTGAAGCGCTCTACCATCACCAGGTCGCTGTAGTCGCGCGCAGCGTGGTAGGCCACATTCAGGTGATCGCGCGTAAGGATGTTCACGGTCACGCCCTTACCCTGATTACCGTCCTGCGGCTTCACCACGACGGCGCCACCAATCTCGCACATGGCCGCCCAGGCATCGTCGGCGTCCGTCACCGGACGGCCATCCGGCGCCGGCGCACCCGCTGCACGCAGCAACTGCTTGGTGAGCTCCTTGTCCTGCGCAATCGCTTCGGCGATGGCCGAGGTCGAATCGATCTCGGCTGCCTGGATGCGGCGCTGCTTGCTGCCCCAGCCAAACTGCACCAGCGAACCATTGGTCAGGCGACGGAAAGGAATGCCCCGCGCCACCGCCGTATGCACGATGGAACCTGTGCTGGGCCCGAGGCGGATGTCCTCGTCCAGCGTATGGAGCTGCGCCACCGACGCGTCCAGATCGAAAGGCGTGTCGGCCAGCGCCGATGCCACGAGTTGTTCGGCGAACTCAAAGGCTTGCCGACCCACCGCTTCTTCGGTGTATTCGACCACCACCTGGAACACGCCGCGATCGACGGTGGCATTGCAGCGCGCAAATGACACGGGACAACCCGCTTCGGCCTGCAGGCCGAGCGCGGCAAAGCCGAGCACATGCGCCAGCGAGATGTCGCCCAGATGGCCGACGGGGCGCATCGCGCCAATGGTGGGGAAGCGCTCGCGCAGGCGGGCTTCAAAGCCGGGCAGATCGCCCAGCGACAATTCGGTATCGGCGCACTGCACCAGCGCTTCAAAGCTGGTCAGGCGGCTCCACAGGTTCGGGCCGCGCAGGGCACGCAGACGATTGATTTCCATGAAATGAATCCTTTGTTGAGACGAGCTCAAGCGCGCTCAGGCGCGCGATAAGTATCCAGCGCGGCATGCACCAGGTCGTCCGCCAGGCCGGCCGCCAGTGCGGCCGCAACGCCAGCGATGGCCCAGCGCGGATCCAGTACGGAAATGCCCGTCGCAGAACGCTGCCCGATGACTTGATGATCGCCGGCGCGACCGACCACGATGTCGTCACCCGCCAGCCACACGCCGGCACCACCGGCCGCCAGATGCGCCGTCAGTACCGGCGACGCGGCCTGCGCGCTGTAGAACCACACCGCGCCATCACACAGCTCGGCCAGACCCGCAACCATGGGGTCATCGGCATTGAGTACCGCCGCGCCCGAAGGCAGCACCAGATCAACCTGAGTGCGCCACACGTTGCGCAGATGCGCCTCTTCCTGGATGTGCCATGCGGCCAGGTCCGACGGCACACCAGCGGTCGTCAGCACGCCCACGGCGCAACGGTCGTAAGCCAGACCTTCGTCGAGAATGACCGCCGGCCCGTTTTCGATCACCGCCGCTTCCACGTTCCGGTTCATCAGCACGCGACGGCCCGAGTCCCAGCCGCCGCCATTGCGATCGGTCACCAGACGCCCCCCCATCCACAGACCCTCTTCGCAGGCCAGGCCGACGTACCGCCCGTCGCTTTGCAGCAGCCAGGCCACAAGGTGCGCGATCTGTGTGCGCCCCTCGGCACCGCTCACACCCACCACCGGCACGCGACCGGAATCGCCTTCGGGGAACAGATGCGCCATGATCGCCTCGCCCACGGGCTGGACCTCACCCGCGGTCGGCTTCAGGTGCATCAACAGGCCGGGGCCGGCGTTGACCGCAATCACCGCGCCGTTCTGCGCGCGCAGTGGCTGATCAATCGCCGAGCACACCACATCGACACC
>JBFIJC010000348.1:0-3700 GCA_041600915.1 Nitrogeniibacter sp.
CTTCGGCGACAAGGAAGTGCTGGACAACTACGACGTCGCGCGCGAAGAGCAGCAAAACGCCGAGCGCGAACTCGACAGCCTGTCCATCGACCTCGACCGCCTGCGCGCCCAGGCCGAAGCCAAGCGCCTCGAAGCCGATCGCTATCTGGAATGGAAGCAGATCACCGACGAGCGCTCGGCACTCGACGCCGAGATCATTCCGCGCCTCGAAGCCTTTGAACTGCGCCGCGACATCCGCGCCGAGCGTAGCCAGCTGCGCGCCCAGGATGGCGAACGCCGCGAGCGCCAGTCCGGCCTGCTCGCCGCCCGCCAGCGTATCGCGCAGGTCGACGCCGAACGCAAGAATGAAGAAACCGCCCGCGCCAAAGCCCGCAGCGAATTCCTGGCCACCGAGCAACGCCATCTGAGCGCCCACGACCGGGTGCGCGATCTCGAACGCGTGCTCGCCGAACGCAACGCGCTGCGCGAACTGCTGGCCCGCGAAGAAGGCCAGGACGCCGTCGCCATCGAAGCCGAGCACGAGTCGGTCGAAGCCGAACTGACCGCCCTGCGCGCGCAGGAGCGCGACCTGGTCGCCCGCTTCGAAACCGCCAAGGACGCGCTCGCCCATGCCCACGAGCGCAGCAGCCCGCCCTCCGACCCCGAAGTGCGCGCTTTCCGCGCCGTGCTGAGCGAAGCGGGCATCGCGCACAGCGCACTCAGCGAATCCATCGAAATCACCGACGCCGCCTGGCAAGGCGCGATCGAAGCCGTGCTGCGGCCGTATCGCCACGTGTTGCTGCTCGAGCGCGCCGCCGATCGTCATCAGGCTTGGGCGCTGGGTGAGCGCGAGCGCTTCCGCCACTTTATCGTCGCCGACTGCGAAAACGCCCCGCCGGCCCAGCGCGATACGCTGGCCGAAGTCGTCCGTTTTGCCGGCGCGGTGCCGCGCTGGCTGGCCGATCTGCTGAACCGCATCACCCGCGTGGAAGATGCCGCCGCCGGCAGCGCCTTGTCGCGTGACACCGAATGGATCACCCGCGACGCCTATCACCGCGAGCGCCGTGGCGCACGCCACCTGGGCCGCCCGCGCGAGTTCCACTTCGGCGAACTGGCACGGCAGGCGCGCATCGATGCACTCTCCGCCGATGTGCGTGAGCTCGACAAAGCGCTCAGCCCGCTGCGCCCGCAAATGGACGAACTGCGCGACCGCCTCAACACCTTGCGCAGTCAGCTGCTCGGCCTCAGCGCCGCACCGCAACTGGCCGCCCGTGCCCAGGCTTTTGCCGAGGCCGAGGCCGATCTGCCGGTGGCGAAAAAAGCACTGACCGACGCCATCGCGGAGCGCACCGAGTTGCAGGCCACGCTGGACGGCATCGGCGAGCGGCTCAACGGCATCCAGATCGAACTCGACCGCCGCCGCCGCGAGCTGGCCACGCACGAGCAGCGCCTCGGCCTGCTCGACAGCGAAGACCGCCCGCGCCGCCAGTCACAAGCCCAGCGAGTGCAACGCCTGCGCCGCCTGCGTCGCGGCATGCCTGCTGCCTGGCGACGCGGCGAAGGCGTCGAGGCGCTGATCGAACGCTACGGCGATGCCCGCAGCGCACGCGCCGAGTCAGAACGTCTGCGCCTGCGAATCGAACAAGGCGATTGGGTTCAGGACGCCGCCGTGCTCACCCTGCGCGACCGCCTGCTCGACGACCTCGGCCGCCGCGAGCGTGACTACGCCACCCGCCAGGGCTACTGCGCCACCGCCCGCCGCCACACCGACGAAGCGCGCGGCGCCTACATCGGCAAGCTGCGCGCCACCGTGCGCCAGTACAGCCGCAACCTCAAGGCACTGGGCGAGTTGGCACATGTGGAAGTCGACTGCCCGGTGCCGCATCTGGACAACGACGACACCGCCCTGCACCGCTCTGGCCTCGATGTGCGCTTCGACTTCGACCGCAAGGGCGCGGTTGGCCTAAACGACGGCGAAGCCTCGGGCGGCCAGCAGGTCATGAAATCGCTGATTTTGTTGATCGCGCTGCTAATGGACGAGACCCGCCCCGGCGGCTTCGTGTTCATCGACGAGCCTTTCGCGCACCTGGATGTCGCCAACATCGATCGGGTCGGTGCCTTCCTGCGAGCTACGCGCGCGCAGTATCTGATTACCACCCCGGTCACGCACAACGCCAATGTGTTTGCGCCCGCTCAGCTCACGCTGGTGACGCGCAAAAAACCACCGGCCGAAGAGTGGGCGCCGCCGATTGGTGTATTGCAGCGCTTGCGGGATTGAACTGCGGACAGACTAGCCGAGAAACAACTCTGATCCGACCTGCGGACGACCACCGCTGCCCACGGGCTTGAGTTGTCCGCCCTGAACCAGGGCGTCGTAACCAAACACTCGATCACGACCCTGCGCCTTGGCAAAGTACATCGCCTCATCGGCGCGCGCCAAGAGCTCGGCCGGGCTGCGCAACGGATCAACCCGCGCGTAGCCCAACGAGCAGGTCACCGCAATGCGACGCGGAAACTCAGCCTCGGCCAGTTCGTCCCGAAAACGACCAAATACATCGTGCACCGATGCTTCGGAGGCATCGCGCAGCATCACCACAAATTCCTCACCACCAAAACGAAATACCTTGTCGTTGGCACGAAACGTCCGTTTGATCACGGCGCCAAGAAAGGCCAGCACCTCGTCACCGAATGCATGCCCTTCGCGATCATTGATACTCTTGAAATGGTCGATGTCGATAATCGCAAGCCAGCACGGATGCTCCGCCTGACTCGGATCGACAACACGCTCGCCACGCTGCAGCCGCCCGGCCTCAGCGATCAACTCGGAAAACTGCTCATCAAAGGTGCGCCGATTCAGCAACCCGGTGAGCGGGTCGAGGTTGGCGTAACGCCACTGGCCCAACAAAGACTCCGCGCCACGCGCCAGCGCAGTCATGTCTTCGAGGGTCACCTCGGCGGGCGACATATTGGAGCGAACCTCAACCACCCAGTGCGGCCCACGGCCATCACCAATCGGCCAGGCAATTCGCCAGTGACCGCCCACGGCCTCAATCTGCCGTCCGGCACCGGTTTGAGCAACCCGCTTCAACAAAGGATCGGCGACGACGTCGGAAACGATGGCCTCGTTTCGGTCCCAATCGCCACCGTGCATGTCACTCACGCACCAACCAATCGGTGCCAGCAGACACACCGGTCCGCCCTGATCGACGCGAAACAAGATGGCGCTTCGGCCACCGAGAGCAGCCATTGCGCCTGCACAGAATCGCTCCAGCAAGCGCGCACGATCACGCTCGCTGCACAAGGTAACGAGCGTTTCGAGCGCCGGTTGCCGCGGGCCACATAGTTCTAAAGTCATACCGGCGATGGTAGCAAAGCAAGGTCCAGAAACCTTGCCAAACGTCAAATGAGCAATTGAGATCCATACGCTCGATCGTCGTGGAGACGCCACTTCACGAGCCGCTTGTGCGAAAATCCCGGCTTCGCTTCAGGTCGCCGCGTCGACCCGTCGCGCACCGTCTTCAATTGCCACGAGTCCGACATGTCCGAACAGAACACCCCGACCGTCCAGGATGAAAACCATCTCATCGCCGAACGCCGCGAAAAACTGCGTGCCTGGCGCGAAACCGGCCGCGCTTACCCCAACGATTTTTCGCGCGAGAACATCGCCGGCAAGCTCGACGAGGTGTACGGCGAAAAGACCCGCGAAGAACTCGAAGCAACC
>JBFIJC010000349.1:0-3674 GCA_041600915.1 Nitrogeniibacter sp.
CAACCTCACCCGCGTCCAGTGCGGCGATTGCCGCGGCACGCTGCGCCGGATCGGCATAGCGATCGAGCACTGGTGTCTGCATGAATTCGTCGCGCGAATACCCGGCCATGGCGCAGGCGCGCCAATTGGCGAACACCGGCACACTACCCGCTCCCGTCAGCACCACGCCAATGGGGCTGCTTTCAAGAATCCGGCTCAGCTGCGCTTCGGCATCGCGAGCGCGACGCTCGGCGGCTTTGGTGTCGGAGATATCGACCACCACCCCCAGCAGACCGGCGGGCTGGCCGTCCGCCAGCCGGAAACCCTGCGCCCAGTACAAGGTGTCATGGCGCCGCCCGTCCGCAAACACGATGGCTTGCTCGCGGGCCAACGCGCCGGTGGTGGCGATCAGCCGCACGTCTTCGGCGTGAATGGCGGTGCGCTCCACCGGCGAGAAGATATCCAGCTCGGCAATCGTCTTGCCGCGCAGCTCCGCGCGGCGCACGCCAAAACACGCTTCAAAGGCGCGGTTACACCCCAGAAAGCGCGCATCGGGCCCCTTGTAGAACACCGGATTGGGCAGGGCGTCGAGCAAGACCTCGACAAACAGCAGCTGGTCAGCCAGCTCGGCTTGCTTGACCGCCAACGCGTACGTGCGCTCGGCCACCTTGTCTTCGAGCGCATCGCGGGCCGTCGCCAGCCGCTCGGTCGCGTCCAGCAGCAAGGCGCGCATCGCACCCTGACTATCGACGAGCGCGGCCATTTCGCGCCAATGCCCTTCAATCTCCGGGCCCGGCGTCAGGTCAAGCTGGCCAATCCGTTCGCTCTGCGCGACCAGCGCCTGCAAGGGATGACGCACCCGCTCGGCGACGCGCACCGCGATCAACACGCCCAAGGCGATCACACCCAGCATCAGGCCGACAAAAATGGCAGCGTCTCGCGCCCGCGCCGGCACAAAATCGGCCTCCGGCGCGAAAGCCGCGATCCAGAGCGCGTTTTCACCCAACTGCAGCGGCCGAAACTCGGCGCGCCAACGCCGGCCATCGAGCATGAAGCCCACGTCGCCTGCTGGCCGACCGGCCGCCTCCCAGGCACTCGCGCCATCGCTCAGATAGGACACGTCGAGCTCGGCAACCGGCTTGAGCACGGCCGCGCGCACCGCCTCGGCAACCTCGAAGCGTGGCGAGGTGGGCAAGCCCAGCACCGTGCCGGTGTCGGTCAGAATCGCCACGCCGCCGCGTTGCCCGACCCGTATGCCCGTCGTGAGACGCGACAGATCCGACAACAACACATCGAACGCCAGCACCCGACGCTGACCATCCGCGGCGGTCCAGCGCGTGGACACGGTCATGCCCGGGTCACGGGTGGTGAAAAACTGATAGGGCGGCGTCCAGAACAGGCCGCCATCGACCGGCGCCGCCATCGCCCCCAGAAACCACGGCCGCCCACGCGGCTCATACTCGCTGTTCAAGACGGCGTCGCTGAGCAGCTCACCCGTCTCTGACCACCGGATCGTCCGGTGTCGCTCTGCCGCGTCCGGCAAGCCGGTGACCCGGTTGCGCCACTGCCCGTTTTCCATCTCCAGCAGCAGCAGCTCCCGCCCGTCTTCCTTGGCCAGCAGCGCCGAGGACAGTCGCAGATCCGTTCGCAGCATGGGGCGCAGCACACGGTTGAAGTCGCTCAGGGCGTCGACATCGAAAACACCCGCCTGCCCCCAGGCGGCGGCGGTGACGAGCATGCGCTCGACCTGGCGGAAATCGCGCTGAATCTGGGCGTCGATGGTGGAGGTCGCCTGATGCACCGCGCTACGCGCCAGCTCGGTGGTCGATGGCTTCAGGATCAGGCCATAGAAGGCCGCACCAAACACCACAAAACACGCCACGATCAGCAGCGCGAACTGACGCATCAAGCCCCGCACCAACGTGGGGCGCGTTCGCCCGGCGGGCAAGGGCTTGACGGCGGAATCCGTGCTCATTCAGTCAGGCTCGGCATTGAAGGGACATTGACAGGATACGCAATCAACCCTTTCATTAGCGTGGCTTTCTGTTTCCGTCCTCGGCGATACCCGGCCACGACCACCGACACAGCGACGTGCTGACCGGCGCCCGGCGATTTTTCGCGTGTCGGGCGAGGGCAAGCCATGGCGCGCCTCAATCGGCCGCGACGCAACGCGCCGCCGCCCACGCGCGCAATTGGCCGATCTGCTCGGCCATGATGATCGACAACGGCCGGGTGCGCGCAGCCTCCGCCACCAGATGCCCCGTCTCCAGCGCGCTGCCGTCGGCCAGGCATTCATACAAGCCGGCCACTACCAGTTGCTCGAGCTCGGCGCCGGAGAAGCCATCGGTGACCACCACCAGCGCGTCGAGGTCGAAACGCGCCGGGTCATGCCCGTGCCGTTTGAGATGAATATCGAAGATGTCGCGCCGCACCTCGGGCGAGGGCAGATCGACAAAGAAGATCTCGTCAAAGCGCCCCTTGCGCAGCAACTCGGGCGGCAAGGCGGTGACATCATTGGCCGTGGCGACCAGAAAGAGGCGCGCCTGCTGTTCGTTCATCCAGGTCAGCAGATGGCCGAGCATACGGCGCGACACACCGCCGTCGCCATCGCCACCGCTGGCCAGGGCTTTTTCGATCTCGTCGATCCACAGCACGGCCGGCGCCATGGCTTCGGCACTGGCCAGCGCCTCGCGCAGTTTGCGCTCGGTCTCGCCGGTGTATTTGTCGTACAGGCTGGCGATGTCGAGGCGCAGCAGCGGCACCCGCCAGCTGCCGGCGGTGACCTTGGCGGCCAGGCTCTTGCCTGCGCCCTGCACGCCGAGCAGCAGCATGCCTTTGGGAATCGGCAGACCGGGGGCGCTGCGCTCGCCGGTAAACACCGGCCGCCGCTTGGCCAACCAGTGCTTGAGCTGACTCAGGCCGCCGATATCGTCGGGCCCGAGCGGCGTCATCTCGACCGACAGGGCGGTGCCGCCGAGCATCTCCTGCTTATATCGAATGACCCGGCTGAGGTCGTCGGCAGTGATCAGGCCGTCGTCGCGCACGGCATTGCGCAGCAGCCGGCGCACGTCCTCTTCGGGCAGTCCGAGCACCTGATGAACCAGCGAATTGACGATGGCGGACTCACCGCGCACCGGCCGGTCGTTCTGCTGTCGATAAAGGTCCAGCTCCTCGCGCAGCAACTGCTTGATGCCGTCCACATCCGGAATGCGCAGCTTCATGTGCGCGGCGTGGCGCGACAGCTCGGCTGGCAGGGCAATACGCGGCGCAACCAGCACCAGGGTGCGCTCGGACACGGGGTGATTGAGTACCACCTCGCGAATCAGGCGCAGCACCACCGGGTCTTCAAGAAACGGATGCGGGTCGAGCAGCACATACAGCCCGCGGCTGGCGTCCTTGTCGATGTATTGCAGCGCCGGCTCCAGGCCGCGCGTATCGGCAATCGCCCGGCGCTGACCGTCGCTGCGGCCCGTGCTGCCCGGCCCCTCGCCCACGGTGGCAAACAAGCCGTTGCCCGGCTTGGCGGGGCCGTAGCGGAAGTTCTCCTGACGCAAACCGTCGGCCACGCTCCAGCAATACAGATCGTGGTTGTCTTCACGCGCCAGACGCGCGATCAAACGCAGGACCTTGGGCTCTTCGACGGTTTCGATACACACCAGCGGCACGCGCGAGCGCACCAGGGCGGACAATTCACG
>JBFIJC010000350.1:0-3651 GCA_041600915.1 Nitrogeniibacter sp.
CCGCCAGTAGCGCCGGCTCGGCCGGTAAAGTGCGCTACCCTGATTCCCCGATAGCAGCGATTGTTTGCCGGGTATGAAAACGCTTCACATCCTAGATCACTCCATTCCTCTGCACAGCGGTTACACCTTCCGCACAGCGAACTTGCTGCGCGAGCAACGTGCACTTGGTTGGGAAACCCATCACCTTACGTCGCCCAAGCAGGGCGTATGCAGCGTAGCGTCCGAAGAAGTGGACGGCTTGCTGTTTCATCGCACACCGGTTCCGGCCATGCAATGGCCTGTGCTTGGTGAAATTGCGTTGATGAAGGCCACAGAACAGCGGCTCGACGCGCTGGTGGCCGAACTCCGGCCAGATATCCTGCATGCACACTCGCCGGTGCTCAATGCGCTGCCCGCCCTGCGCGTGGGGCGCCGTCATGGTATTCCGGTGGTGTATGAGGTGCGTGCTTTTTGGGAGGATGCGGCGGTTGACCATGGTTCGACCCGGGAGGGCAGTGCGCGATATCGGCTGACTCGGGCGCTGGAAACCTATGCGCTACGTAATGTCGATCATGTGTTCACCATTTGCGAGGGCTTGCGCAAGGACATGCTCGGACGGGGGATTCCGGCGGACAAAGTGACCGTGATTCCCAATGCCGTCGATGTCTCACAGTTTCAGCCTTCCGGTGTGCCTGACGCCGCGCTCAAGGCCGAGCTCGGGCTCGAAGGCTGCGATGTTGTCGGGTTCATCGGCTCTTTTTATGCTTACGAAGGGCTCGATCTGCTGCTCGATGCTTTTCCGCGCATGCTTGCGCTTCGCCCGACATTGCGCTTGTTGCTCGTCGGCGGCGGGCCGCAGGAGGCGCGTCTTCGGGCGCAGGCGGAGGCGCTGGGCGTCGCCGACAAGGTGATCATGCCTGGCCGCGTGCCGCATAGTGAGGTCAAGCGCTATTACGACCTCATCGATGTGCTGGCCTATCCCCGCCACGCAATGCGCCTGACCGAACTGGTCACACCGCTCAAGCCACTGGAAGCGATGGCGCAGGGGCGAATATTTGTTGCCTCGGATGTCGGCGGCCATCGGGAACTGATCCGTCACGGTGAGACGGGCGTGTTATTCCCGGCGGGCGACGCGGTTGCCTTGTCCGATGCCATCTGCGCACTGTTTGATCGTCGCGCCGATTGGGGGGCGATGAGTGTCGCCGGTCGCCGCTACGTGGAAGAGGTTCGCAACTGGAAGAACAGCGTGGCGAACTACATTCCGGTTTACGGTCGTCTGACCAGCGCCGAAGTCGCATGAGTTTCAAGTCTTTGAGCCTGATCGTGGTCGGGCCCTTGCCGCCGCCAGCCGGTGGCATGGCCAACCAGACCCGTCAGCTAAGCGAGCTATTGCGCAGCGAAGGTGCTCGGGTCACGGTCGTACAAACCAACGCGGCCTATCGTCCTCGGTGGGCTGGCCGGCTGCCTGGTGTGCGCGCTGCGTTTCGCCTGGTGCCGTATGTCGTCGCCTTGTGGCGAGCATGTGGCCAAGGGCAGCTGATGCACCTGATGGCGAATTCGGGTTGGTCCTGGCACTTGTTTGCCGTGCCTGCCATTGTCGTGGCCCGATTGCGTGGTGTGCCCGTCGTGGTGAACTACCGCGGGGGTGAAGCCGGGCGCTTCCTGAGTGGCGCGGCCGGCGTGGTGCGGCAGGCCATGCGCCATGTGGCGGCCTTGGTGCTGCCGTCGGGCTATCTGCGGGCTGTTTTTCAAAGCTACGGCATGGCGGGCCACATCGTGCCGAATATCATTGACCTGGAGCGTTTCCATCCAGCCCCGACGCCTCGATCGGCCGCTGACCCACACATCGTGGTGGCACGAAATCTCGAGCCCATCTACGGCATCGATGTGGCCTTGCAGGCGTTTGCGAAGATTCGGCAAGCGGTGCCGTTGGCAAGGCTGTCGGTGGCGGGGTCTGGACCGGAGTTGGCCAGTTTGCAGGCGCAGGCAAAATCGCTCGACATTGCCGACGCTGTCCGGTTTACAGGCCGGCTGGAGCGCGATGAGATGGCGGATCTTTACCGCTCGGCGGATGTCATGATCAATGCCAGTCGGGTCGACAATATGCCGAATTCTGTTCTTGAGTCCTTGGCCAGCGGCGTCGCCGTGGTGTCGACCGACGTGGGCGGTGTGCCCTTTATCGTCGAGCATGAGAAGACGGCCTTGCTGGTACCAGTAGATGCGCCGGAGGCCATGGCAAAGGCCGTGCTTCGGCTACTTGAGAGCGAGAGCTTGCGGCAACAGTTGGTCGAGGCCGGCCTCGCTGACGTGGCGCGCTATCAGTGGGCATCGGTCAGTGCGCAGTGGCTGGATGTCTATCAGCGGGCTTTGGGCGACCAGCCAGAAACTGGCTCCGCGGTGGAGGGCGCGCGTTCATGAGTCTCTATACCCGGTTTGTATCTCAGTTCGTGTTTCCGTTGCAGGAGCGGCTCAAGAAGCACGACACCGTGCGAGTGCGGCGGGCCATGGAAGCGTCTCAATGGCAAACGCCCGAGCAGTTGAGCGCCCTCCAACGAGATCGTTTGAAAGCGTTTCTGCTGGATGTGAACGTGCATGTTCCCTACTATCGGCAGGCTTTTCTGGACGCCGGATTTGTGCCAGCCGAGCTCTGCGGAGTGGAAGATCTGCAGCGTTTGCCGCTCCTGACCAAATCGCTCATTCGCGCCAATACCGATGCCTTGCGTGCCGATGATGCGCGAGGACTGGCACGCTTCAATACCGGCGGCTCCAGCGGCGAACCCCTGATTTTCTTCATCGGCGATGAGCGGGTGACCCATGATGTGGCGGCCAAATGGCGCGCTACACGTTGGTGGGACGTCGATATTGGCGATCGTGAGGTTGTGGTTTGGGGTTCGCCGATCGAACTGGGCGCGCAGGACCGGGTGCGACAGTGTCGCGATGCGCTGATGCGTACCGAATTGATGCCGGCTTTCGAGATGTCTGAAACGAAACTCGATGGCTTTGTGGCGCGTATTCGCGCGCGTCGCCCGGCGATGTTGTTTGGCTATCCCTCAGCGATTAGCCACATTGCGCGGCATGCGGAAAAGCGTGGCATTCGGCTTGATGATCTGGGCGTCCGGGTGGTGTTCGTGACCTCGGAGCGTCTATACGATGACCAGCGCGAGTCCATTGAGCGATTGTTCGGCTGCCCGGTGGCTAACGGCTACGGCGGTCGCGACGCGGGTTTCATCGCGCATCAGTGTCCGTCGGGGAGCATGCACATCACCGCGGAAGACATCGTTGTCGAGATCATCGACGAGTCCGGCAAGGTATTGCCGGTGGGGCAGCCTGGCGAAATCGTGGTGACTCATCTGGCGACGCGTGATTTTCCGTTTATCCGCTATCGCACTGGCGACATCGGCGTGCTGGATGATGCGCCTTGTCGCTGCGGGCGTGGCTTGCCGGTATTGAAGGAAATTCAGGGGCGAAGCACTGATTTTGTGATCGCGCAGGACGGTACCGTGATGCATGGCCTGTCGCTGATTTACATATTGCGCGATATTCCAGCGGTGCGCGCATTCAAGATCATTCAGGAATCGCTCAGTCTGACACGGGTTCAGGTCGCGCCGGGTGACGGGTTTTCGGACCTCGATATCACGGCGATTCGAACCGGTCTGCAGGCACGTCTCGGCG
>JBFIJC010000351.1:0-3636 GCA_041600915.1 Nitrogeniibacter sp.
CAGACCGACGATGCCACGCACGCCGTGGCCCATGAGCCGGTCGACATGGCCTTGTTCAATCTGCAGATGGGGCAGGTTGACAACGAAGGCCAGCACCGTGCCCCGTGGCTGGACGCGCGCCGGCCCGATGAGGCGGCGTTCATCGCCAAGATGGGCGGTCACCGGCTGACCGATCGCGAGGCCGATCAGTATCGTTACTTCCGCTTGTCCGAGACCGCGCTGCGCGAGTTGCGCCGGGCCACCAACGAGTTGCACGCCATGTTCATGCACGCCACCCAGGCGGTGCTGCACGACGACACCTTGCTCGCGCACTTCAATCTTCCCGAGGTGTTATGGCCACGGCTGAAGGTGTCGTGGGAGCGCCGACGCAGCCAGATGATCACCGGGCGATTCGATTTTTCGGTGTCCGATCGCGGGGTCAAGGTCTACGAGTACAACGCCGATTCGGCGTCCTGCCACATGGAGACGGGCAAGGTGCAGGGTCGGTGGGCCGAGCACTTCGGCTGCGATGATGGCGTCTGCCCGGGCGATGGCTTGTTCGACGGGCTGGTCGAAGCCTGGCAGGAGAGCGGCGTGGATGACGTGCTGCACATCATGCACGACCGCGACATGGAAGAGACCTACCACGCCCGCTACATGCGCTCGGCCATCGAGGCAGCCGGCATTCCCTGCAAGATGATCAAGGGCGTCGCGGATCTGGCCTGGAACGATCAGGGGCAGGTGGTGGATGTCGACGGACAGCCGATTCGCTGGGTGTGGAAGACCTGGGCCTGGGAGACGGCGCTGGATCAGCTGCGTGCCGAGTGCGACGAAGACGCGCGCGCGCTGGCCGAGATCAATTCGGGCGAGGGCTCGCCACGCCCGCCGCGTCTGGTCGATGTGCTGCTGCGCCGTGACGTGGTGGTGTTTGAACCGCTATGGACGCTGATCCCAAGCAACAAGGCGATTTTGCCGATTTTATGGACGATGTTTCCGAACCATCCCTATTTGCTCGATGCGCGCTTCGCGCTGGACGCCGACTTTCCGCTGGATGCTGGCTATGTGACCAAACCGATCGCCGGGCGTTGCGGCAGCAACATCAGCATTTTCGACGCCGATGAGGCGCTGGTGACCGAGACCGAGGGACGATTTGAAGCGCAGGATCAGGTCTATCAGGCCTTTTTCGGCCTGCCGCAACTGGGTGGTTTGAATGTGCAGGTGTGCACTTTCTCGGTCGGCGGCGTGTATGGCGGCGCGTGCGTTCGCGTCGACCCGTCGCTGGTGATTACCACCGACAGCGACTTGCTGCCGCTGCGCGTGGTGGAGGACGGCGATCTGCTGTGAGTACGCCCTAGTGCTTCATGCCCGGCATCGCGGCGGGGCGGATCGGCGTGACGGGCGCGTTAACGGTGTGTTCGCTGCCATCCGAAAACTGCAGCGTGAGCTCCACCATGGCGCCGGCCTTGAGGGGCTGCCTGAGGCCGATCAGCATCACATGCTTGCCGCCGGGCGCCAGGGCGGCGCGGCTGCCGGCCGGGATGTCGACGCCGTCGATGCGTCGCATGCGCAGGATGTCGCCATCGTGAATGTGGTCGTGCAATTCCACTGTTTTTGCC
Source organism: Nitrogeniibacter sp. (assembly GCA_041600915.1). Lineage (GTDB taxonomy): Bacteria > Pseudomonadota > Gammaproteobacteria > Burkholderiales > Rhodocyclaceae > Nitrogeniibacter. Next base: position 1,596 of record JBFIJC010000351.1, read on the forward strand.
ACGTCGCTGCGTGCGCCGGTCAGGCGGATCGGCGTGGCCGATGTGTTGATGACGGTGAGAAAGGCGGCCGAGTTCGGCGCGGCGGGCGGCATCTGGCGCACATGCGCGTCTTCAACGGCAACACTATCGGCCATGCCGGCGGCGGAGGCCAGCGATGTCAGGCAGATTGCCAGGAGTGCGGCGGCGATGTGACGTGGGGCGGGGCAAGGCATGGGGCAGGTCTCTGTGTGGCGCGGATCGCGCGGATTGCGCGAACGCGGCTATTTTAGCGGCACGCTGGAATCCGCGCCCGTGCTGTGCGCCGAGTCGAAGACAAAGGGCAGCAGGTAGCGGGTGCGGCCGTAGTCCATCTGCAGCACGGCCTGCCATTGCATGGCGCCGGTAATGCACACGGACAGTGCGGTCTTGCCTTCGAAGCGCTTGTTTCCGACGGGCAACAATTGCGGCTGATTGGCCGCCATCTTCATGGTGGTGCCGTTCAGGTCCACGGTCACGCGATCGGGGGGCTCGCCGGTGAAGTCGGCGCTCAGGTCGAGGTCTTCCATTACCGGGATCGGTTGCGGGCCAATGGCAAAGCGAACCGTTGTACCGGTCGGCAGCGTCTGCGAGCATGCGCCGGCGTTCAGGTCGCAGGCGGCGCGCGGCAGCGGCACCTCGGTCGGCGGCGCGGTCCACAGCTGCCAGCCGTACAAGGCCGCGGCAAGCAGGGCCAGTACGGCGCCCAGCGCGGTGAGTTTGGGGGTCAGCGAACGGAAGGTTTCAGTCATGAAAACGGGGTGGGGCGGTGGCGCCCTGATCTCTGTCGCGCCTTGATTGGCGGGGCTCTAAGAGTATGTGCGACAGTTCGTCGCATAAATTGACAAACATCAACGTTAGTAAAGCCTGATGCGCGCACCATGTGCGGCAAATTATCGCAGTGTGCTATCTGCGACGATTTGCGCGTTTGTGCGGTATCCGAACTTTCTGTTCAGGGAGAGAAGAATATGAAGACAAGTATCAAGCAGGCGGTCGGACTGGCGCTTGCGGCTGGCTTCGGTCTGGCAGCGACCACTTCGGCATTTGCTGCCGAATCGCTGCAAGACGTAATGAAGCGCCGCGGGCTGTCCCAGCAAGACCTTATGGCAGCAGCCAAGACCTATGTGCCGACCGGCAAGCGCGACGAATTCCTCGCGTTCAGCTCGGGTGGTCAGTCTGGCCAGATCATTGTGTATGGCATCCCGTCCATGCGCATCCTCAAGTACATCGCCGTGTTCACGCCGGAACCCTGGCAGGGCTATGGCTTCGACGAAAGCTCGAAGGCCGTGCTCAAGCAGGGCTGGATCGACGGCAAGGAAATCACCTGGGGTGACACGCACCACCCGGCGATCTCCGAGACCCAGGGTCAGTACGACGGTCAGTTCCTGTTCATCAACGACAAGGCCAACCCGCGCCTCGCCGTGATCGACCTGCGTGACTTCGAGACCAAGCAGATCGTGCAGAACCCGATCTTCAAGTCCGAGCACGGTGGCGCCTTCGTGACGCCGAACACCGAGTACGTGATCGAAGCCGCGCAGTACGCGTCCCCGCTGGCCAACCAGAAGTTCGAGCCGCTGACCTCGTTCAACAGCAAGTACCGCGGTGGCGTGACTTACTGGAAGTTCGACCGTCACGAGGGCCGCCTGGTCCCGAACGAGTCGTTCTCGCTTGAACTGCCGCCGTACTCGCAGGACTTGTCCGACGCCGGTAAAGGTCCCTCCGAGGGCTGGTCCTTCACCAACTCTTTCTGCTCCGAGCGCTATGTGGGCGGTATCGAGAAGGGTCGCCCGCCGTATGAAGCCGGTTGCTCCGCCAAGGACACCGACTATCTGCACGTGATCAACTGGAAAAAAGCGGCTGAACTGGTCAAGGCTGGCAAGGCCACCAAGATCAACGGCCACGACGTGCTGCCGATCGAAGTCGCGGTCAAGGAAGGCATCCTCTTCCTGGTCCCCGAGCCCAAGTCCCCGCACGGTGTCGACGTGACGCCTGACGGCAAGTTCATGGTCGTGTCCGGCAAGCTCGA
>JBFIJC010000352.1:0-3613 GCA_041600915.1 Nitrogeniibacter sp.
CAGCTCGCGCACCTCATCCTTGAACAGTTCGCGCAAGGGCTCGAGCAACTTGAGATTGAGCGTCTCGGGCAGCCCGCCGACGTTGTGGTGGCTCTTGATGGTGTGCGCTTTCTTGTTCTTGCCACCGGCCGACTCGATCACGTCGGGGTAGATGGTGCCTTGCGCCAGCCAGCGCGCCTTGGGCAGCTTGGCAGCTTCAGCCTGGAAGACCTCGACAAACTCGCGGCCGATGATCTTGCGCTTTTGCTCAGGGTCACTGACACCCACCAGATGGCCGAGGAACTGCTCGGTCGCATCCACATGGATGATCTTGACGCCCAGGTTGCGGCCGAAGGTCTGCATCACCTGCTCGGCTTCATTCAGGCGCAGCAAGCCATTGTCGACAAACACGCAGGTCAGCTGATCGCCGATTGCGCGGTGAATCAGCGCGGCGGCCACCGAGGAATCAACGCCGCCGGAGAGGCCGAGAATCACCTCTTCGTCACCCACCTGCTCACGGATGGCCGCGACGGCTTCGCCAACGTAGTCCGGCATGTTCCAGTCGTGGCCGCAGCCGCAGATGTCGTGTACGAAGCGGGTGATGATGTCCTTCCCCTTGAGGGTGTGCGTCACCTCGGGGTGGAACTGTACGCCGTAGAAACCGCGTTCTTCGTCGGCCATCGCTGCAATCGGCGTCGAGGCATTGCTGCCGATCAGGCGGAAGCCCGGTGGCAGCTCGGTCACCTTGTCGCCATGGCTCATCCATACGTCGAGCAGGCCGTGACCCTTGTCATTGCTGCGATCCTGGATATTTTCGAACAGCTTGGAATGACCTTGGGCGCGGACCTCGGCATAACCGAATTCACGCGTATCCGAACTCTCGACCTTGCCACCGAGTTGCGCGGCCATGGTTTGCATGCCGTAGCAAATGCCGAAGACCGGTTTTCCGAGTTCGAACACGGCCTGTGGTGCGCTCTCGATCTCGCTGTAGACCGAGTTGGGCCCACCCGAGAGGATGATGCCGTCTGCGTCAAAACCGCGCAGAAACTCATCGGACACATCGCAAGGATGGATCTCGCAATAGACTTGTTGTTCGCGGACTCGACGGGCGATCAATTGCGTGAATTGAGAACCGAAATCGAGAATGAGGATTTTCTGATGCGCCATGGTTTTCGCTCAGCTGAAAATGGAAAAAAGGCGGCCGAGGCCGCCTTGTACATAAGGTACGCAGGTCAGTCCACGTGGTAGTTGGGGGCTTCCTTGGTGATCTGTACGTCGTGCACATGCGACTCACGAACGCCCGCCGAGGTAATTTCGACAAACTGGGCACGCTCATACATCAAGGGAATGCTCGCCGCACCCACGTAGCCCATAGAAGCTCGCAGACCACCGATCAGCTGGTGGATCACGGCCGTTACCGGGCCCTTGTAGGGCACGCGACCTTCGATACCTTCAGGAACGAGCTTGTCGGTGTTTGACGACGCATCCTGGAAGTAACGATCAGCCGAACCCTGCTGCATCGCACCCAGCGAACCCATGCCGCGGTAGGACTTGTACGAACGCCCTTGATACAACACGGTTTCACCCGGGGCTTCTTCCGTACCGGCAAACAGGCCGCCCAGCATCACCGCATTGCCACCGGCCGCGATGGCCTTGGCAATATCGCCCGAGTAGCGAATGCCGCCGTCAGCGATCATCGGCACACCGGTGCCCGCAAGCGCCTTGCAGACATTGGAAATGGCCGTAATTTGCGGCACGCCGACACCCGCAACGATACGCGTGGTGCAAATCGAACCCGGGCCGATACCGACCTTGACGCCATCGGCACCCGCATCCAGCAGCGCCAGTGCCGCATCGCCTGTGGCGATATTGCCGCCGATCACCTCGACATGCGGGAAGTTTTTCTTCACCCAGCGAATACGCTCAAGCACGCCACGCGAGTGACCGTGCGCGGTGTCGACAACGATCACGTCAACGCCGGCTTCTGCGAGACGCTCGACCCGCTCTTCGGTGCCTTCACCCACACCCACCGCAGCGCCACAGCGCAAGCGGCCGTGCTCATCCTTGGCAGCATTCGGGTGCTCGGTCGACTTCAGCATGTCCTTGACGGTGATCAGGCCACGCAGCTCATCAGCGGCATTGATGACCAGCACGCGCTCAAGGCGGTGCTTGTGCATCAGCGCCTGGGCCACCTCGAGGCTCTCGCCTTCGGGGACCGTGATCAGTCGCTCACGCGGCGTCATGATGGACGACACCGGCTGGTCAAGATTGATCTCGAAGCGCAGATCGCGGTTGGTGACAATGCCCACCACCTTGTTGCCTTCGACAACCGGCAAGCCCGAGAACTTGTTCAGTCGGGTCAGTGCCACGACTTCACGAACGCTCATGTCCGGCGGGATGGTAATCGGGTCTTTCAGGACACCCGACTCAAACCGCTTGACCTTGGACACCTCGGCCGCTTGCTGCTTGGGCGAGAAATTCTTGTGAACAATGCCGATTCCGCCTTCCTGGGCGAGCGCAATGGCGAGCCGGGCTTCGGTGACCGTATCCATGGCAGCCGACACCAACGGAATGTTCAAACGAATGTTCCGGGTCAGCTGCGTCTGGAGGCTGACATCCTTCGGGAGGACGTCGGAATGGGCGGGGACAAGAAGGACGTCATCGAACGTCAGCGCCTTCTGAATCACGCGCATGGCTTTAATCCTTTCAACCAAATCCGTATTATACAGATGGAACTTCAGTCTGTTGAGTCCTGCGTAGGAAACGATGCGTTCAAATGCTGTCACGCCCCGCGCGAACCGATCCCATCAGCCCGTTTTGTCAGGCCAAGCGTGGTCTTGTACACATCGCGCAGGCTTTCGTTCCAGCCAAAAGACACAGATTTGATTACAATGACATTGCCTGCCGGTGCAAGGCTTCAACGCGCCGGCCCTGACCGATCGAACACTCAGTCCTGCAAGGCTTGATCTCAATGCGACTTCGCCACGCCCCGCTACTCCTTCTCAGTCTGGTTTCGAGCATCGCTTTTGCCGGTCAGGTCTACGAATGGACCGATGCCAGCGGAAAGCGCCATTTTTCCGACACGCCGCCCATTGGCGTCGAAGCCAAGCCGACCGGCATCCGCACCGGCCCGCGCACAACAAGTGCCCCGCCTGCCGGTGGCGCAACGCAAACGGTTGATGCCCCGGCCACTTGGGCCGAGAAAAACGCTGACTTTGCCAAACGCAAGGCCGAAGCGGCCGAAAACACCGCCAAGGCCAACGAAGAGGCCGAGCAGGCTCGCCGTAAAAAGGAAGCCTGCGAACAGGCCAGCGCGCAGCTCAAGCTGCTCGAAAGCGGCGGCCGGGTGCAGCGCATCAACAGCGCCGGCGAGCGCGAAGTTCTGGACGATGCCGGTCGGGCCGAAGAAATGGAGCGCTCTCGCGACATCATGAAGCGGGCGTGCGAGTAAGGCGTCCGACTCACGGCGCACCAGGCAATAAGAAAGGCCCCGACTGCTGGGGCCTTTTCTTTTGGTGACAGCCGATTGACTACGCTTCGTCTGCCGACGCCTTGTCGTCGCCACCGCCCTTCGTCATCGCTTTGCCTTCTTTGGCGCGCTTGCGACGCACCTCTTTCGGGTCGGCAATCAGGG
>JBFIJC010000353.1:0-3543 GCA_041600915.1 Nitrogeniibacter sp.
CCGATGGGCTACGGCCTCGGCGCCACCACCATCCCCAATCCCGGCGACATGTCCTACGAAGAAGCCAAGCAGAACGTGCTGGCGCGAGGCAAGTAAATGAAACACCTGTGGCTCACCGCCAAGCTCGACTTGGTCGAATCCCTGCGCTCGCGCTGGTTCCTCATCTACTCGCTGGTCTTCGGCGGCATCGTGGCGCTGCTCTTTGCCTTCGGCCTGACCGAATCGCGGGTGCTCGGCTTCATCGGCCTGTCGCGCCTGCTGGTCACCTACATCCAGCTGGCCATGGCGATCCTGCCCATCTTCGTGCTCATCACCACCGTGCGCTCGGTGGCCGGCGATCGCGAAGCCGGCGTCTTCGAATACCTGCTCTCGCTGCCCGTGTCGCTCTCCGCCTGGTACTGGGGCAAGATCATCGGGCGCTACATCTCCATCTTCCTGCCGGTGTTTGCTGCCATGGCGGGCGCAGCCCTGTGGGCGATGTTCCAGGAGATCGAAGTGCCCTGGAGCATGTTCATCTACTACACGGCCATCCTCGCCGCCATGGGCTGGTGCTTCCTCGGCATCGGCATGCTGCTGTCCACGCTGGCGCGCAGCACCGACGTGGCGCAGGGCCTGGCCTTCGTCACCTGGCTGGTGATGCTGCTCTTCCTCGACCTCATTCTGCTCGGTCTGCTCATTCAGTCGCGTGTTGCGCCCGAGTTTGCCATCACCCTGGCGCTGGCCAATCCGCTGCAGGTCTTCCGCACTGCCGCGCTGTCGATGTTCGACCCGCAGCTGATCGTCTTCGGCCCCTCGGCTTATGTGATCCTCGACCTGTTCGGCGTCACCGGCTTCAAGATTTTCGCGGTGGTTTATCCTGTGGTGCTTGGCACCCTGTCTGCCGCGACCGGCTTCGTGCTGTTCCGCCGCAGCGACCTGCCCTAAGAGGAGTCGTCATGCGCCACCTGTTTGCCTTGTTGTTTGCCGCCCTGCTCAGCGTACCCGCGCTCGCTGCAGACGACGCCACCGCGCTGTTCGCGGCCAGCTTTCCTGGCCTCGATGGCAAGCCGGTGGCCATGGCCGGGCTCAAGGGCAAACCGGCGGTGGTCAACTTCTGGGCGCGCTGGTGTGGCCCCTGCCGCAGCGAGATCCCGCATCTGGCCGAGCTGGCCAAGCAGCACAAGGCCGCCGGTCTGCAAGTGGTTGGCATTGGCGTCGAAGACCTCGGCGACAGCGCGCGTGATTTTGTTGCCGCCTACGAAATGGAGTACCTCATCGTCTTTGCCGGTGCCGGCAAGGGCGTTGAGCTCATGAAAGCGCTGGGCAATAGCAAGGCCGGATTGCCTTTCACGGTGGTGATCGACGCCGACGGCAAAATCACCACCCACAAGCTCGGCGTCATGAGCGCCGAGGACATGCAGGCCGCCGTCGCGCCGCTGCTGTGAAACGCCGCCAGGCCCTGCACGTACTGGCTGGCCTCGGGGCCGGGCTGGTCTTCGGGCAGGCCCGCAGCGCACAAGCACTCCTGCCGCCCGCCAAAAAGGGCCGGGTTGTCGTGGTCGGTGGTGGCTGGGGCGGGCTCTCCGCCGCTGCCCACCTGCGCCGTGCGCTACCAGCGTGGGACATCGTCCTGATCGAGCGTCAGGCGCGATTCTTCTCGCTGCCCCTGTCCAACGCCTGGCTGATCGATCGCGTGCCCGACGCCACGCTCGACCACGACTACCGCAAAGCGGCGGCCCGGCATGGCTATACCTTTGTGCAGGCCGACGTACGCGGCATCGACCGCGCGGCGCGCCGGGTTGAAACCGCCGACGGATATCTGAACTACGACTGGCTCGTGCTCTCGCCCGGCATTGCCGAAAATCTGGACGCATGGGTGGGCGGCGACGTCGCGGCCCGCACGGCCATCCGCGCGCAGTTCGACGGTGGCTTTGTCGGCGCCGCCGGTGTCCGCCAGCTCAAGCAACGCCTGCACGCCTTCAAGGGCGGCGACATGGTCATGACCGTGCCGCCCATGCCCTACCGTTGCCCGCCCACGCCCTATGAGCGTGCCATCGCCATCGCGACCTGGTTTCAGCGGCAGCAGATCAAGGGCCGCCTCATCGTCCTCGACCCCGGCGCCGGCATGGCCGGCTTCCGTGACAGCTTCGACCGACAGCTCTCAGAGCACGTCGTGTTCAAACCCTTCCAGCGCATCGAACGTGTCGACCCGTTCAAGAAAGTCGTGGTCACCGACTTTGATGAGTTCCCGTTTGCCGACGCCATCCTCGCCGGCCCCCAGCAAGCCGGTGCGCTGGTCGCCCTGGCCGGGCTCGACCGCCGCAACGACCACGGCGAAGCCACCGGCTGGGCCGACGTCGATGCCCGCACGCTGCAGTCTGTCGCCGACGAACGTGTCTTCGTCATCGGCGATGCCGTCGGCCTCGTCTCTCCGCTCTTCGGCCACTACCCCAAAACCGGCCACATGGCCGTCCACCACGGCCGCCTCGCCGCCGCCACCATCGCCGCCCGCGTGCAGGGCAAGGCCTTCGACCCGCCATTCCCCGAAAGCACCTGCTGGGTCTACGACAGCTTCACCCCGCCCGAAATGGTCCGCATCGACGCCCGCTACCGCATCCGCGGCGACGGCGCGCTGGAGCAGACCATTGATCAGGCGCGGGAGAATCAGCCGCGCGGGGAGGAAATGGCTTGGGCTGAGGGGATGTTTGGGGAAATGTTCGGCCGTTAAATTCGACGCCCGGCGAGTCAGAACTTACCCAGGGGGAAAGTCGTTTCGGCGAGCAGGCGACTCTCCTCGCCGGCAGCTTTCGCCTTGTAGACCGCTTTGACCACGGCTTCATAAGCGTGCCCTTTTCCACCGGAGCAGGGCGCGAGGTAGCCCGGAGAACGATAGGCACCCTTGCCATAAGACGGCGCTTCGATGAATGCGCCAGCAGGCATGTCGGTGCTGAAGCCTTTGACTGCGGGCAGTGTCGCGCTCTCTCCGCCCTTCACCCAGTATCCGATCGTGCCATGGCCGCCCCCGTTGGAAAGGGGTGGATAGTCGCGGTCGTTGAACTGCACGATGATGGCGTTGGCCCCGGCCGGGATGTTGCTGACTTTCAAGGCCGGGCTGATGTCCTGGCCGCCAAAGTTGGAGCACACGCTGTCCGGCGGAATCGTCTTGCCGTTCCAGGCCGGGCTGGCGAACGCGACGTCTAGCGCTGGCAGGGTGTCGGCAACCGGGCGGTAGCCGCCCGACGAGACGCATCCGGTAAGACCGATGAGTGCGATGGCATAGATCGATGTGTAGCGCATGGTGCTCTCCCTTTGTGATGTCGTGCTATCTCCTTGGGATATTAATCGGGCATGGCGAGCGCATGTGAGACGGGGCGACCGATGGCCGCCCGACCTGTTTGACCGCTTGGTCGTCGCGCCCTGAGAGGTACGTTGCTCAATCGTTCAAGCGGCGTAGGGTGGGAGGCTTGCCACCCACCATCGTGCCCCGCGATAAGCGCTGCAGGGTGGGCAGCGGAGCTGACCACCCTGCAAAACCACCGCAGTCGTCGAGTCGGCACGAGACCC
>JBFIJC010000354.1:0-3527 GCA_041600915.1 Nitrogeniibacter sp.
CTGGCCAAGATGGCCGCCGGGCGCACCCGCGCCGTCATCAACTGCGCCGAGACGCCGACCTCGGACTTCACCAAAAACCCCGACTGGCAGTTCCCGCTCGACAAGATGGAGCGCACCGTGCGCGACGCCGTCGGTGCGGAAAATGCCGATTTTCTCGACGCGCAGGGCTTGGCCACCAGCCTGATGGGCGACGCCATCGCCACCAATCTGTTCCTGCTCGGTTACGCCTGGCAAAAAGGCATGGTGCCGGTCAGCCATGCAAGCCTGATGAAAGCCATCGAGCTCAACGGCACCGCCGTGCCCATGAACAAACAGGCCTTCGTCTGGGGCCGCCGTGCCGCCTGCGACATCGACGCGGTCAGCCGCATCGCCCGCCCGCCGCAGGCCGTGCCGCTGCACCCGCCCGGGCTGGACGAGATCATCGCGCGTCGGATGCGCTATCTCACTAACTATCAGGACGCAGCCTATGCCCGGCGCTATCAGCATCTGGTCGAACGCGTGCGCGCTGCCGAAGCGCCGCTGGGCATGACGCGGCTGACCGAGGCTGTGGCGCAAAACTACTTCAAGCTGCTCGCTTACAAGGATGAATACGAAGTCGGCCGCCTGTACAGCGACCCGGCATTTTGGGATCGGCTTACCGACACCTTCGAAGGCGAGTTCGAGGTCAAGTTTCACCTCGCGCCCCCCTTCCTGTCCCGGCCCGACCCGGTCACCGGGCGCATCGCCAAACGCATTTACGGCGAAGGCATGCGGCGTGTCTTCGGCATACTCGCCCGCCTCAAGGGACTGCGCGGCACGCGCTGGGACATCTTTGCGCGAACCGAAGAGCGACGCGCCGAACGCGCACTGATCCGGCAATACGAGCAGGACATCGGCGAAATTCTCGATTCGCTTAGCTTCCTGCGCCACAAACAGGCGCTCGATATCGCCCGCCTGCCCGAGGGCATTCGCGGCTTTGGCCATGTGAAGGCGCGCAACATGGCCGCCGCCGAAGTCCAGCGACAAACCCTGCTCGCGCAGTGGCGCGCGCCAGCATCAAGCACCGAGACGGCCAACGCTGCCTGACTGTACCGCCGGGGGCCAACGCACCGGCCCCCGGCGGAAATGCCCGGGGTTTCTCCAGCAGTTCGCGCGTTGCGCCAAGCGGCGGCCCGCTATGATGCGCACACGCAGGCTTCTTTTGCTTCCCATGCCGCTCATTCGATTCGTGCTGGCCCAGCTGATTGGCTGGGCGCTGATCTTCGCCGCACTCAAACTCGGCGCCCCGCTGACCGGCCTCGCGCTGGCGCTCAGCCAAGGCGCGATTGCGGCGCTCGCCAGCCGCGCACTGCGCGCGCCGCGCTGGTGGCATATCTTCCACCTCGCCTTCACGCCGCTGGTGTGGGCTGCCAGCGGGCTCGGCATCGGGGCCGGCTGGTATCTGGCCGCGTTTACGGTGCTCGCGCTGTTCTACTGGACCAGCTTCCGCACCCAGGTGCCGCTCTTCCTGACCAATGCGACCACCACCCGTGCCGTGCTGAACTTGCTCCCCGCCGGGCCGGCCCGGATTCTGGACGCAGGCGCGGGCACCGGCTCGCTTGTCCGGCCGCTGGCCGCCGCCCGGCCGGATTGCCAGGTCGTCGGCATCGAAGCCGCCCCCGGCCCCTGGCTGATCGGCCGCGTATTGGCCGCGGGCGCACCCAACGTCGCGTGGCGCCGGGGCGATTTCTGGGCAGAACCCTGGGCCGACTACGATCTGATCTACGCATTTTTGTCCCCGGTGCCCATGCCCGAGGTGTGGGCCAAAGCGCAAGCCGAGATGCGGCCGGGCGCCCGACTGGTCAGCAATAGCTTTGCCATACCCGGAGTTGCGCCCGATTTTGTCGTACCAGCGACCGCGGCGGGCGGCCGCGAACTGTATGTCTATTCGCCCGCGGCGAAACGCAAAGCGCCAATAAAGGGATAAAAACCGGTCAGTTCCACCGGCCGCCGAACGCGACACGCACCGATAATTCGATCATGCGGCATCGGCCGCGCATCGGAAATACCGTCATGGCTGACATCATCTGCGTGATCGGGAACAAGGGTGGCACTGGCAAGACCACCCTCTCGCACATGCTCTGCCAGGGGCTTGGCCTCCTCGGGCAGCGCTCGGCGTGCGTGCTCACCGACACATCCCGCGAACCGCTCGCCCCCAACGGCCGGCGCTACGTCACGGCTGACGCGCGCACGCCCGACAGCCTCAGCAAGGTGGTCGACAAGCTGCGCACTATGGACGGCTGGCTCGGCGTCATCGACGGCGGCGGCAACCGGCCCGAAGTCGACCGGCGCCTGTACGCACTGGCCGACATCATATTGCTGCCGTTTCGCGAGTCGCATGAAGACATCCGCACGGTACTCGCCGATCTGGAACGCTTCCCCCGTGCCTATGCCCTGCCCTCGCAATGGCCCACCAACGCGTGGGCGCGAGAGGCCGCCGACCGCAGCGTGGCGCAATGGATGAGCGCTTATCGCCACCGCATCCTGCGCCCGGTCAACGGGCTGTCGTCGACCAAACTCTTGCTGCAACGCGAAGTGCCCGACCAGCTGCCGACGCCACTGGCGAACGCCTGCCGGGGCATTGCTCGGCAAATGCTGGACGTGATGGAAATTGAGTACCGGGACACGAAGGACCCGGAAGAAGACGCCGTCATCGCCGATGAGACGATGGATGCTGCGGGCAAGTTGCCGCACTACGCCAACGGCCAGCCGCGCTGAGTGCGGTCGCCCGTCGCCTGACGGGCCGACCGCGCGGCGACTTAGACGCGCGCTCCGTGGCGGGTAATCACCAGCACCGCTTGTGCGCGATTGGTGACGTTCAGAGCCCGAAAAATGGCCGACATGTGCACCTTGACGGTCCCTTCGGACAACCCCAGAAGTTCGGCAATCTCCCGGTTGGTGCGCCCCTGCGCCAGTAATTCCATGACGCGGGTCTGCGCGGTCGTCAGACCGAATCGGTCCTGCACCGGCGCACCACTGCGCCGACGTGCGCCAGTTGCGTCTTCCTTGGGCGTGTAAACGCCGCCGTTGAGCACAATGCGAATGGCGTCGAGCAGCTCTTCGCTTGAGCAGGACTTTGGCACAAAGCCGGAAGCACCCGCCTTCAAAGCCCGCTGAATCGACGCGCTGTCGTCGAGGGCCGACACGACAATCGCAGGCACATCGGGAAAGCGCTTGGCCAGAATGGCCAGCAGCGAAAAACCGTTCATGTCCGGCAGCATCAAATCGATGACCGCCAGATCCCACTCCGGATCCCGCTCAAGCTCTGCCAAGGCCTCATCCGCAGCCTTGAAGCCCGAGCACAACACCCCTTCTTCCAGGCGCATCAGCGTCTGTGACATGGCTTCACGCACTAAAACGTGATCTTCAACCACCAGAATCTTGGTCACGCAGACTTCTCCATTTGCATCCGGGCGCGCGTTGGTGCCGCCCGCAGCCAATCCGACCTACACATTCCGAAAGGATAGCACGCCGCCGTTCAAATCGCCGCTGCGACGTTTGGTCCACCC
>JBFIJC010000355.1:0-3520 GCA_041600915.1 Nitrogeniibacter sp.
CCGCCCATCTTGCGCATCTGGCCGATCTGCTCTTTGAAGTCGTTGAGATCAAACCCCTTGCCCGACTTGAGCTTCTGTGCAAAGGCCTTGGCTTTGTCTTCGTCGACGCCGCGTCGCGCGTCCTCGACCAGGCCCATGATGTCGCCCATGCCGAGAATCCGGGAGGCCATTCGCTCCGGGTAGAACTCTTCGAGCCCGTCGAGCTTCTCGGCCACACCGGCAAATTTGATCGGCTTGCCGGTGACATGGCGCACGGACAGCGCCGCGCCACCGCGGGAATCGCCGTCCAGCTTGGTCAGCACGATACCCGTCAACGGCAGCGCCTCATTGAAGGCCGCCGCAGTGTTGACCGCATCCTGACCCAGCATGGCATCGACCACAAACAGGGTCTCGACCGGACGGATCGCGGCGTGCATCGCCTTGATCTCCGCCATCATGGCTTCATCAATGGCGAGTCGGCCCGCGGTATCGACCAGCAACACGTCAAAAAAGTGCTTGCGGGCGTAGTCCAGCGCGGCCAGCGCGATATCGACCGGCTTCTGGGTCGTTTGCGACGGGAAGAATTCCACCCCGGCTTGGCCGGCCACCGTTTTGAGCTGTTCGATAGCGGCAGGACGATAGACGTCGGCAGATACCACCAACACCTTTTTCTTTTTGCGCTCGCGCAGCAGCTTGCCGAGTTTGCCGGTGGTAGTCGTTTTACCAGCACCCTGCAAACCTGCCATCAGCACCACCGCAGGCGGCTGCGCGGCAAGGTCCAGGCCTTCGTTTTTTGCGCCCATCAGGGCACACAACTCGTCGTGCACCACACCAACGAGCGCCTGCCCCGGCGTCAGGGAGCCAACCACTGCCTGCCCAACCGCCTTTTCGCGCACCCGGGCAACAAAATCCTTAACAACAGGCAGCGCCACGTCGGCTTCAAGAAGGGCCATTCGCACTTCGCGCATGGCTTCTTGAATATTGTCTTCGGTCAGCCGCGCGTGGCCACGGAGCGTTTTGACGACTTTGGAAAGTCGTGTGGTCAAATTGTCTAGCATGATGGTCCGGGAATCTGGCTTGGAGTAAACTTACGCAATGCCATCGATTCTACTGCATCTACTGCCCGCCTCCATGTATGCCGCACTTGGTGTGCACTTCTGGCGTACCCGTTGGCACCCTTCCAGTAACACGCCCCGCCGCGGCCTGTCGACATGGGAACGCAGCGCGCTACTGTTGGCCCTGCTCGCTCACGGCCTTGTGCTTCACAGCGAACTGTTTCCTGGCGAGGGCATGCATTTCGGCTTTGGCACGGCTCTGTCGCTGATGGTCTGGCTTGCCGTGCTCTTCTATTGGATCGAGAATTTCTTTTCCCGGCTGGACGGACTGCAGACCTTTGTCATGCCGGCCGCGGCCGTCGCATCGCTGCTCCCCGGGCTGTTTCCGCCGCCGCACCTTCTCGACAAGGCCGACTCGCCGGCCTTTCGGGCACACTTTATCGTCGCCATGCTGGCCTACAGCCTGTTCACACTGGCCACGCTGCATGCGCTGCTGATGGCCATTGCCGAAAAGCGCCTGCACAGCGCACGACTCTCAAACGCCTTTGCGTCATTACCGCCGCTGCTGACGATGGAACATCTTCTGTTCCGCCTGATCCGCATCGCTTTTGTACTACTCACCCTGACGCTGATCTCCGGTGTCGCTTTTTCCGAAGCGCTGTTTGGAAAGGCCTTTTCGGTGGACCACAAAACGGTATTCGCCGCGATTTCGTGGCTACTTTTCGGTGGGCTGCTGGTGGGGCGCCAGCTATGGGGGTGGCGCGGCAAGCTCGCTCAGCGCTGGACGATTGCCGGCTTTGCGGCCTTGATGCTGGCCTATATCGGCAGTCGCTTTGTCATCGAGATTCTGCTTCATCGCGCTGCTTAAGGCAGAGATGCTCACCTTGACATCGCAGCACCGCGCCGGAATACTCGACGCTTCCCGTCTCCCCTAGCAGGCCGTGACCGACATCCACCTTTCAGTGCAGATTTCTGCACTCGCCTTGTTGTTGGTGTTTTCCGGCCTGTTTTCGATGGCCGAAACGACCATGATGGTCGCCAATCGCTATCGCCTCAAATCCATGGCAACCAGCGGCCACCGCGGCGCCACCCTTGCGCTGAATTTGCTTGGCCAGACCGAGAAGCTGCTCGGCGTCATTTTGCTGTTCAACAATCTGGTCAATGCCGCCGCCGCAACGCTGGTGAGCGTCATTACGATCGCCTTGTTTGGCGAAGAGCGCTGGGCGCTCGGCGCAGGCACTCTGGCGGTGACCTTCATGATTCTCGTTTTTTCCGAGATCACCCCCAAGGTCATCGGCGCCCGATACGCTGACCGGCTCGCTGTCATCTATGCGTTTCCGCTCACCTTCTTGTTGCGCGCCTCGTATTTTGCGGTGTGGTTCGTCAACCTCTTCGTCGCGGTCCTTTTAAGGGCGCTAAGACTTGCCCCCCAGGGCGAAGGCGGTCAAGACCAGGTCTCGACCGAAGAACTGCGCAGCATGGTGCTCGAAGCCGGGCACGTCATCCCGTCCAAACACCGCAGCATCTTGCTGAACATGTTTGAGCTCGAAGACATCACCGTCGAAGACGTCATGACGCCACGTGGCGCCATCGAAGGCATCGACCTGTCCGACACCATCGACGACATCCGCCAACAACTGGCGACGAGCTATCACACGCGCTTGCCGGTGTTCGACGGCGAGACCGACAACGTCGTGGGCATCCTGCACCTGCGCCGGATGCTCAGCCATACGCTTGAGGAGCGCCTGGATCACGACGCCTTGCGCAACATACTCTCAAAGCCTTACTTCATTCCGGCAGACACCCCCGTGTATTCGCAACTGCAGTTTTTCCAGGAGAACAAGCAACGCATGGGTCTCGTGGTCGATGAATACGGCGAATTGCTGGGACTGGTCACCGTCGAAGACATCATCGAAGAGATGATCGGCAAGTTCACCACCAGCGCACCTGCGGGTGGCGATCATGTCGCATGGCACGAAAACGACAGCGTTCTAGTCGATGGCGCACACAACCTGCGCGACCTCAATCGCAAATTAGGCCTCAACCTTCCGGTAAATGGTCCGAAAACAGTGAACGGACTGATTGTGGAATACCTCCAGGACATTCCGGAGGCAGGACTCTCAATCCGGATAGGCGATGTGCCCATCGAAGTGGTGCAGACTCAGGACCGCATGGTGAAGACCGCACGGCTGTTCAAACCGCGGACATAAACCAAGTTGTGACAAGGGTTTGCGCCTGAAGCTTTACAAGCCACATCAAGCGATGCAACATGCTATGTCGGATCCATAACAGGTGGTCATGGCTGCAAATCCTCAAACTGCGCTCACTGGTCTTGCGCGCGCACTCGTTCAACAAAACCGCTTGACGGAGGCGGACGCTGCTGCGTGCACGTCCGAACAGCAGAACAAGGTCAACGGGTTCATCCTTGAAGCGGCCCGTCGCGGCCTGCTCGGAGAGCGGGATATCGCTCGCTTCGCCGCAGACAC
>JBFIJC010000356.1:0-3425 GCA_041600915.1 Nitrogeniibacter sp.
CCCGCTGTACCGCCGGCTTCGCCGGTGCCCTCTCTACGCCCGCGCCCGGCGGGTCGTGTCGCAAACTCGCCCTGCGGGCTCAAACAGGCGACACGACAATTCCCGCCAGCCGCGGCCTCCGTTCGGCGGTACAGAAGGGGAAGGGCGCGCGGGCTCGGCTTCGCCATCGCCCTTGCGGAAAACCGTCAGTTCGTAGGGTGCAATAGGCGCAGCCGTATTGCACCGAGCAGCGGTTAAAAATGGTGCAATGCCCTTCGGTTATTGCACCCTACGCGCGCTATCCCATGTTCGGCGGCGTGGCAACCGCCGCAGAGGGTCTCACATGCGTCTAAGGGATAGTCCCAAGGCTTGCGCCCCGGAAGATACTGTTTGTGGTGAACGTGACGGGAGATTCCGTCGATTTTCTTGCGCCCGCAGCGACGGCATGAGCCGCCATCGCATTCAATCACCTTTCGCCGGAAATCGGCCCAAGCGGAGGTTCGGTACCCTTTCATGATCCCCCCCGAGCTGTCACTTAATTCTCACGGTGCCTTGTTTGGTGAGAGATTGCCCGTTTCAAGTCTTTTCTGAATTATCTCCGTATCCTTCCTGATACGGGCGTCCAGATGGTGACTCGTGGTTGCTTCCCACTGCACCACATGAAGGGCGGTTTGATTGCCGTATCTCTTCTGAAAGATGGGGGCGCACGCTTCCGCGAATCGTTCGGCAAGCTCCTTTGTCCCAATATGTGCCATAGCAGAGTGACCAGATAGTCGGAGGTGCGGACTAACATGAAGCTCGTTTTTCTTGTCCTGATAGAAAAGATGATCAGGAGCGCGAGTGGGGAGTTCTGGAACGATTGCGTAATAGATCACTCGAGGCATGGAAGATCTCCGCAGGTCTATCGTTCAGCGGCGGTCAGGGAATCGACAATCTGGCGCACTGCGGCTGCAGGCATCTCACTGATCCGCAGACAGTGGGGCTTGCTGGTCGGTACGACGGCAAGCACCTCGGTGAGATTTTCTGATTCCTCCTTGCTGCGATCACCTTTTCCACGGTTCGCGGCTTTCACATGCTCGTAAGCCCGTTCAACTGCCAATTCCTCGTCGGGAGCGGTTACGATCAGCTCGCGAACAAGTTCATGGTCTTGGGTCCGCATATAGACACGAAACAGTCTGCTATCCATGACATTTTCCTTGTGGCGTGAACAACAAAAGACTGGAGGTAGACCTTGAGAGTCAACAAAAAGCCTTGCTGAATAGAGGTGCCAGATCAACTTGCCGGCGACCCGTGAAGAATGCCACATAGAGCCGAATTGGGTAAGAGATTTTCGCCCTCTGCCGCGCCAACCGGAGGATGTGCCGGGCGGAAAAAGGGGCTTCGCTGTTTGAGCCCGAAGGGCGAGTTTGCGAAGCACCCCGCCCGGTGCGTCCGTAGGGCGGGAACCCCGCAGGGGCGCGAAAGCGGGCCGTGCTTCTTTGCCTAGCTTTCTTGCACGAGCAAGAAAGTAGGTCGCCCGCCGGGGCGAGACCCGGCCAACGAACACAAGCCGAAGGCACCGCAATAACGAGCCTCCGCCAAAATCAATACAACAAGAACGGAATCCGAGCCTCCCGCCAGGCCGCCTCATCCGGCGTCGTCAGCGCGTCCAAATCGGCGGCCGTAGAAGAAGCATCCTCAACCCACCCCCGCAATAACGGCGACCCGTTGATCAGGTCAATCGCCAGCCGGTCGTATTCATACTCGTAGGCAAAATCCCGCCACAGCGGATAGTCCGCCCGCTGCCGAAGTACGGCCTTGAAGGCCAGCGCCTGCAGCCGCCAGGGCTGGAAGCGCTCGTGCTGGTAGGCACCATCGTCGACATGAATCTGCACCCCATGACACTGCGTGCCCGCGTGCTTGTGGAAGGTCGGTTCGAACCAGCATTCGCGCAGGCGGCAGCCTTGCAGCCACTGCGGGGCGAGGGCGTGCATGTCGCGCAGCAGGGCGGCGGCGTCGAGGTCGGGGGCGCCGAAGATTTCGAGGGGGCGGGTGGTGCCGCGGCCTTCGGAGAGGGTGGTGCCTTCGAGCATGACGGTGCCGGCGTAGGTGCGGGCCATGGAGAGGTTGGGGGCGTTGGGGCTGGGGTTGACCCAGCTGCGCTCGCCGGTCGGCCAGCCGTAGCCGGGGGCGGCGTCGGGCTGCCAGCCGGTCATGGGGATGACCTGGCAGTCGACATCGAGCTTGAGGGTGGCCACAAACCAGCGCGCCATCTCGCCCATGGTGAGGCCGTGGCGCATGGGCATGGCGCCGGCGCCGACGAAGCTTTCCCAGTCGGCGCGCAGGGTGAGGCCTTCGACCGGGCGGCCGGCGGGGTTGGGGCGATCGAGGATCCACACGGCCTTGCCATGCGCGGCGGCGGCTTCGAGCACGTAGCGCAGGGTGGTGATGAAGGTGTAGATGCGGCAGCCGAGGTCTTGCAGGTCGACCAGCAGCACGTCGAAGCTGGCCATCATGGCGTCGGTGGGGCGGCGTACTTCGCCGTAGAGGCTGAAGACGGGGATGCCGTGGGCGGGGTCGGTGAAGTCGGGCGACTCCATCATGTTGTCTTGCTTGTCGCCGCGCAGGCCATGCTGGGGGCCGAAGGCGGCGGTGAGATTCAGGTCGGGCAGCGCGGCGAGGGCGTCGAGGCTGTGGGTGAGGTCAGCCGTGACCGAAGCCGGGTGGGCGAGCAGGGCGATGCGTTTGCCGGCGAGCGGGCGGCGCAGGGCGGGTTCGGTGATGAGGCGGTCGATGCCGAATTTCATGCGGTGGGTTCCACGTTGAGCATCAGCGCGAAGCTTTCGCGGTGATGGAAATCGGGCTGGGCGGCGGGGTGGCGCTGCGCCCAGTAGGAGAGCTGGCCGTCGGTGGCTTCGAGCACGGCGGTGAGGCCAATCTGTAGCGGCTGCGTGCCTTCGGCAGGCAACAGGCGGGCCGGGAGTTTCACGTCTACTGACAGCGTGCCGGTGTCGTGCGCGACGCGGATGTCTGCCGACCAGCGCGGGGAGTGCGTAGCGCTGCGTTGCCGGTAGTTGTCGAAGTCATACACCGCCCATTGACGCGAGGGCGAGAAATTGAATTCACGGTAGGCCGCCGCGCCACCGAGGGCGACGAAGGCTTCGAGGCAGGTGTGCTGCCACAGATTGTCGGCCGGGCTGGCCAGTCGTAGCGCGGGAATGGCGAGGCGCTTGATCGGCCCCGTGATGACGTAGCGCAGATGCAGGCCGGTGGCTGTATCAAGACGCGCGTTGGCGTTGAGCAGCAGGCCGGGCGGCGCGGGATGGCGGGGGTGGGGCGAGAGGCGCGGCATGGCAGAGTCGCTGGCGATCGGGACTGCGGCAGTCTACCGCGATCGCTGCCTTGCCGGCGTTGCGATGGGTCGACGAAAAACGGCGACCTCGCGGTCGCCGTCTGTGGTGCCGTAA
>JBFIJC010000357.1:0-3424 GCA_041600915.1 Nitrogeniibacter sp.
CGCATGATGTGGATGCTCTCGGCCTCTAGCCGTTGCAAATGGGTCAATGTCATTGTTGTCCTCTTGCCAAAACCGTGTTGATCGCCGCCGGCCGATTGCGCCGACGCCGCGTTGTTCGAATCATACGACAGGGCCGGCTGCGCCTCGGGCACGCGGTGGCGTACCAGCACCAGACGCTCGGCATTAACCGACAGCCAAGCAGCCACCGGCCCGACCTGTGCCAGGTCGGCACCCACCCAATGCACTTGCAATGGCCGGCCGGCCAGCGCGCACAGTCGCTCCAGAAAATCGACCACATCGGGCGCCTGAAGCGGCAAGGCCACAACCCGCCAATACAAGCGGCCCCTCGGGCCCCGTGCAAACAATGCCGTCCGCGCCACGTCCAGACGATGCTCGCCACACCAAAACCGCGCGCGCGGCTCAAGCGCCTCAGCCTCGATCGAGTTGCTGATGGCCGAATCGCGCAAAATCGTCTGCCAGTCGAGCGGATCAATGCCCCAGCTCGCCACATAGCGCGCCACCGTGCGCTCACCCAGGTCGATGCCAAACCGGCGCACCAGCCAGCGGGCCACCGCCTGATGCTGCCACAACCCGCCGGACTCACCCGCCGATTCTGGCGAACTCGCCAAGAACGCTTCGCGCACCTCTGGCTCAACCGCTTTTTCGATTGCCCGACCGCTGCCAAGCGGTCGGCCCTGCGGGCGGACATCAACGCCCGCCCAGCCGCCTTGGGCAAACGCCTTGGCCGCCGCAATCACCGTCGGCACCGACAAACCGGTTGCCGCCGACACCTCGGCCAGCGTTCGCCCCTGTCGACGCAGCTCAACCGCCCGCCGTCGGGCCTGATTCAGTGCGTCACCAGTCAGTCTCTGGGCCATCAGTGATTCAATCGAAGGGGCATGGTGATATATTAAACATTTATTTGTCCGGACTCAGTGTTAAATAATTAACTGCACCGTCGCCAAGCTGACGATTCTTGCTTAAACCTGACCCACCCGCCCCGGAGTGCCCGAATGCTTGATCGTCTCGCCCTGCTCGAACGCTTGCTGCCCATCGTCCGCAACGCCGGCGAGCTGATCATGACGATCTATGGCTCCGATTTTTCCGTGCGCGGCAAAGCCGACCAATCGCCAGTCACCGAGGCCGACGAGCGCGCCGAGGCACTGATCCTGCCGGCACTTGCTGCCCTGCTTCCCGACACCCCCATCGTGGCTGAAGAAGCCGTCGCTGCGGGCGAGATCCCGGAGGTTGGCACACGTTTCTGGCTGGTCGACCCCCTCGACGGCACCAAAGAGTTCATCAGCCGCAACGGTGAATTCACCGTCAACATCGCATTGATCGAAAACGGCCAACCGACGGTCGGTGTCGTTCTGGCGCCCGCGCTCGGCCGCCTGTTTGCCGGCGCGGTCGGCCATGGCAGCTTCATCGAAGACGCTGACGGACGCCGCCCCATCACCGTGCGCCGTGTACCGCCCGAAGGTCTCACCGTCGTCGCCAGCCGCTCGCACGGTGACGCCACGGCGCTCGACGCCTTCCTCGCCGGACGCAAAGTGGCCGAACTGCGCGGGGCCGGCTCCTCGCTCAAGATCTGCCTGGTCGCCGCAGGCGAAGCCGATCTCTACCCGCGCCTCGGGCGCACCATGGAATGGGACATCGCCGCCGGCCACGCGGTGCTCTCGGCCGCCGGCGGGAAACTCACCCGCACCGACGGCAGCCCGCTGGGCTACGGCAAACCCGACTTCGCCAACCCGCATTTTGTCGCCGCCGGCACCACGGATTAATCGGCACACTGCCCGGCCATGACCGCCACCTGGGTTCTCCTGTCACTGGCCTTGCTGGTCGCCCTTTTGGTGCATGGTCGCCTGTCGCCGGCGCTTCTGTTCTGCGGCTGGGCTGGCGGATACCATCTGCTGGGTTTGATCAGCGAGCGCGAACTCCTCGAGAGCTACGCCAATCCCGGGCTGGCCGTATTGCTCCTCTTGCTGCTGATATCGCTTGTTTTAGAGCGCGCACCGCTCATCGAGCGCTTTTCAGACACGCTCCTCAAAGGCAGCGAGCGCATGGCCACATTCCGGCTGTGCCTCATGACCGCCGTATGCTCAGCCTTTCTCAACAACACCGCCGTGGTCAGCACCTTGCTCGGCACCATCTCGCGCCAGCGTCACCATGCGGCTTCGCGCCTGCTGCTGCCGCTGTCCTACGCAGCGGTGCTTGGCGGCATTACCACGCTGGTGGGCACATCCACCAATCTGGTGGTCAACTCCTTTGCCGAGCGCGCCGGTCTGCCATCGATTTCGATGTTTCAGATGACGACTGTCGGCGTGCCGGTCGCCTTGGCCTGCATCATTTGCCTGACGCTGGTCGCACGCTGGCTGCCGATACGCACCGGTGACGATGGCGGCGCTCGTAAGGGCTACTTTCTGGAGGCACGCCTGACGGCCGGCTCACCGCTGATCAATCGCAGCATCGAAGCGAACCGTTTGCGCAACCTCGACGGACTGTTTCTGGTCGAGATTCTGCGGGACGGACGGCTGATTTCACCGGTATCACCCGAAGAAATCCTGCACGCCGACGATGTGCTGATCTTCACCGGCGAAGTCGAAAAGATGCAGGTCATCGACCGCTTCCCCGGCCTGCAGGTATTCGGGACGCGGGCAGACGACCTGCTGCGCTCCAACCTGGTCGAAGTGGTGATTTCCAGCGACTCGGAACTCGCCAACCGGACCTTGCGCGAGGTGGACTTCCGCACCATGTTCGACGCCGGCGTAGTCGGCATCCGCCGGGGCGACAAGCGCCTGACGGGGCAGCTGGGGAGGATCCCCCTCAAGGTGGGCGACGCCCTGCTGCTGGCCGCCGGCGCTGACTTTGCGCAACACCGCAATCTGGCGCGCAATTTCCACCGGGTCGGTGGTGCGCCACTGCACCCCAGGCTGACCAATCCGCAAACCCGTTGGGTGGTCGGAGGCTTCGCCAGCGTTATCATCGCCGCTGCCGCCAACGTGCTTCCACTGTTTGCCGGGCTGCTGATACTGCTGGGCGCCTTTCTGGCCAGCGGCTTGCTCTCGATGGCTGAAATTCGCCGACGCTTTCCGTTTGAGCTGATTCTGGTCATCGGCGCCGCGCTGGCCATCGCGCAAGTGCTCGAATCCTCGGGGGGCGCCGCCATCATCTCGGGATTTGTCGCCCACACCTTTGGCGACCTGGGCGTCTGGGGCGCGTTCATCGGCATCTACCTGATGACCGTCATCCTCACCGAAGTGGTCACCAACAACGCCGCCGCTGCGCTTGCGTTCCCCATCGCGCTCTCCACGGCAAACGCCTTCGGCGCCGACCCGACCCCCTTCGTGATGCTGGTCGCCTATGGCGCCAGCGCCGGCTTCCTGATCCCCTTCGGCTACCAGACGCACCTGATGGTGTATTCGCC
>JBFIJC010000358.1:0-3400 GCA_041600915.1 Nitrogeniibacter sp.
CCGCGACCGCGTTCGCAGCAGCACGGCAGAGCTGGCCGCCACCAACCGCATTCTGGCCGACACCAACGCCACGCTGCAGGCCGAAGTCGCACAGCGCACCGCCTCCGAAGCCGCACTGCGCACCAGCACCACGCTGCAACAAGCCATTTTGCACAGCGCCGACTACGCCATCGTCCTCACCGACACCGACGGCATCGTCCGGGTCTTCAACCCCGCCGCCGAGAACATGCTCGGCTGCACCGCCGACACGGTGATTGGCAAGCGCACCCCGATCGACTTCATTAACACCGCCGCCCTGGCGCGCATGGAGAAGGCGACCGGAAAACGTGGCTTTACCGCCGTGCTCGAAACCGCCCGCGGGCTCGCCTCAAACGAGCCGGTCGAGCTGGAGCTCACCCGCGCCGACGGCCAGAACGTGCCCGCCGCCGTGTCCGTCTCCCCGCTGCTCGACGCACAAGACGGTCGAATCACCGGCTATCTGGCCATCGCCTCCGACATCACCCACCGCAAGGCTGCCGAAACCCGCATCCTGCATCTGGCCCATTTCGACCCGCTCACCGAGTTGCCCAACCGCAGTCTGCTCGGCCTGCGACTCGCATCGGCCCTTGAAGCCGCCGGCCGCTTCGATCAATCGCTGGCCGTGCTCTTTCTCGACCTTGACCGCTTCAAGAACGTCAACGACTCGCTCGGCCACCAAGCCGGCGACGCACTGCTCAAGGCCGTCTCCGGCCGCTTCCAGCACTGCGTGCGCGAACAGGACACGGTCGCACGCATGGGCGGCGACGAATTCATCGTCGTGCTGCCCGAGCTCGAGAGCCGCGAACAAGCCGCCGAAGTGGCCGAGCGCATCGTCGAGGCGCTCGGTGCGCCCTTCGACATCAAGGGTCACCGCCTCACCGTCACGCCCAGCATCGGCATCGCCATCTACCCCGACGACGGCAGCACCGCCGACACCCTCATCCAGCACGCCGACGCGGCCATGTACCACGCCAAAGACGCCGGCCGGAACAACTACCAGTTCTACGAATCGCGCCTGTCCAAGCTCGTTTCCACCCGACTGACCCTCGAAAACCGCCTGCGCCGCGCACTCGAGCGCCAAGAGTTCGAGCTCTACTACCAGCCGCAGGTCGACATCGCCTCCGGCGACTTCATCGGCGTCGAAGCCATGCTGCGCTGGAACGACCCCGAGGAAGGCCCTGTAGACCCCGACGACTTCATACCCGTCGCCGAAGACAGCGGCCTGATCGTGCCCATCGGCACCTGGGCGCTGCGAACCGCCTGCGCTCAGGCCCAGGCCTGGCGCAACAAACACCTCATCGACGTACCCATGGCCGTCAACCTCTCGGCCCGCCAGTTCGACGAAGCCAGCCTGCTCGACACCGTCGCCGAAGCCCTCAAGGACACCGGCCTGCCGCCCAGCCACCTTGAACTCGAGCTGACCGAATCGCTGATCATGCGCAACCCCGAGCTCACCGCCGACGTACTCGACGCCGCCAAGCGCCTCGGTGTCATGATCGGCGTTGACGACTTCGGCACCGGCTACTCCAGCCTCGCCTACCTCAAGCGCTTCCCCATCGACCGGCTCAAGATCGACCGCTCCTTCATCGCCGACATCGAAACCGAACCCGACGACGCCGCCATCGCCGAAACCATCATCGCCATGGCCCACACCCTGCGCATTCAAGTACTCGCCGAAGGCGTCGAAACCGCGGGCCAACTGCGCATGCTGCGCGGTTGGGCCTGCGACGCCTACCAGGGCTACCTGTGCAGCCGGCCGCTGCCGGCGGGGGATATGAACGCCCTGCTCAAAGGGCTGCGGGCAGCGCGGATGTTTGGTTTGCCGGATGTGGGGCATGCGTGAGAAATGGCGGCCGGGTCGGTCGCGGCCTGTTTTGTTCGTCGTCCATCAACCGTTGAACTGACTTCGTCCATTCGTTGGCCGGGTCTCGCCCCGGCGGGCGAATGACTTCTTTGTCGCGACAAAGAAGTCATCAAGAAAACGCCCCCGACTGTGCCGCCGGCTTCGCCGGTGCCCTCTCTACGCCCGGCGCCGGCGGGTCGTGTCGCGAACTCGCCCTGCGGGCTCAGACAGGCGACACGACAATTCCCGCCGTCGCCGTTCTCCGTTCGGCGGCACAGAAGGGGAGAGGCACGCAGGCTCGGCTTCGCCCTCGCCCGCCCGGGGGGCGCTTCGTAGGGCGGGTTTCAACCCGCCATCGGTATTCGTTCACAGGCCATTGGCGGGTTGAAACCCGCCCGACGCCCCCCCTGTCGTTTCCGCTGTTGCCGGCGGGCACCCCATTCCCCTCTGTCGTGCCGAGCGCAGCAAGTGCGGGGCGGAAAAAAGCGGCTTCGCTGTCTGAGCCCGCAGGGCGAGTTTGCGAAGCTGCCCGCCCTGTGCTTGCGGAGGGAGGGGAGCCCGAAGGGCCACGACAGTGGGGTGTGCTTCTTTGCCTATCTTTCTTGCACAAGCAAGAAAGTAGGTCGCCCGCCGGGGCGAGACCCGGCCAACGTCCGCCACCCGAAGCCCACAAAACCATCCTCTCAATAGCACTCACATCGTAACGCCCCATGCCCTCGCATGCCAGCCGTCTGATTGGGTGGATATACATTGACCAACCGGCCAGCACGATTCTCAGTTGAGCACCGCGCAACACACTAGGCTGCCTCACTCGGAGCCTCTCTTAGTAAGTACAAAGCCAATAGAACAACGGCTATCACACCGCCAAAGACCATGGCCACCACGACGCCTACCGGCAATCGGTGCTTAAGTTCGTGCACCGGCTGCACTAGAACCGGCTCGTCCCCGACGGCAGCCCCAAATCGGCAAAATCCACCTCGCCCTTCTGGTCAAAGGGCACGCCACCGAACAGGTTGCCGGTGTAGAGCGTGCCGTGAATCCGGTAGTCGATCCGCTCCTGCCCCTTGGACATGGCGCCGAACTGGCGCAGCAGGCCGGAGAGCGAGCTGACGGCTTCGACCTCCAGCATGGCTTCGCTGAGTCGTGGCACGGTGACGGCCTGGTTGCTCACCCCTTTGGCGAAAGGCTTGCCGTTGAGTTCGACGGTGAAGCTCAGGCCGTCGACCGGGATCTCGGCGTCGTTGGGGTTGAGCACCCGCAGACTGAGGCCGAAGCGTTGCTCAAGAAGGCCGACGTCAATCAGGCGCAAATCCGACACCGAGACTTCGGGCGGTTTCATGTTGAGCGGCAAGCTGGCGCAGGCGGCCAGGCCGAGGGTGGCCAATGCGACGAGTGCGGTGCGGCGAGTGATGGGGGTCATTCGGTCGTCCTCCTGTCCTGCGGTGCCATGGCTTCGAGCACGGTGATCAGCGCGGCGGTGTCTTGCCGGGCGCCGCCGCGTGCCATCAAGGCGTTAAGTTGTTGCCCGACGGCGGCGGC
>JBFIJC010000359.1:0-3382 GCA_041600915.1 Nitrogeniibacter sp.
GCAGGCCGCCGGCGACGCGTTTGTAGTCGAGCGCGCCGTCGCCCGAGCCCATCGGGCAGGTGAGCACGCGGACGTTTTTCTTGGCGAGCAGCAGGGCGAGGGCTTCGTCGGTGTAGGCCGGGGCGATCAGCACTTCGAGGAACTGGGCGCTGACCGCTTCGGCCGCGGCCGCGTCGACCACGCAGTTGAAAGCGATGATGCCGCCGAAGGCCGAGGTCGGGTCGGTCGAGAAGGCCTTTTTGTAGGCTTCGAGCGGCGACAGGCCGAGAGCCACACCGCAGGGGTTGGCGTGCTTGACGATGACACAGGCGGTGGTATTGAAAGCCTTGACGCACTCCCAGGCCGCGTCGGCGTCAGCGATGTTGTTGTAGGACAGCTCCTTGCCCTGCAACTGGGTGTAGCCGGCCACGCCACCTTCGGCGGCATTGGGCTCGCGGTAGAAGGCGGCGCTCTGGTGCGGGTTCTCGCCGTAGCGCAGGTCCTGCACCTTGTCGAAGGCCAGTTGCAGGCGATCGGGGTAGGCCATGCGGCTGCCGTCCTCGGCCAGCGCGGTCAGGTAGTTGGAGATGGCGCTGTCGTAGCGGGCGGTGTGGGTGAAGGCTTTCACTGCCAGGGCGAAGCGGGTCTTGGCTGACAGGGCGCCGTTGGCCTTGATCTCGGCCAGCACCGGGGCGTAGTCCTCGGCATCGGTCAGCACGCCGACACCGCCGGCTTCGTTGCCGTGGTTCTTGGCCGCCGCGCGGACCATGGTCGGGCCGCCGATGTCGATGTTTTCGATGGCGTCTTCGAGCGAGCAGTCGGGCTTGGCGATGGTCTGGGCGAAGGGGTAGAGGTTGACCACCACCAGATCGATGCGCTCAATGCCGGCGCCGGCGATGGTGTCCATGTGCTCGGCCAGGTCGCGGCGGGCGAGGATGCCGCCGTGCACCGTCGGATGCAGCGTCTTGACCCGGCCGTCGAGCATTTCGGGGAAGCCGGTGTGGTCCGACACGTCGGTGACCGGCAGGCCGGCATCGCGCAGCAGTTTGGCGGTGCCGCCGGTCGACAGCAGCTTGACGCCGAGCTGGTTCAGTTCGCGGGCGAAGGCTTCGACGCCGGTCTTGTCGGAGACGCTGATCAGGGCAGTGGAAATTTGCATGTGGGGGACGCGCCTTGCGGCGATTGGTTTAGAGAAGATCGTATTCGGTCAGTTTGCGCCGCAGGGTATTGCGGTTGATGCCGAGGAGCTGGGCGGCGACGGTCTGGTTGCCGTCGGTCTGACGCAGGACAAATTCCAGCATCGGGCGTTCGGCGCTGCGGATGACCAGGTCGTGCAGCGCGACCGGCGATTCGCCGTCCAGGTCCTTGAAGTATTGGTCGAGCGTGCGCGTGACGGCGCTGGCGATTTCGTTATGTTGGCTCATGCGGCCAGTTCCTCGAAACAGGATGCCTGGTAATGCACCGTGACACCCTGATGACTGAGCTGTGTAAAGAAATGATCAACAGCGGCCAGTTGCCCGGCCACGCTGTCTTCGGTGTTCATGGCCTGGCGGAACACATGCGCGCCGGCCAGGCCCTTGGTGTACCAGGCGATGTGCTTGCGCGCGATGCGCACGCCGGACCACTCGCCATAGAATGCGTACAAATCGTCGAGATGGCTGCGGCATATGTCGCGAATCTCGGCCACCGGCGGCGGCGCCAGCGTCTTTCCGGTCGCGAGGTAGTGCGCAATCTCACGGAAAATCCACGGCCGGCCCTGGGCGGCGCGGCCAATCATCACGCCATCGGCGCCGGTGTGGCGCAGCACGGCGGCGGCTTTTTCGGGCGAATCGATGTCGCCATTGGCAATCACCGGAATGCCGACGGCCATTTTGATGGCGGCAATGGTGTCGTACTCGGCATTGCCCATGTACTTGTCTTCGCGGGTGCGGCCATGGATGGCCAGCGCGCGGATGCCGCAGTCTTCGGCGATGCGGGCGAGGTGGGGCGCGTTGCGGTTGTCGCGATCCCAGCCGGTGCGCATCTTGAGCGTGACCGGTGTGTCGGGCACGGCGGCGACCACGGCGGCAAGAATCTGCGCCACCAGGGCTTCGTCACGCATCAGCGCCGAGCCGGCCGCCTTGTTGCACACCTTTTTTGCCGGGCAGCCCATGTTGATGTCGATGATCTGCGCGCCGTTGTCGGCGTTGAAGCGCGCGGCCTGCGCCATCAGTTCGGGGTCGGCGCCGGCGATCTGCACCGAAATCGGCTCGGTCTCGCCGGTGTGGTCGGTGCGCCGGCGGGTCTTGTCGGTCGCGTAAAGCAGCGTGTTCGACGACACCATCTCCGACACCGCCAAGCCTGCGCCCAGTCGCTTGCACAACTGGCGGAAAGGCCGGTCCGTCACGCCCGCCATGGGTGCGACAAACAGATTATTCGGCAGGGAAAAACCGGCGAACTGCATGGGGGGATGGGTGAAAGCGACAAAGCCGCCATTCTAACCGATGGGGGGGAGTCGGCGAAGCCAAAAAACGTAACGCCCATCGGAAAGTGGAGAGCGGTTTCGGCACCGCGTGGCCGGTTTCTTGGGTGCCCGTTGGTGACAGCCGTTGGCCGGGTCTCGCCCCGGCGGGCGACTTCCTTTCTTGTGGCGACAAGAAAGGACGCGTCGATCCGCCCCCGCTGTACCGCCGGCTTCGCCGGTGCCCTCACTGCGCCCGGTGGCGGCGGGTCGTGTCGCAAACTCGCCCGTTTCGGGCTCAGACAGGCGACACGACAATTCCCGCCGTCCCCGGGCTTCGTTCGGCGGCACAGAAGGGGATGGGCGCGCGGGCTCGGCTTCGCCGTCGCTCCAACCCACCATTGTGCCGGACGACAAACGCTGCCTGGTGGGTGGCAAGCCATCCACCCTACAAAATCACCACGACTGGCCGATTCGGGCACGACTGATCCGCCCTCTGCCGCGCCAACCGGAGGCGGTGGCGGGCGGAAAAAGGGGCTTCGCTTGTTTGAGCCCGAAGGGCGAGTTCGCGAAGCACCCCGCCCGACACCACCGCAGGGCGGGAATCGCCGCAGGCGACGCGAAAGCGGGCCGTGTTTCTTTGCCTAGCTGTGTAAACCCACCAGGTTATTCGCATTCGGTAGCCGGCTGATCGGCGGTAGATACTTCAAGCTGGCGTGTGGTCGGTGCCAGTTGTACTGATGCAACCAGATTGGCAAGTGGGCGGCACGCTGATCCGAGGATTCGTAGGATCGGGCGTAGGCCCACTCGCGCAGGGCGGTTTGAATAAAGCGCTCCGCTTTTCCGTTGGTCTGTGGCGTGTATGGCTTGGTGCGCAAGTGCTTCAATCGAAGGCGTCGGCATAAGCGCTTGAATTTTCTGGACTTGTAGCATGAGCCATTGTCGGTCAGTACGCGCTGGAAA
>JBFIJC010000360.1:0-3368 GCA_041600915.1 Nitrogeniibacter sp.
CGAGAAGCCGTCAATGCCCCGCAGCGGCGCGCTCAGGTCGTGAGACACCGAGTAGCTGAAGGATTCCAGTTCCTGATTGGCGACCGTGAGCTCGGCCGTGCGTTCGCGCACGCGTGTCTCGAGCGCGGTGTTGAGCGCCTGCACTTCCTGCTCGGCAGCAAGGCGTTCGCTGATGTCTACGCCAACGCCAACCAGATGGCTTACGCCCTGGAGTTCGACACGAATGATGGTGAACACGTGTGGAATGCCATGCTCGTCGGCAGCGCTCAGGCGCGCCTCGATGGTGGCGTGCTCGGTGCGCAAGGCCTGCATCAGGGCGCCCTGAAATGCGAGGCGGTCGTCCGGGTGGAACAGGCTCCGGATGATGAGATGCTCCATCCGGTCGGCGGGGGTGTTGGTCACGTTCTCGAGGTTGTGGTTCCAGCGCAGGATGCGTCCGCTGGCTTCGAGCAGGAAGAACACGCCCGGCAGGCTCTTGACCACTGCGTCGGACAAACCGTGGGCGTCGCGCAAGGCGGCGCTGGTGGTTTTGAGGTCGGTGGTGTCGGCGAAAATCCACAAGGCGCCGGCCTCCGGGTCGTCGGCCTTGATCAAGCGACCTGTGACGTAAAACCAGCGGCGCGAGCCATCATGGCGGGCAAGCTGCATCTCGCGGGTCATTTGCGATTCACCGGGGTCGAGATGGAGGCTTTGCAGGCCGAGTTGCGACAGGGGCTCGCCCGAAACCGATTCGCCGGCTGGCGCGAACCATTCGAGAAAGCGCTGGTTGCTGTTGGCAATGCGCTGGTTTTCGACAAACACGATGCCAACCGGAACGTTGTCAAAAATCGCCTGCTTCTCGGTCAGCAAGGCGCGAATGCTCTCCTGTGCCTGGCGTTGCTCGGTGATGTCGCTGCTGGCGCCGGCAAAACGGACAACCTCGCCGGCCTCATCCCAGACCGCCTCGCCGCGGTGACGGAACCAGCGATAGCTGCCGTCTTTATGGCGGAGCCGGCAGGGAATGTCGTAGGGCTCACGCGTGCTGAAGTGCGTGCTCACCGCCGATTCGATTCGCTCGCGGTCGTCGGGGTGAATCAATGCCAGGAAGCGCTCCCGCTGATTGGGCAGCTCGTCATCTCGATAGCCGAGCAACTGCTTGTAGCGCGGCGACATGTAGTAGCGGTTGAGGCGCAGGTTCCAGTCCCAGATGCCGTCCGATGAGCCGCGGATGGCGTAATAGAGGCGCTCTTCGCTTTCGCGCCGCGCGGCCTCGGACTCTTTCTGCGCCTGGATGTCGGTGATTGAGCCCGCGTAACGGTCGGCCTTACCTTCTTTGTTCCAGCGCGCCTGGCCGCGCCCGCGGAACCAGCGGTAGTTGCCGTCCCGGCAGCGCAGGCGATAGGACTCGTCGAACGGTGATTTGTGTTCGAGGTGGGCGTATTGGGCGGATAGCACACGATCCCGGTCGTCGGGGTGTAACGCGGTCGAGAAGAAGAAGCCGCGTCGAAATTCCGCTTCGTCGGTGTAGCCGAGCAGCTTGCGGAAACGGGGTGAGAAATACACCTCGTTGGCGAGCAGATCCCAATCCCAGATGCCGTCCGAGCTGCCTTCGATGACGAGCGACAGCCGGGCGTCTTTGCCACGCATCCGCTTGAACTGATGGGCGAGCTGATCGGCCATCTGGTCAAAACTGCGGCCGAGCTCGCCGATTTCGTCTTGCGCGTCATCCTTGATGCGCACTTTGAGCTGCCCTTTGGCGAAGCGGTTGCCTGCCTCCCGGAGGCGCTGAAGGCGGCGGACGACGGGTTCCGTGGCCAGTGCAATCAGCAGTCCCGACAGAATGACGGCCGCCAGGCCGACCAGAAACATGCGCTGAAAGTAGCCGGCATGGTCGGCCGACGTAAGGGCGGGCGCTGCGTTGAACCATTGCCAGCTCGCCCACGCGACGCCAGCGATCACCAGGCTTTGGACTGCAATAACCAGTCCGATCAAAGCCATGCGCAGGCGCGTCGGTGCGAACCGGCCAAGCTTCATGGGATGACGACCCTCACCGAGGCGCTTCTTGTCGTCATATCACGCCGGATCTTCAGGGCCGCGGTTTCCCCGCAGACTCACGGCAGCTCGTCCTCGCGCAGCATGAAGATCATGTCTTCGGCCTGATCGTCAGCGAGCCAGATCAGCGGGAGGTCGGGGAAGGCCGCTTCGACCAGATGACGGTTGTGGCCCACTTCGACCATCAACAGACCGCCCGGATTGAGATGTGCGCGGGCCTGAGCGATCAGCGAGCGGACCACATCGAGCCCGTCGTCGCCGGCGGCCAGCGCCATTTCGGGTTCGTGGCGGTACTCGGCGGGCAGCGCGGCCATCGCCTCGGCGGTGACATAGGGCGGATTGCTGAGAATCAGGTCGTAGCGCTGTCCGGCCAGCGGAGCGAGGGCATCGCCCTGATGCAGATGCACTTGCGCCTCCAGACCATAGTCGGCCACGTTGTCGGCGGCCACGGCCAGGGCATCGGCCGACAGATCGACTGCGTCGACCTCGGCATTCGGAAAGGTGTGCGCCAACATGATGGCCAGGCACGCAGAGCCGGTGCATACGTCAGCGACGCGGGTGATGGCTTCGGGGTCCTCAATCCATGGCGCGAGGCCCTCGGCCAGCAGGGCGGCAAAGTAGGAGCGCGGCACGATGACGCGCGGATCGACCTTGAAGCGATAGCCCGCCAGCCAGGCTTCGCCGGTGAGATAGGCGGCGGGCATGCGCGAGTCGACACGGCGCTCGATGACCTCAAGCAGTGTCACGCGCTCTTCCAGCGGAATGCAGGCGTCCATGAAGGGCTCGAGCCGGTCGAGCGGCAGGGCCAGCGTGTGCAGCATCAGGTAGACCGCTTCGTCCCAGGCGTTGTCGGTGCCGTGGCCGAAAAACAGTTGCGCACGGTTGAAGCGGGTGACGGCGTAGCGCAGCCAGTCGCGCAGGGTGACCAGTTCGACCAGGGGGCCGCTGTGCTCGTGGTCTTCGTGGTCGTGATCGTGTTCTTCGTGGCTCATCGGGTCGGTGTCAGTAGCAGGTTTTCAAGGCAGCGGGCATAGACCGCAGAGAGCGGATCGATGGCATCGAGGGCGATGCATTCATCGATCTTGTGGATGGTGGCGTTGACCGGGCCGAATTCGACCACCTGATCGCAGATGCGCGCGATGAAGCGCCCGTCGGAGGTGCCCCCGGTGGTGGAGATCTCGGCCGCAATGCCGCACTCGGTGGCGATGGCGCGCGTTACCGCGTCAACCAGCGTGCCGCGCGGCGTGAGGAAGGTCTGGCCGGACAGGTTCCAGTCCAGCGTGTATTCAAGGCCGTGCTTGTCGAGAATCTCGTGTACGCGTTCTTTCAGGCCCGCA